>JBJEOV010000024.1:0-3868 GCA_051880895.1 Ruminococcus sp. | reverse complement strand
CAGCCTCTTGTTGAAAATGCAGTAAAGCACGGTGTCGGTATGAAAGAGGACGGCGGTACTGTTACGATAGCAACAAAGGAGTTTGACGACAGATATGAGGTCATTGTTTCGGATGACGGAGTAGGCTTTGATACATTAAAGAAATCGAATGACGGACGAACTCATGTAGGAATGGAAAATGTGAGAAACAGACTTAAAACAATGTGCAATGCCGTGCTTAATATTGAAAGTGCGGTCGGCAAAGGCACAGTTGCAACAATAACAATCCCAAAGGAGGAAAATTGATATGAGAATTTTAGCTGCTGACGATGAGGCTCTGGCTCGTGAAATGCTGACTGACGCAATAAGGGAGGCTTTGCCGGATGCGGAAATATTTGATTTTGCAAAACCCTCTCAGCTCCTTGAATTTGCGTCCAATAACCCGCCCTGCGAAATCGCATTTCTCGACATACATATGCGTGGAATGAACGGTGTGGAGCTTGCAAAAAAATTAAAGGATATAAATCCTAAGCTGAACATAATTTTTGTAACAGGCTTTGACCAGTACACGGGCAACGCTATGAAGCTGCACGCAAGCGGATATATAATGAAACCCGTAACAAAGGAAAAGGTTGAGGCGGAGCTGGCTGAGCTTCGTCATCCTATTGAGCCAAAAAGCGATGTTCTTCTTCGTGTTCAGTGCTTTGGTAATTTTGATGTGTTTACGCCTGACGGCACACCTGTTCATTTTGAAAGGAGTCGCTCAAAAGAGGTTTTTGCATATCTCGTTCACCGTCACGGAAGCTCCTGCACTATCAAGGAAATTGCGGCGGCGCTGTTTGAGGACGAGCCTTACGACCTTAAACAACAGGCTTATATTCAGAAAATCATTTCCGCAATGATGAAAAGTCTGAAAAATTGCGGTGCAGCTGACGCTGTCTTTAAAAAATACAACAGTCTGTCGGTAAATGTAAGCAAGCTTGACTGCGATTACTACCGCTTTAAGGAGCTTGACTCGGGTGCTGTTAATTCCTACAACAGCGAATATATGGCGCAGTATTACTGGGCAGACTTTATGTTTGACGACTACGATTATAATGAAGATTACTAATACCTAATAAAAAACAGAAATTAGTATAAAACACAAAAATGCGGTCAGGCTTCTGCCTGACCGCATAAAATTTTGCATAATATTTATAATTTCTTGTTTTGAATAATTCCATATTTTAAACTACCGGAAGAGTAGCTGTTGTCATTTCTGCCCATGAGTATTGAAGCATATATTCTCCCTGATATGTATTTACGGCTGACAGATTTCCTTTGAGAAATTCGTAATAGTCGCAGTCAACAAGCTCAGTTTTAATTCTGATAGTATTTCTGTTTTTGACAATAATATCGTCAACGCCACAATTTGCAAGAGTAGTTTTAAGGTCATAAATCAGGTTTCGCAAATTACTTCTCTGTGAATCACTGTCGGGCTTATCCTCCCACAGCTTTGCGGTAATTTCACCCATTGAGCAGGACGCACCTCTTCTGTCGACAAGATAAGCAAATAATTCCTTCGTTTTGTTTCGGTTAAAAGCCAGCTGGTCATTGTTTACAAATACCTCAAAATTTCCAAAGCATCTGATTCTTACTTTTTTCTTCAGCGGAATATTTATCGGATTTCTCAGATTTTCAACGGCTCTTTTCACCTGCTCTTCGTCAACCGGCTTTAACAGATAGTCGCTTGCATAAAGACGGAAAGCGTCGAGAGAATACTCGGAATATCCCGTTACAAAAATTATATTAATTCTTCCGTTAATGTCCTTCAAACGCTTTGCAAGCTCAAGTCCTGTCATACCACGCATTTTTATATCAAGAAATGCAATGTCACAGCTTTCATTTTCCGCAAAGCTTATTGCGTCAAACGGCTGGCGGAAACCAAAGATTTGAGCGTCGGAAACGACTTCGTGTATTGTGCTTACCAATACATCCAGAGCGAGCTTTTCATCATCAACTGCAATAATATTCATAATTTGTCAGCCCTCCTTGGGTATCTTTATGGTTACCGTCGTACCTTTTCCGACAAAGCTTTCGATTGACAGCGTACCGTTGCACATCAGCTCAAGACGGTTGCGGACATTTTCAATACCAATATGTATTTTTTCGTCTTTATCAAAGTTTTCTTTATCAAAGCCCACTCCGTTATCGGCTATTTCAATTTCATAGTATCCGGGAAATTCCCGTGTGGACAGCTTTACCGTACCGCCGTTGGGAGCGTCACCTACTCCGTGCTTGACTGCGTTCTCCACAAGCGGCTGGATAGTGAGTGCAGGCAAAAGGAAGTCCTGAGCCTGTATATCATAAACAACCTCAAGCTCATCTTCAAACCGCATTTTTTCAAGGGCGAGATAGCTTTGAACATGCTTTAGTTCATCTTCAAAAAATATCGGCGTTTTGCGCCCTATGGACTCAAAATTTCCCCGAAGGTATTTTGAAAACTCGCTTATTGCCTGTTTGGCGGCTTTTGAGTCTTTGTCGCACAGGCAGTAGATAGAAGTAAGCGTATTGTAGAGAAAATGCGGCTGAATCTGGCTTAACATAATCGAAACACGCATATCGGAATTTTCCCGTTCTTTTTCGCAGTATTTTTCCGTCTGGTCGTCTAAAATAAAAATAAACATTACGAATGCAGACAAAATTTCCGAGAAATGAGTCAACAGCAAGCCGTAATAGAAAATCTGAACAGTCAGCGCAACTACCGGCAGAATAATGTAACTGCAAAATGCCGTTATCTCTTTTTTGGAAAGCTTTTTGCGGTTAAAAATAATCAGAAAGGAATTAATAACAGCCGAGCAAATTACAGTTACCTGCGAGAACCAGAATAAATCTCCCCTGTGATATATATTACTGCTGTCAAAATAATAAATCATTCCGTTAAATTGTGAAACAACAAGCAATAATACTTCCGTTGCAAACAAAGCAAAAACGAAATTCCGTATTTTTTTATTTGTCTTTTCTGTGTTCACGCAAGAAATTATATACAGCGTAAACAAAAGTGACAATAAGTATCCGAAAAAGAACTCACAAAAATTTGATATTCTGACCGAATAAAAGCCGAATGTATCTGTTCTGCCCTTAAACATCAGGCCGCAGAGATTTGATGTAAGATACAGTCCAAGGCAACCAAATATTGCTGCAAAATATCTGCTTGTTTTTTTCTCCATTCTGCGTCCGATAAGCACAACCGCTATGCCCATTAAGCACATAAGAACACCGCAAAGCTCAACGGATATATTAATCATTCTGATGTCGCTGTTCATAAACGCTCCTTTTTCTCTGTTTTTACAAAACGGCAACGGCGTGTTGCCGTTTATTCAGTAAGAATTATATATCAAATAAAAAATATCGTCAAGCCTGCTAAACAGCAATATAAGTTTGTAGCTTTATCACCTGTTTGTGCTAAAATTTACCGCTTTATTTAAGGGAACACTGAATAAATCACGCAGAAGGCTGTTTGTTTTTCTGTATCAAACCACCCATTCAAAAATACATTTTCTCCGAACTATTGTATAAAACATAGTGAGAAAAGTTGCTGAAAATCAAATCTTTCTCCTGAGTATTGAAAATTGCGCAATCAATATCATTGCAACTACTGTAATCACTATCCAGCTCAGAATATCAGAAGGTAAACTGAAACCAAAATTCTGAGAATTGATAAAACTTACTCCAAAGGGTGCAACAGCTGTTACTATTCCGCCAATAAGGTAAATAACTCCCGATACAATCGTAAATTTTCTTGCACTTGTTTCTGTATAGCTGCCAATTGTCAACAGACCAACACACTTTTTGGTACAAAGCTGGGCAATTCCCAGAATCACTCCCAAAACACCTGTGATTGCTGTAA
>JBJEOV010000023.1:0-3986 GCA_051880895.1 Ruminococcus sp. | reverse complement strand
CACACGCAAGTCAACCTTGCAGAAATCGTCAATGCCAATCTGAGCAACGCCCTCGATTTCCTCACGGAGCTTTTCGGTTTTTTCGTCAGCCTTTTCGTTGTTCTTTATGATAGCGTTAAGCTCCTCAATTTCCTTGTCAACATCAATACGGGGGAAGAGAGCCTCGCCCTTTTTAACAGTTACATCAGCCGGAAGAACGCCGAATTTATCTGCGTTTTCGTAGGCTGCGCACTTCTCACACGCACCAATCTGCTCAAGTGCCTTCGGCATTGTTGCAGGCATAAACGCAGAGAGAAGTGTAGCTGTAATTCTGATTGTTTCAAGCAGGTTGTAGAGGACGGTCGCAAGCCTTGCCCTTTTGCCCTCGTCCTTTGCAATCACCCAGGGTGCGGTTTCGTCAATGTACTTGTTCGCACGGGAAACAACCCTGAAAATCTCAGCCAGTGCGTTGTTGAGCTGGGTTTTGTCCATATAATCGTCAACTATTGCACGAAGAGCCGTTGCGGTTGAGATGAGGTCGTCGTCAAATTCTCCGCTTTCACGCTCAGTCGGCAGTGTGCCGCCGAAATATTTTTCAACCATTGCAACCGTTCTTGAAACAAGGTTTCCAAAGCCGTTTGCAAGGTCGGAATTTATGCGGTTAATCATAATTTCGTTAGAGAAGGAGCTGTCTGCGCCGAGAGCCATCTCTCTGAGAATGTGGTAGCGGATAGCGTCTGCGCCGTACCTCTCGCCGAGGACGAACGGGTCAACAACATTTCCGAGCGACTTGCTCATCTTCTGTCCGTTAAAGGTAATCCAGCCGTGAACGGCAAGGTGCTTTGGCAGGGGCAAATCAAGAGCCATAAGCATAGCAGGCCAGATGATAGCGTGGAAACGCATAATGTCTTTTGCCACCATATGCACATCGGCAGGCCAGAATTTGTCAAAATCATTGTAGGTATCGTTGTAAAAGCCGAGTGCAGAGATGTAGTTTGAGAGTGCGTCAATCCACACATAAACAACATGCTTGTCGTCAAAGGTAACGGGAATACCCCATTTAAAGGTAGTTCTCGAAACGCACAAATCCTCAAGACCGGGCTTGATAAAGTTGTTTACAAGCTCGGTTGCACGGGTTTTCGGCTGTAAATAGTCGGTTTCTGTGAGGAGCTTTTCAATTCTGTCGGCAAACGGCGACATCTTAAAGAAGTAAGCCTCCTCCTTAGCCTCGGTTACCTCTCTGCCGCACTCGGGGCATTTGCCGTCAACAAGCTGGCTTTCCGTCCAGAAGCTCTCGCAGGGGGTGCAGTATTTGCCCGAATACTCGCCCTTGTAGATGTAGCCCTTATCGTAAAGCTCCTTAAAAATCTTCTGAACCGTCTTGATGTGGTAATCGTCGGTGGTTCTGATATATCTGTCGTAGTCAACATTCATAAAGCTCCAGAGCTTCTTGAAGGTTTCAACGATTTCGTCAACATATTCCTTGGGAGTAACACCCTTTTCGGCGGCTTTCTGCTCAATTTTCAGACCGTGCTCGTCAGTACCTGTGAGAAACATTACATCATAGCCCTGCATTCGTCTGTAGCGGGCGACAGAGTCGCAGGCAACGGTGGTGTAGCAATGACCGATATGCGGATTGCCCGACGGATAGTAGATTGGCGTAGTAATGTAGAATGGTTTTTTCTTACAATTCTGACACATAAAATAATTCCTCCCTTATTCAGCAAATGAGCTGTATATTATATTATACCAAAAATATACAAAAAATGCAATAATAAAAGTTGCTGCAGACGGCAAAAAGCCCGAAATTTTCGGAATTTTTCATAATTTTACATATAAATAAGCAGAGCTTACAGAATTTAAAATAATTTATAAACACAAAATTTAAAAATAATTTATAAACACACAAAATTTAAAAATAATTTATAAAAAGCCTTGACAACAGGGCAAAAAAGGTGTATTATAATAAAGCTGTAAAGATACGGCAATAAATATCGCGGGATAGAGCAGCTCGGTAGCTCGTCGGGCTCATAACCCGAAGGTCGTCGGTTCAAATCCGGCTCCCGCAACCACGCAAGGCACTAATCGCAAGGTTAGTGCTTATTTTTTATTTTAATTAAAGCGAACCGACGGACTGAGGGTTCCCGAGGTGAGCAAGCAAAAACAGTCCGGTGGACTGTTTTTGTGCGGCGAATAACTGAAATAAGGAGTTTGCAGACGGATTTATAATCCGTCGCACAAACGACTATATTTCAGGAAGGTCAAACGAGCAAAGCGAGTGCGAAAACGGTTCAAATCCGGCTCCCGCAACCAACAAGAAACGGCTTAAACACTGAGTTTTTGCCGTTTTTCTTTTTGTATAAAAATGCTGTAATATTACGGGTTGGGGTTTATTTGGGGTTTATGGCTACCGAAAACGGCTGAAAGCGAATAAATCTGATTAAAGGTTATGCAGTCAAATCTGATTGTATAGCCTTATTTCTTACACTGTGCTGCTTGAATGTAAGCCGAGAATTTAGTGCACTGTAAATTTCAAGCGAGAATTACGAAAAACGCTCATACAAAAATAAGCAGAGCCGACCGGCTGTGGTGTATCCTACAGTCTGTCGGCTCTGTTTTGTTTTATTTTATTTTAAAAATCTTTTTCAATTTAAATTTAACTCTTTTCATAAAATATCTGAGCTTTGGCATTGAGTGGAATTTTTTAGCGCAGGCGTCAAAGCCCTTTGATAAATATATCTCCCAGAATTTCGTGTAATTCGGGTGCTTTTTACAGGGATAATTAAGCGCCTGTTGTTTTGTGGATAATTCAAAGGGAGTTTCCAATACTCTGAACGCTGAGCTGACATCTGAGAACAGCTGTTCACCCTTAAGCGTATTTGTAATCAACAGAGAAATCCCCTTTCTGTCGGCAAATTCGGGAGCTGCTTTTTCTATGCCTAAGAAATCAGCGATTGAAATATCGCCTGCACGCTGACAGCTTGCAAATTTACATTCATAGCAGGACTCACGCATCATATAGCCGTTTAAAAAAAAGGTATAATAGCTGTCATGCTCATTAATTGCGCTGTAGACCTTCCCGTTTTCAAAATGAATCAGTATATCCATTATTCGGTTTTTGATTGCTTTTCCTCTGAAATTTACATAAACAGCCTTACTTTTATACTTTTTCTCCATTCCGCTAAGATAATCGTCAAACACCTTCTGGCTCGGTACTCCGTGGCATACAAGATCCACGCAGAAAAGATTTGCATACGGCTTTTTGAGGAATTTTTTAAGTCCCTGAACCTGACAGCCCGTACCCGTGAAAAGCACCGGAATACCCGATACAAGGTCGGCTTTGACAAGGCGGTAAATATTATTCATATCGCTCTGCACATATTTTGAGGTTTTCAGCCGTTCAAGCTCTTCGGCTGTCGCAGCTCTTATGTGCCTTACTTTTAAGTCCTCTGTAAAAGCCGCTCCGTAAACAACTCCGCCCTTGTTTAAGGCTGCCTTTGCAAGCTCAATGAATACGCCGCCCGAGGAGCTGGATTTTCTTTCCTTTTCGTCGGCGTTTTTCAGTGCGTAGGTTTTCTGAGTGTATTTTTCGGCTGAAAAATCGGTCTGAACGGGGCATACCCCTTTGCACATTCCGCATTCCACACACTTGCTTTCGTCAACAGACGGATAGAGAAAGCCTTTTTCGTCGGCAGTCATAGTTATGGCGTTTTTAGGGCAGACCGCAGAGCAGGCAGAGCAGCCGCAGCATTCGCTTTTATTTTCAAAAAGAGTAATCATAATAATTTAACCTTTCAATTTATCGGATACGCTTTGCAGTACCGTAAATAAATATATCTGACTTTCCGTTTAACTAAGCTGAAATTTTCCGCTTAAAGAGTGAGAAAACAATAATTTAACTGAAAAACGAAACTTTCGGTCGGGCAATAAAATTAAAGATTATTGCTTACTCTCTGCCCGGGGATAAAATTTCGGTCAACCCTTTTTAAAGGGTTGCGGGTTTGGGC
>JBJEOV010000022.1:0-18568 GCA_051880895.1 Ruminococcus sp. | reverse complement strand
AGAACCTCGTTGTTGTTGTACCTTATGAGCTTGCTGATGTAACACTCAGAATTGACCTCACAAACTTCGACTATGCTACTAAGACAGGTGCAGTTGCTACTGTAACAGTTACAGATGTAACTCCTAAGAGTCTTGTTGGCGATGTTGACGGCAACCAGGTTATTGACGCTAACGATGTTACAGCACTTCAGATGTATATTGCTAAATATGATATGCCTTATGAAGTAGATTTTATGCGTGCTGATGTTGACTGCGACCATAAAGTAAATGTACTCGATGTAACTGCTCTCCAGAAGTATGTTGCAGGCGGCTTTACAGGTACAGGCAGTGCAGGTATGGATATTACTATGTAAATTATCCTCAAACTATGTAATTTATTATTCTGTTTAAAATTCAGGCGATGGCTCAGGCTGTCGCCTGTTTTGCATTATTTTTCGGGATTTACTTGATTTTATTGCGATTTTGGGCTATAATTCAAATAATAGAATTTATGATAGGGTGATTGTTTTGGTTGATAAGAATAAGTCTGTTCAGAATGAAATAAACGAAGACGGCGCATTGATTGCCTTAACCGATGAAAACGGCAACGAGGTTGTTTTTGAAATTCTCGGAGTTGTTGATTATGACAACGATGAGTTTGCTGTTCTTATTGAAAACAGTCCGGACGCAGACGAGGTTGTTATTTTTAAAATCCAATCTCTTGATGATGAAAACGAAGAGTTTGTCAGCATTGATGACGAAGAACTATTGAATAAGGTTTTTGAGCTTTTCAAGGCTCAGTACGACGGCTATATGAAATTTGAATAATATCATCATAAAAAATGATTTTTCTTCTTGTTATGAATTAAGTTTGACTTACCAAAAGCTGGTTTTCTGACTGTTGGTGAGTCATTGCTTTGTCCGGAGGTATTTGTGGATTTATTAAAAGATAGTATAAAAAAGCTTTATTTCCGCTATCTTTTTCCGTCTATGGGCAGCGCTGTGGTTGCTTCCGTGTATCTGATGACTGACGCTGTTGTAATCGGAAAAGGTATCAGCGATAATGCTCTTGCGGCACTGAATATGACAACTCCGATAATCAGCCTGATGTTCTCGGTAGGCATATTGTTTGGTATCGGTGGCTCTGTGCTGTTCAGTGTGCATAAAGGCACGGGTGATGATGAAAAAGCAAACAAATGCTTTACAGCCGCATTGCTCGGTGTTTCGTTCGCAGCGATTATTATTTGCCTGCTTTGTAATATTTTTGACAGGCAGATACTATCGCTTATGGGCGCAAAGGGTGAGCTTTTTGATTTCGCTTATGATTATGTGCGGTTTTATTATTACTTTTCAATACCGAGTGTATTAGTGAATTTTTGCTCCGCTTTTGTAAGGAGCGACAAAGATCCTAACCGTGCTATGCTTGCGGTTGCAGCAGGCGGAATTGTTAATGTTGTACTTGATATTGTGCTTGTGTATCCGGCACAAATGGGAATGGCAGGCGCAGCGATTGCCTCGGTTTCAGGCGTTACCGTTCAGCTTTTTGTATGCCTGACGCATTTTCTTTCAAAGAAAAATACAATTCATCTTTCAAAGCCCGTTAAGGTATTCAAAAACATTTTCCGTATATTAAAGGGCGGTTTGTCAGGCTTTATAACAGAGCTTTCAAATGCGGTAATTATTTTTGTCTTTAATTTACAGCTGATAACTTACTGCTCAAATGCCGAGCTTGCGGTGTATGGAGTTCTTGCAAATTGCGCAATACTCTTCAATGCTCTCTTTGTCGGCGTAGGGCAGGCGGTTCAGCCTGTGTCAGCGTTTAATTTTGGCGCAGGGCAAGCTGACAGGATTGCAAAATTACGCAAATATGCATACACAACAGTGACTATAATGGGCGTAGTTTTTGCTTTGTCGGGTATAATTTTCCCCGAATTTGTCGCATCTTGTTTTATAGACCTGACCGACACTACGCTTACGGTTGCAAAGACTGCTATGCCGATATATTTTACCGCATTCCTTGCAATGGGTGTAAATGTGCTTTCAACCTACTATTTCCAGTCCTTGATGAAGGGCGGATATTCGCTTGCGGTGTCAATGCTGAGAAATATTATTATAAGCTCGGTTTTGCTTATCGCATTGCCTATGATATTCGGCGGCTTTGCAATCTGGTTTGCAATCCCTATAACAGAGGTTACAGTAGCAGTTATAAGCATTATATTTCTGATAAAGAATAAAAATCAATAAAATAGATTTAAATGGAGTAAATATGGATTATTCAAAGGTATTATCACAACAGTTTCAAATCAAAGAGGAATACGCACAGAATATAATTTCCCTGCTTGACGACGGCAACACAATTCCTTTTATTGCCCGTTACCGTAAGGAAATGCACGGCTCAATGGACGATCAGCTGATTCGTGAATTCAGTGAAAAGCTGGAGTATCTGCGCAATCTTGATAAGCGCAGGGAGGAAATCCGCACTCTTATTGACTCTCAGGAAAAGCTTACAGACGAAATCTGCGTTGCTCTTGAAAAGGCTGAAACACTGAGCGAGCTTGAGGATATTTACAGACCGTACCGCCCGAAGAGAAAGACGAGAGCCTCTGTTGCTAAGAAAAAGGGACTTGAGCCGCTTGCAGAGCTTATCTTAAAGCAGGAGAGCAAGTGTGATCCGTTAAACTCAGCAGAGAAATATATTGACGGTGAAAAGGGAGTTGAGACTGCCGAGGACGCCTTGCAAGGCGCAATGGATATTATTGCCGAGCTTGTGTCTGATAATGCGGAAATCAGAAAGCGTGTGAGAAACCTCACAAATATGTACGGAGTAATTTCTTCTACCGCCGTTGACACTGAAAAGGACAGTGTTTACAGGCAGTATTATGACTACAAAGAGCCTGTAAAAAAGATAGCCGACCACCGTTTGCTTGCCGTAAACAGGGGAGAGAAGGAGGGCTTTTTGAAGGTAAGTGTTGAGATGGACAGCGAAAAACCACTTAACTCAATCAACTCGGTTATGATTTCAAACCCTGTCTGTGGTTGTGCCGATGTAGTTAAGGCAGCGTGTGAGGACGCATATACAAGGCTGATTTTTCCGTCTATTGAAAGAGAAATCAGAAATGAGCTGACAGAAAATGCCAGCGAAAATTCAATGAAGGTGTTTGGTTTAAATCTGCGCCAGCTGCTTATGCAGCCGCCTGTAAAGGGAAAAACCGTACTCGGACTTGACCCGGGCTACAGAACAGGGTGTAAGGTAGCGGTTGTTGACGGCACAGGCAAGGTGCTTGACACAGCGGTAATTTACCCGACACATTCCGAGGCAAAGGTAAAGGAGTCAAAGCAAAAGCTATTACAGCTTATCAAAAAGCACAATGTGGATATAATTTCAATCGGCAACGGCACGGCAAGCAAGGAAACGGAAATGTTTGCGGCTGATGCAATAAAAGAGGCTGACCACCCGGTTTATTATATGGTAGTCAGCGAGGCGGGGGCATCGGTTTATTCGGCGTCAAAGCTTGCGGCAAAGGAGCTGCCGCAGCTTGACCTTACACTCAGAAGTGCTGTTTCTATTGCAAGGCGACTTCAGGATCCGCTTGCAGAGCTTGTAAAAATCGAGCCAAAGGCAATTGGCGTAGGACAGTATCAGCACGATATGCCGCAGAAAAGACTGGGTGAAACTCTTGACGGCGTTGTTGAGGGTTGTGTAAACTCTGTCGGCGCAGACCTCAATACTGCGTCCCCTGCGTTGCTTTCAAGAATATCGGGACTTAACAGCACAGTATGCAATAATATAGTTGCTTATCGAGAGGAAAACGGTGCTTTTACTTCCCGTACGGAATTAAAGAAGGTGCCAAAGCTCGGTCCAAAGGCATTTGAGCAGTGCGCAGGCTTTTTGAGAGTACCCGAAAGCAAAAATCCGCTTGATAATACAGGAGTTCATCCCGAAAGCTATAAAAGTGCAAAGGAATTGCTTTCATTACTCGATTATTCTGATAAAGAAATTAAAGAGGGCAAATTCTCGGATTTGGCAAACAGAGTATCGGCAAAAGGAACAAAGAATCTTGCCGAAACCTTAAAAATCGGCTTGCCAACACTTGACGATATTGTCAAGGAGCTTTCAAAGCCGGGAAGAGATCCCCGTGATGAGCTGCCTGCACCAATGCTCCGCTCGGATATTCTCGACATCAAGGATTTAAAGCCCGATATGGTGCTTAAGGGTACTGTAAGAAATGTAATTGACTTCGGCGCATTTATCGACATCGGAGTACATCAGGACGGGCTTGTTCATATCTCGCAGATTTGTGATAAATACATAAAGCACCCGTCTGAGATTCTGAAGGTGGGCGATGTGGTTGAGGTAAAAATCCTCAGCGTTGAGCCAGAAAAGAACAGAATCAGCCTGACAATGAGATTCTGAATCAAGTAAAATATTTATTTAAGGCGGTACAACACTTTTTATTTGTGAAGTACCGCCTTAAAATTTAGCAAGATTTTGATTTAATAAACGAATTAGCAGGCAAAAAATAAAACCTCTGAAAAAATCAGAGGCTTTAAAGCTGTAGTTATCAGTCGATTTCAACCATAATCTTTTCTTCGTAGCGGATAGCCGCACTGCGGGCAATTGTGCGGATAGCCTTGGCAATTCTGCCCTGCTTACCGATAATTCTGCCCATATCGTTTTCAGCTACGGAAATGTGATATACGATTGTGCCGTCCTCGTTTGGCTCATCGGCAGTAACCTTTACAGCAGTCGGATCATCAACAAGACCCTGTGCTATTACTGTAAGTAATTCCTGCATTCTGGTTTCCCTTTCGTAACTGATTATTCAATAATGCCGTTCTTCTTGAGAAGAGCCTTAACTGTATCAGTTGGCTGAGCGCCGTTAGCAATCCACTTCTTAACAGCTTCAGCGTCAACCTTGAACTCTGAAGGCTTTTTGAGAATATCGTATGTGCCGATTTCTTCAATGAAACGACCGTTTCTCGGATATCTTGAATCTGCTACTACTACTCTGTAAAAAGGTGCTTTCTTTGAACCCATTCTTCTAAGTCTGATTTTAACTGCCATTTTCTTTACCTCCGTAAAATGATATAAATCTATATTCACCAAATTATATTTGGTTGAATGTTTAATAATTTTGCTCTTAATTCTTTGGAAGATTGCTCATAGGCATTCCGCCAAGACCGGGCAGCTTTTTCATTTTTCTCTTTTTGCCGCCCTTAGTGCCTTTTGTTTTGTTTTTGATTTGTTTCATCATCTTCTGCATCTGCTCAAGCTGCTTTATAAGTCTGTTGACTTCCTCAACGCTTCTGCCTGAGCCTGCCGCAATTCTTCTTTTTCTTGACGGATTGAGCAGAGAGGGGTTTTCCCTTTCCTGCGGCGTCATCGAAAGAATAATAGCCTGCGTCCAGTCAATCTGCCTGTCGTCAATATTTATATTGTCAAGCTGATTTGCAATGCCCGGAATTTTAGCAAGGATTCCCTTTAACGGTCCCATTTTTTTAATCTGAGCAAACTGCTCGTTAAGGTCGTTAAAGTCGAACTTGTTGCTCATCATCTTTTTAGCCATTTCCTCGGCTTTATCCTGGTCGATTTTGTTCTGTGCGTCCTCAATAAGAGTAAGAACATCGCCCATACCGAGAATACGGCTTGCCATACGGTCGGGGTGGAATACCTCAATATCTTCAAGCTTTTCGCCTGTACCTGCAAACTTTATCGGCTTACCTGTAACAGCCTTTACCGAGAGAGCGGCGCCGCCACGGGTATCGCCGTCAAGCTTTGTAAGAATTACGCCCGAAATTTCCAGCTTTTCATTGAATGATTTTGCAACATTGACTGCGTCCTGACCTGTCATTGAGTCTATTACAAGTAAAATCTCGTCAGGCTCAACCTCAGCCTTTACATTTTTAAGCTCATCCATAAGCTCTTCATCTATGTGTAAACGGCCTGCGGTATCAAGAATAACAACATCGTTGCCGTAATCCTTAGCATTTCTGATTGCCTCTTTTGCAGTTCTGACAGGATTCTGAGTGCCCCTTTCAAATACCGGAACTCCTGCCTTTTCGCCCACGACCTTCAACTGATCAATAGCCGCCGGTCTGTAAATATCACAGGCAACGAGCAATGGTCGGTGATTCTGATTTTTCAGCATAAGAGCAAGCTTTGCGGCGTGGGTGGTTTTACCTGAGCCCTGCAAGCCGCAGAGCATAATTACCGTAGGCGGTTTTGACGCAAATTCAATTCTTGCATTGTCACCGCCCATAAGCTCGGTAAGCTCTTCGTTGACTATTTTTATAACCATCTGACCGGGAGTAAGGCTTTCCATAACATCCTGTCCGACGGCTCTTTCCGTAATTTTTGCGGTAAGCTCCTTGGCTACCTTGTAGTTTACATCAGCCTCAAGCAAAGCAAGTCTGACTTCTCTCATAGCTTCCTTAACATCGTTTTCGGAAAGCTTGCCTTTATTTCTTAGTTTTTTAAAAGCGTTACTCAGCTTTTCTGAAAGTCCTTCAAAAGCCATAAATACACTCCTTTACTCTTTGAGTGCGCCTGCGGTCCGTTTTATTTCGAGCGCAAGCTTTTTTGTAGCGTCGTTGGCAGATCTTTGATAAATCTGTTCAGACAGAGAGGATATTCTGTCAAGTCCGTCCTCAAGCTGAACAAATCTTTTAAAAAGCCCGAGCTTTTCTTCAAGCTCAAAAAGCTTATCCTCACTGCGTTTAATACTGTCACGCACACCCTGACGGGTTATGCCTGTCTGCGCAGCAATTTCTGCAAGCGACAAATCTTCATTATAATACAGGTCAACAGCCTGTCTGCACGACGGCTTGAGCAATTCGCCGTAGAAATCAAAAAGTAAAGAAACCTCTACATTTTTTTCCATAATCAAATGCTCCTGACTGCATAAAACTTTCTGTAGGGTGTAAAGTTGTTTTCTTTACACCTGTGTTATTATATACTATTAACTTATTTTTGTCAAGTAATATTCAAATATATTTATTTATAAAGTAAAAAGAACACAAATCAAAGTGATAAACAGACTTGTATATTCGTCAATATTAACAAAATTTAAAATTTTAGTAAAAAAAGCTATATTTAATAAGTTTTTTTATTAATATTGTGTTATAATTTAAATATAAATTTTGTTTATCAAGGGTTTGATTTTACGGGACAAATTATAAGTATTGACAGAATGGAAAATGCCGTTGCACTTTTTGGCAGTTTTGACGAAAATATAAAACTGATTGAAAAGGAGTTTGCGGTTAAGGTTGTCTGCCGTGACAGCGAATTAAAAATTGACGGAGAGGCTGAAAATGTTTCCAAAGCCGGTAAGGTGATAGAAAGTCTTTTGCAGCTTATCAACAGAGGAGAGGCGCTTTCTGAACAGAATGTCCGCTATTGTATTTCGCTTGTCAACGAGGGCAGTGAGGATAAAATAGAACAGCTTGCAGGCGACTGTATCTGCATTACCTCTAAAGGCAAGCCGATTAAGCCGAAAACTATCGGTCAGAAAAAGTACTGCACAACAATAGCCGACAACACGATTACAATCGGCGTCGGTCCTGCCGGTACGGGCAAAACCTATCTTGCCGTGGCTATGGCTGTAACTGCATTCCGCAGTAAGCTTGTCAACAGAATCATACTTACAAGACCTGCTGTTGAGGCAGGAGAAAAGCTCGGTTTTCTTCCTGGCGATTTACAAAGCAAGGTAGACCCGTATTTACGACCTCTGTATGACGCTCTTTTTGATATGCTCGGAGCTGAAACCTATCAGAAATATGTTGAGCGTGGCAACATAGAGGTTGCACCCCTTGCCTACATGAGAGGCAGAACCCTTGACGACAGCTTTATTATTCTTGATGAGGCGCAGAACACAACAAGCGAACAGATGAAAATGTTTTTAACCCGACTCGGCTTTAATTCCAAAATGGTAATTACGGGCGACATAACTCAGATTGACTTGCCCAGAGGAGCAAAAAGCGGACTTAAGGACTGTATAAAAATTCTCAGAAATATCGACGGTATCGGCTGCTGTCGGTTTGACGAGAAGGATGTTGTGCGTCATAAGCTTGTTCAGGACATTATTAAAGCTTATGCAAAATACGAAAACACGAGAGATCGTGACTGACGGAAGTAATTTGAATGTATTAATTCAATAAAATAATACGGAAGGATTTGAGCAAAATGCCAGATAACAAAATCAGAGTAGTAATCACAAATAAACAAAAAGCTGTTAAAATTCCAACAGGTATCCGAATGCTTGTCAGACGCTGCTGCAACGCCGTATTAAAACTTGAGAAATTTGAAGGTCCTGCTGAAATCAGCGTTACCTTTGTTGACAATGCGCAGATAAAGGAGCTTAACAAGCAGTACAGAGATAAGGACATAGAAACCGATGTTCTTTCTTTCCCGATGGGCGAAAACGGCGTGTACGACAAGGATATTGAAACCGGTGCGCAGATTCTCGGCGATGTAGTAATTTCAATGGAAAAGGCGAGGGATCAGGCGGAGCTTTACGGACACAGCTTTCAGCGTGAGGTTGGCTACCTTACCGCCCACAGCGTTTTACATCTCCTCGGCTACGACCATATTGACAATATGGAGAGAGTCCGTATGCGTGAGAAAGAGGAGCTTATTATGGAGCAGCTCGGTCTTCCTGCGTCTTCAAGCTACATAGTTGACGACGATATGGCATGATAAATTATGAAAAAACAGATTTTCGGCTTTAAATGCGCATTCAGAGGAATCTGGAATACTGTTAAAAGCGAGTCGCATATGAGATTTCATATTGTGGCAGGAATTTATGTTATGATTTTTTCGTTTTTCTATTCCTTTTCACCTGCTCAGTATGCATTGCTTATTTTACTTATCGCTTTGATTATGGCTCTTGAAACGATAAACACCTGCGTTGAGGATTTGTGCGGTCTTGTAGCCGACAGATACGAGCCGTTGGTGAAATTCGTAAAGGACGCAGCCGCAGGTGCAGTGCTTATAGCTGCTGTCGGTGCGGTGGCAGTTGCGTGTTTATTTTTCCTCGATTTTGATGTGATAAGCAAAATAATCTGCTTTTTTACCGAAAATTTGCTTTACCTTGCTTTATTCTTAATTTCTGCGGTGATTTCTGCAATTTTTGTGGTGCTTGGTCCTGTCGGAATTAAGGAGAAAATCTTGAAAATAAAAAACAGAAATTCAAAAAAGGGGTAATGCATTGCGCTTGCCCCTGATTTTTTAAACGGAGAAATTTATGAATACAAACGATAAATCGGCATTTATTGCAATAGTCGGCAGACCGAATGTCGGCAAAAGCTCAATTTTAAACAGACTTCTCGGCACTAAAATTGCCATTGTGTCAAGCAAGCCGCAGACCACGAGAAACAGAATCACAGGTGTGCTTACCGAGGGCGAATATCAGCTTGTTTTCTTTGACACACCGGGTATGCATAAGCCGAAAAATTCGCTCGGCAAGTATATGGTGCGCTCGGTAAACGAGTCGGTAGGCGGAGTTGACTGCTGTATGCTCGTGGTTGAGGCGGATAAAAGCCCCGTACAGACAGAGCTTGATTTTATAGACAAATTCAAGGCTCTCGGTATGCCTGCAATCCTTGTTATCAATAAAATTGATATGATAAAGGATAAGGAAATACTGATGAAACAGATTCTTGAATACAGTAAGCTGTACGATTTTGAGGCTGTTGTTCCCGTCAGCGCAAGCGACGGCAACGGTATGAACGAGCTGCTTGAGGAGCTTAAAAAGCAGGCGAGCGAGGGCGGTCATTTCTTTGAGGACGATACCCTCACCGACCAGCCTGAGAGAGTTATTGCCTCGGAAATAATCAGAGAGAAAATTTTAAGGCTCTGCAATGCCGAAATTCCGCACGGCACAGCGGTAGTCATTGAAAAAATGAAAACGAGAGAGAACGGCTTACTTGACATTGACGCTACAATTTTCTGCGAAAAGGAGTCGCACAAGCGCATTCTTATCGGCAAAAACGGCGCAATGCTAAAGAAAATAAGCACCTTTGCAAGACAGGATATGGAGAGGTTTTTTGATTGCAAGGTGTTTTTACAGGTGTGGATAAAGGTCAAGGAGGACTGGCGAAACCGTGCTCAGCTCTTACAGAACTTTGGCTTTGATGAGAGTAATTTTGACTAAAAATTAGTATATACCAAAAATTAACTAAAATATTAACACTTTTGCTGAATAAAATAATAGCGGAGGTGTTTTTATGGATGAATGGTATATGTGGAACGCATTTTTTACAACCGGTAATGTGCTCGATTATCTGAGGTACAAGAGTATTCAGGATACCAAGGATTTGGGCGCAGACACGATTCTAAGGGAGGAAACCGATGAAATTCCGGACGATGGGACTGATAGTGAAAGAGCAAAATATAGGTGAAAACGATAAGCTTGTGTATGCTCTCACCGCATCAAACGGCATTATAAAAGCCTTTGTCCGTGGCGCCAAGAATATAAAAAATCAGAAATGCGCCGCAACCTCTCTTCTCACATACTCCCGACTCACAGTCTATAAAGGTCGGGAGAGCTACATAATAGGTGACGCAATCCCCGAAAGGATTTTTTCAAAGCTGAGGGGAGATGTGGTAAAAACCTGCCTTGCGCAGTATTTTTGCGAGCTTGCAATCACAATCTGCCCACGGGAGCAGAATTCCGAGGAATTTTTAAAACTAATTCTTAATTCCATTTATCTGTTGTCCGAAAACAAACGCTCAGAAAAGCTTATAAAGCCGTGCCTTGAAATGCGGCTTGCAAGCCTTGCAGGTTATATGCCCGACCTCAGAATGTGCAGGGTGTGCGGCGAATATTCCTGCGATAATATGCTTTTTCTGCCAAGGAGCGGAGCAATAGAATGTGCAGGCTGTCACAGTGAAAACGGAGAAATGAACATCTCCCTCAATCCTTCCTCACTCACGGCTTTAAGGCATACAATTTATGCCGATGACAGTAAGCTGTTTTCCTTTGCTTTGCCTGAAAGCGACCTTGATGTGCTCAACGAGGCAAGCGAAAATTACTTGAAATATATGTTTGAAAAGGATTTTTCAACACTCAGCTTTTATAAAACAATCAGTTAATTATATAGGTATTATTCTATGAACAGACATTACAAAACACTTGAGCTTGACAAGATTTTAAAATTACTTGCGGATCAGACAAGCATTGACGACGCCAGGGAAATGGCATTGTCACTTGAGCCGCAGTTTGAACTTGAAAAGGTTAAAAAACTGCTTAAACAAACCGATGATGCAGTTGTGTTAAGCGGTAAATACGGCACACCGTCATTTGGCGGTGCAAAAAACTGCTCAAATGCCCTGCGTAGAGCAGAGGCAGGCGGCTGTCTTTCAACGGGCGAGCTTTTGCAGATTGCCGAAACCCTCAGAATTATCCGTTCCGTAAAGGAGTGGCATTCTAAATTCGCATCAACCGAAACCACGCTTGACGGTTATTTCAGCGGTCTTGTGTCAAATAAATTTCTCGAAGAGAAAATTACAAGCGCAATCATCAGCGAAGATGAAATATCCGACAAGGCAAGCTCCACTCTTGCGGACATCCGCAGAAAAATCCGCACAGCATCCTCAAAGGCGAGAGAGGTGCTTGATAAAATCATACACAGCACACAGTACTTAAAATATTTGCAGGACGCAATCGTCACTCAGCGTGACGGACGATATGTTGTGCCTGTAAGGAGCGAGTGCAGAGGAAATGTTCCCGGACTTGTTCACGATACCTCGGCAAGCGGTGCGACTGTATTTATTGAGCCGATGGGCGTTGTTCAGGCAAATAACGACATCAGACTGCTGCAGTCCAAGGAAGAGGACGAAATCGAGAGAATTTTGTTTGAGCTTTCTGCAAATGCAGGTGATTTTGCCGATGCTATTATAGCAAGCTACAAAAATCTTGCATACCTTAATTTTGTCTTTGCAAAGGCAAACCTTGCCTATAATATGAGAGCGTCTATGCCGATTATGAATGACAGGGGAATCGTAGATTTAAAGCAGGCAAGGCACCCGATAATCGACAAAGAAAAGGTTGTGCCTGTTGATATTATTCTCGGAAAGAATTTTGATACGCTCGTTATTACTGGTCCGAACACAGGCGGAAAAACCGTTACGCTGAAAACTCTCGGACTTCTCACTCTTATGGCTATGTGCGGACTTCTTGTGCCATGCGCAGACAACAGCGAGCTTTCGGTATTCCGCAGAGTTTTAGTTGATATCGGCGATGAGCAGAGCATTGAACAGTCGCTTTCAACATTCTCGGCGCATATGACCAATATTATACAGATAATCAAGCTTGCAAATGCAGGCTCGCTTGTACTGATAGACGAGCTTGGTGCAGGAACAGACCCTGTAGAAGGTGCGGCACTTGCTATTGCAATTCTCGAAAAAATCAGGGATAAACACGCAAAAATCGCAAGCACAACCCACTATGCAGAGCTAAAGGAATACGCTCTGCGTACTGACGGGGTGGAAAATGCCTGCTGTGAATTTGATGTTACAACCCTCAGACCGACCTACAGGCTGTTAATCGGCGTGCCGGGCAAGAGTAATGCCTTTGCAATTACAAAAAGGTTTGGTATGGATGATGAAATCGTTGAAAGGGCAAAGGAGCTTGTATCAAGCGAAAGCCGACAGTTTGAGGATGTTGTAGACACTCTTGAAAAACGCAGACAAAGCCTTGAAAAGCAGATTGAGAATGCCAACCGCCTCACTGCAAAGGCGAACACAGAAAAGCAGAAGGCGGAAAATGAAATACGCAGAGCGAGGGAAAACGCAGAGCGTGAGATAGAGCGGGCAAAGCAGGAGGCACAGCGCATTATTTCAAGAACAAGGGCAGAGGCAGACGCTCTGGTGGAGGAGCTTGACAAGGCTCGTAAGGCAAAGGATATGTCTGCCGAGGCTCGTGCAAAGTTGAAAAAGGATCTAAACAGAATGGAAGCCGCCGCAGACCCGATAGTCAAGAAACAGGAGGAGGGCGAAAAGTACAAATTGCCAAGACCGCTAAAGGTTGGCGACAGCGTACTGATTTTTGACATTGATAAAAATGCGACTGTACTTGCGCCGCCGACAAAGGACGGAATGGTGCTTGTTCAGGCAGGAATCATCAAAACAAGAGTGAATATTGACAATCTTAGGCTCTTAAAAGAGAAAAAGCAACAGCCGCCGCAGTATTCAGCAAAGAGGAATGTTCACAGCACCCTTGATGTCCGCCCGACAACAGAGGTAGATGTCAGAGGTGAAACCGCCTTTGACGCAGTTATGATTGTTGACAAGGCTATCGACAATGCCGTACTTATGAATATAAATCAGCTTACTATTATTCACGGCAAGGGTACGGGTGTGTTAAGACGGGAGATTTCGTCTTTCCTCAGAACGCACAAGGCTGTAAAAAGCTACCGCCTCGGCGTATTCGGAGAGGGCGAGGACGGCGTTACTATTGTTGAACTGAAGTGACGATTTACACAAAAGGGCAGTCATACGGCTGTCCTTTTAAAAGGTACAGTAAAGACTTATTCGGAAATTTGTGGGGGAATTGTATGAACAGCGTGATTATTTATGGAAGTCATTACGGTACAACAAAAAGGTATGCAGAAAATTCTCGGAAATGACTAAGATACCGGTTGCCGACTATAAGGAAATTAAAAATTTATCAGAGTATGACCTGATAATACACTATGGCGGTTTATATGCCGGAGGTGTAAAAGGACTTAAGGAAACACTGAATAAATCACGCTGAAAGCTGTTTGCACATCTTGCTTGCATATTTTCCGCCAGCTTGCCCAAAAAATCCTCGTAATACGACAGTATTACTGCGGTTTATTTGTGCAACCTGACAAAAAATCTGACTTCGCAATATGCACAAACGATTTAATCAGTGTTTCCTTAAAAATACTGTAAAGGCATTGAATGGGAATCAAAGGCTTGTTATTGTAACGGTTGGATTGGCTGATGTGTCCGATAAGGAAAACACTGACAGCATAAGAAAATCCATAAGCAGACAAATGCCTGAGAATATCCTGAAAAATACTGCCGTTTTTCATTTAAGGGGCGGTATTGACTACGAAAAATTGAATTTTAAACACAGAACAATGAAGACTCTTTTGTATAACAAGGCAAAAAATCTCCCCGAAGATAAGAAAACAGCCGAGGTAAGAGCGATGATTGATACATATAATTCAAAGGTTGATTTTGTAGATTACAGTTCATTAAATCAGATTATGGATTATGTGCAGAAAATTTCGGTGTAAGCCTTGAGAGGAAAAAACAGTAAAAATAAGGCAGTAACTCATAACTAAGTTGCTGCCTTATGCTTATTACAAAATTCAGTCAATCGGTGTAAATCTCTGTATCCTTTTGCCGTCCTTTTCGATTATTTCCTTAAACATATCGTAAGGTCTTACCCAGAGTCCGCCGTCATCGTAGAGAGCCTTGTAAACAACGAGCTTTTCGCCTGTTTCGCTGTGGAGAGCAGTACCGATTACCTCGTATTCGTTGCCCTTGAAATGTCTGTATCTGCCGGGCTTTACCTCGGTGTAAAAATTCGCTTCCTCTGTTTCAGGCTCAGCTGTTTCAGACTCAGATGTTTCTGCTTTTTCGGCAGGCTTTGTAATTTCCTTTGCAGAATTATCGGAAAAATCCACCTTAAAGCTGCCGTCGTTTACAACAAGGATTCTTGAAGAATACGGTTTCATTTCAAGCTTGTAGTAGCCGTTTACATCAATAACCTCGTTATCGTTGAGAACATCCGTCAGCTTTGCGTTACAGCCTGTGTCAAAGTCAACACAATCATCATGGTCTGTTAGGTTAAAGGCAACGAATACCGTCTGATTGTCAGTCCATCTCTTGTAAACAAGCTTTTCGTTCTGGATGTTTACATTTGTAAATTCACCGTATTTCAGAGCCTCGAGCGCAAGTCTAATCTTGCCGAGCTTTACTATATGCTCAAAAAGTGCGTTGTTCGGATTCGGAATATTGCCGAGGTCAAGGCAGGGGCGCAGCTCATAGTCGCTGTGCTGACTCCTTTTACCCTCAATGCCGTACTCACTGCCGTAGTAAATTGACGGTACGCCCGGCATAGTGTACATAAGTGTGTAAACATTACAGAGATGCTTCTTATCGTTAAGACAGCTGGCAATTCTGTTTACATCGTGATTATCAACAAAGTTATAGGTATAAATATTTCTGTAAATACCGCCGCTTGCAAACTGCCTGTTGAGAGAATGGGCGATTTCAAAATAATTGTGGTCGTTGTGGCTTGAGTAAAATCCCTTGTAGCACTCGTAGTTTGTGGCTGAGTCGAGAGTTTCAGCGTTTGCCCAACGGTTGTAGTCGCCGTGTGTAAGCTCTCCGTAAAGCCAGAAATCAGGCTTTTTAGATTTGCAGGTGTTTCTCAGCTTTTTGAAAAACTCAATGTCAATGCAGTCTGCGGCGTCAAGTCTGAGTCCGTCAATGTCGAACTCGTCAATCCAGAATTCAGCCGCACTGAGAAGATAGTTTACAACATCCTGATTATGAAGATTGAGCTTTACAAGGTCAAAATAACCCGCCCAGCCCTCGTAGGTGAAAGGATCTCCCTTTGGACTTGAGCCCCAGAAGTTTAAATTCTGAAACCAGCCGCAGTACTTGGAATCCTGCAAATTCTGCTGAACATCCCTGAACGCAAAGAAATCTCTGCCCACATGGTTAAATACACCGTCAAGAATAATTTTTATGCCGTTATCGTGGAGAGTCCTGCAAATCCTTTTAAAAGACTCATTATCACCCAGACGGCAGTCAACCTTTTTGTAATCAATGGTATCATAGCCGTGATAACTGCTTTCAAAAAGCGGATTGAAAACAATGCAGTTTATGCTCATCTTTTTTAAGTGCGGAATCCAGTCATAAATCTTGTCAAGACGGTAAACAAGCTGACCGTCATTGTGTTTCGGCGCACCGCACCAGCCGAGGGGATATATATTGTAAATTACCGATTCGTTAATATAGCTCATAAAAAATCTCCTTTCGGTTATGAAAATTCAAAACGTTTTCAATTATATCACAAAAATTCCTATTGTGCAACTTAAATACATGTGATATAATTACTTTTACAAAAAAATCAGATAAAAGAGCAATAAACATTTTGCTGTATTATCGTAGCTTTGGAGGATGTAATGCTTAAAATTCCCGAAAACAAAACAAGAAAACGCTTCAGAATAGCGCAGTGTATTTTTTATGCTATATTAGTTATGCTATGCTCAATGCCTTTTATTCAAGGCGCAAGCTCAGAAGGCAAATTTTTCTCTTATTCGGTGCTTGACCTTATTTCTTTTATAGGTGGAAGCGCCGAGGGCAGTCTGGGAGACGCTTTCCTGAACTATGTACTGTACACACCGATACTTATTATAATTCCTGTGGTCGGATTTTTCTTCTGCCTTTTTGACAGTGAGCGAAATATGAAAAATATTGTTTCTCTTGTCTGCTGTGCAGCCGGAGTAATTTCAATTCTGATAATCGGAGGTTCTGCAGTAAGCCTCGGCGCAATACTTTCAATTCTGATTTATCTTCTTGTATCATTCCTTACTACTATTGCAATATTTGCAAGATTTACAAAGGACGATTCAGAGAACGGCAAGAAATAAAAAATATAATAAAAACAGCCCCGACTTACAGAAAATACAGTCGGGGCTGTTTTCTGATTAAATTAAAATTCACTGAATACCATATGAGCAGGAATATTATCAAGAACAAGCGGTGCGTCATAATCATAGCGTTTCAGCTTGCCGAATAATACTCCGAAGGTGACTGATGTGTTGCCCATCTGCGCAATCAGCGCTTTATTATTTATTTTATCGGGCTTAAAGGTGATGTCAACAGCCTCAATTCCGCCCTTGAAGTACCACGGTCTGTCGATTCTGCCGTCATTGTTTTTCACTTCAATTTTATACAGCTTGTTTAAATCTCCGTTGAGGAAAAAGCTGTTTTCACTGCCGTTGCGGTTGTCGCCTACTCTGCTTGCAAGGCAAAGCGAAAACCGGTTGTCACCTCTCATATAGTCGGCGGTAAGCCTCTGGTAGCTGTGAAGTCTTGGCTTTGAATAATATGTGCTGTCAATGTAAACCGAGGTGTTGTTTTTTTGAAGTGTGTACTGTGATTTTCCTACTTTTATTGTACCGCTGCCGCAGAATACAGGCATAAAGCGTTTGAAGTAAAAATACTTTCTGTCACGCTCAAAGGGAGCGAGCTGTTCAAGAGTATCTCCGCCCTTGCTGTCAATGTTAAACTCAAAGCTCAGATCCGCTTTGCCGCCGAAGTCGTAGAAGTTACATTTTACTGTCCGCTCGTTTTTTACCTTTACTATTGCAAATTCAATCCGCTTGTCCGAGTAAACAAGCTGTCCGCTCTCCTTGCTCTCGGGCAATTCTGTTTTTCCGAGCAGCTGTTTTTTATAGACAAAATCCGAAATAACATTTCCGCTTTTCAGATTTGCAAGCGCAATTTTAATATAGAAATCTATCCCTGTGTTTTCCGTACCGATATAGAGCGAAACCTCGCCGTTGCTCAGAAAATAGCTGACACTCTCTTTAATGTGCCTTGCCTGACGGCTCTGCTCCTTATTAAAAATAAAATACGGCTTTCTTGCCCAGCCTGCGCACATTACCTCTCCGTTTTCTTCAAAAACCTTGTGCGGCTCGGTGTATTCGTACTGCAAATCTATCCCTCCAAATTTTTATCTGCATACAAATATACTATAGCATATTTATATATTGCTTTTCAAGAAAAAACAGTAAAATTGTATGCCTGTCATATAAAAATATTTTTTGTAATATATTTTTGTATGGAGAGGGGGATATATTATGAAAAAACTATCGGTTGTTTTTGCCTTAATAGCCTGCTTTAGTCTTTGCTCGTGTACTGCTGATACCTCGGGAGAAAGCTATGAGCTTACGAGTGAGAAATGGCATGGGGTACTTAAAGGCGGGGCAGAGGTCAGCCTTGAATTTTCACAGAATACCGCACAATTAACCTTGAAGTCAGGGGAAGATGAAATAGCGATAAACGGGCTTTATGCTATTGATGACAGCTGCTTTATCATCTTCAATCAGGAATACAAACAGAGCTACAGCTTTAATTATACGGTAAACGGAAGTAAGCTCTTGCTTGATTATTGCGGAAATCAGATTGAAATTGAAAAACAAAGCGAGAATGCATCGTACCCTTAAGGACAGTAACTTAAAGGTACGAGCATTGCAAGGCAAGAGAATTGAGAGAAGTTTTACGCTTCTCTCTTTTTTCTTGCCCTTTTTCTGTTTATAGCGGTACATTCGACTCTTTTGCTGCCTTTGAGTACAATTGTTATAGAAACTCAAAGGAGGTTGCAATATGCGAGATATAAAATATTACATAGCGTTGGATGATTTTGAGCGTAGGGTGGTTGTGAACTGCCTGAACGAAATGCGGAACAAACTTATTGCTGACGGCAAGTACACCGACGCGGTGGATGAGGTTCTGCTGAAAATCATTGGCGCAAAACAAAAGAAATTTAAAGTAATTTACAAGGAGGCGTGAGTTTATGAAAAAGCATATTTATGATGA
>JBJEOV010000021.1:0-18607 GCA_051880895.1 Ruminococcus sp. | reverse complement strand
ATTTACAATCCTAAGGTTGTAAGAGGCAGTATGGGCGCTGTGTTCAGAATACCTTTTATAATACAAAGCTCTGTTAAGGAATTTCTTGAAAAAAATCCGCAGATAAATTCGTATGCGGCTGTGGTAAACAGCGATGCAAAAAGTCTGACGGAAGTGAAATTTCAGACTCCGTGCGCAGTAGTTGTGGGCAACGAAGGCAACGGAATAAAAGCAGAAACAGAAAAAGCCTGCAATAATAGAATTACCATTCATATGGAGGGCAAGGCTGAGTCGCTTAACGCATCTGTGGCTGCTGCAATACTGATGTGGGAAATGATGAAATGATTTCTGAAAATGCTCGTTACTGGATATGGATTTCAAAGGCTCTCGGCTATAATAATATAAAAGTAAAGAGAGTATATGAACTGTATAATAATGTTTCCGATTTCTATAACGGCGGTGAAAAGGAGTGGAGGCACTGCGGAATCTTTACACCTAACGAAATCAGCAGGCTTGAAAAGGCAAAGCTTTCAGAGGCGGAGAATGTAATCGAGCATTGCAAAAAACTTGATTACTCGGTAATTGCCCTTGATGACGGGCAGTATCCGGAAAAATTAATGAATATAGATACTCCGCCTGCCGTTATTTATGTGAACGGCAAGCTGCCTGATTTTGACGAAAGGCTCAGTATTTCCATTGTAGGCACAAGACGGGCAACAAGATACGGCACGGATAATTCCTTTAAGTTTGCATATGCTCTTGCCAAGTACAGCGTTATTGTTGTAAGCGGCGGTGCACTCGGAGTTGACTGCGCATCTCACAGAGGAGCGTTGGCTGCAAACGGCATTACCGTATGCGTACTCGGCTGCGGAATCAATTATAAATACCTCACTGAAAACGAGGGTATGAGAAACGCTATCGCCCACAGCGGTGCGGTTATCTCTGAATATCCGCCTGATGAACCGCCGCTGAGATATAATTTTCCTGCCAGAAACAGAATAATATCCGCACTGTCAGACGGACTTGTGGTTATGGAGGCAGGAGTAAAAAGCGGCTCTCTGATTACGGCGAGAACCGCCATCGACCAGGGCAAGGAGGTTTTTGCCCTGCTTGGTAACAACAGTCCTCAGAACGAGGGCTCAAACACTCTGATTAAAGAGGGACTGGCACATCCCGTTACCGATTTTATGGATGTGCTCAGTGAGTTCAACAATAACAGAGGTCTTTATGTTGAGGATGAAAGGCTTGATTTTGACAGCATCAGCTTTTCCGACCTCGAGGCTGTGCCCGTTAAGGGCAGAAAGCCGAATACGAACAACAGCAAAGCAAATAATAATAAAACATCGGAAGAAAAAAATAATAAAAAATCCGAAAAAATAAAAGCAATCAAAAATTCTGCCGCACTGAAAAATAAAAAAGCCGAATCGGAAAACAAAACCGTTAAGCAAGGCAGGGACGGGCAGAAAATTAACATTTCAGATTTGAAAGCGTCAGGCTTGTCTGAGGTAGCCGTAAGGGTTTACGGCGCTATCGGCAATGAGCCTGTTCATATAGATAAAATAGTAAGCGAGCTTAACATACCTGTTTTTAAAGTGCTGACGGCTCTTACACAGCTTGAAATGAAGGGCTATGTAACGGCAATGCAGGGCAGACGGTATGTATTAAAATAAACGGAGGCATTAAATGTCAGATTTAGTAATTGTTGAGTCACCGGCAAAGGCTAAGACAATCAAAAAATATCTCGGAAAAAATTACGAGGTAATTGCGTCAATGGGACATGTCAGAGATTTGCCGAAATCACGGCTCAGCGTTGACATAAAGAAAAATTTTACACCAAAATATGAAATTATCAAGGGCAAGGAAAAGCTTGTTGACGAGCTTAAAAGTCTTGCCGAAAAAAGCGATAACATTTACCTCGCAACCGACCCTGATAGAGAGGGAGAGGCTATTTCGTGGCATCTTGCGTATATACTCGGTCTGCCGCTTGACGATAACAACAGAGTAGAATTTAACGAGATTACCAAAAACGGCGTTACAAAGGGTATGGCTAATCCCCGTTCAATTAATATTGACCTTGTAAATGCACAGCAGGCAAGGCGTATTCTCGACAGACTTGTCGGCTACAAGCTCAGTCCCTTTATTTCTCAGAAAATAAGAAGGGGACTTTCAGCAGGTCGTGTGCAGTCTGTTGCAGTGAGAATTATTGTTGACAGAGAAGAGGAAATAAGGAAATTCAAGCCTGAGGAATACTGGACAATAGACGCAAAATTCATTCCAAAGGGCAGCAGAAAATCCTTTTCTGCCTCGCTCTATTCAGATGCAAACGGTAAGGTAAAGATTGAAAATCAGGAGCAGGCTGAAAAAATCGAACAGGATTTAGCAGACGCCGAGTATATGATTACAAAGGTAAAGCACGGCACAAGGAGAAAAACTCCCGCACCGCCTTTCATCACCTCGACTCTCCAGCAGGAGGCTTCAAGAAAGCTCGGTTTTCAGTCAAGAAGAACAATGAAGGTTGCTCAGGAGCTGTACGAGGGCGTTGACATTGAGGGTATGGGCGCAACAGGTCTTATTACCTATATGAGAACCGACTCTCTGAGAATTTCCGATGTGGCTAAGGAAGAGGCGGCGCAGTATATTCTGAACCGCTTTGGTGAGAATTATCTGCCGTCAAAGCCGAGAGTGTTCAAGACAAAAAATAACGCTCAGGACGGACACGAGGCTATCAGACCGTCAATGCCGAGCCTTGCGCCCGAGGATGTCAAGGCAAGCCTTACCTCTGACCAGTTCAAGCTTTACAACCTCATCTGGAACAGATTTATGGCGTCGCAAATGGCAGACTGCATTCAGAAAACCACTCAGGCTGAAATTTCTGCAAAGGAATATATTTTCAAAGCCTCAGGCTACTATGTTGACTTTGAGGGCTTTACAACTCTTTATGTTGAGAGCAAGGACACCGAGGAAGAAAAGTCAACTCAGCTGCCGCCGCTTGAAAATGATATGCCGGTAAAGTGCAAAGAGCTTAAAAAGAATCAGCACTTTACACAGCCGCCTTCAAGATACACAGAAGCCTCTCTTATCAAGGCGCTTGAGGAATACGGAATCGGCAGACCGTCAACCTATGCGGCTACCATTACCACAATTACAAGCAGAGAGTATGTCAGGCGTGAGGCAAAGACCTTGTATCCTACAGAGCTTGGCGAGGTTATGACAAACCTTATGAAAGAGCGTTTTCCTAAAATAGTGAATTATAAATTTACTGCGCAGATGGAGGAAAATCTTGATGAGGTTGAGCACGGCAAAGAGGAGTGGGTACAGCTCCTTGATGATTTTTACTCCGACTTCGACAAAACCCTTAAAAAGGCAAAGGAGGATATGGAGGGCGTAAAGCTGCAGCTTAAGGAGGATCAGACCGATATTATCTGCGATAAATGTGGCAGACAGATGGTTGTAAAGGTAGGCAGATACGGCAAGTTTATTGCCTGCCCCGGTTATCCCGAGTGTAAGAATGTTCTTAAATTCGTGGAGAAAACAGGCGTTAATTGCCCTAAGTGCAACGGCGAGGTTATAGTTAAGCATACGAAGAGTAAGCGTATTTTCTACGGCTGCTCTAATTACCCCGATTGCGACTTTGTAAGCTGGAATGAGCCTGTCAATGAAAGATGCCCTCAGTGCGGCGGTATCCTCTTTAAGAAAAAAGGCAAAAAACCAAAGCTTTACTGTGCAGCCGAGGGCTGCGGCTTTGAAAAGGAATTCGTTGAACCGGACGGAGAATAATTCGTTTTCGTAACTTTGAAAAAAGGAATGGTGAACTTTTTGGATAAAACCTATATAAATGTAATCGGCGCAGGTCTTGCAGGCTGCGAGGCGGCAAAGCAGATTTCAGCTCACGGAATAAAGGTTCACCTTTATGAAATGAAACCGAAGAAAAAAACCCCTGCCCATCACAGCGATTTATTTGCAGAGCTTGTATGCTCAAATTCGTTAAAGGCTATGCGTACCGAGAGTGCGGCAGGACTTTTAAAGGAAGAAATGCGCAGACTTCATTCCTTTCTTATGAAGTGCGCAGATAAATGCAAGGTGCCCGCCGGAGGTGCTCTTGCTGTTGACAGAGATATTTTTTCAAGGCTTGTAACCGATGGAATACGCTCGGATGAAAACATAACTGTTTTTGAAGAGGAAATCACAGACATTCCCGATAACGCAATCACGATTATTGCCACAGGTCCGCTTACCTCAGACGCACTTGCCGATAAAATCAGAGAGCGATTCGGCACTTCTCTTTCGTTTTTCGATGCTGCCGCTCCGATAGTGAGTGCAGAAAGCATTGATATGGATTATGCTTTTTATGCCTCAAGATATGACAAAGGAAGCGGCGACGATTACATAAATTGCCCGATGAATAAAGAGGAGTACGAAACATTTTATATAGAGCTTGTTAATGCTGAAAGGGCAGAGCTGCACAGCTTTGATGTGAACAATCCAAAGGTTTACGAGGGCTGTATGCCTGTTGAGGTTATGGCTCAGCGAGGGGAAAACACTCTCCGATTCGGACCTATGAAACCTGTCGGTCTTGTAAATCCCAAAACAGGTCACAGACCGTGGGCGGTACTCCAGCTCAGAAAGGAAAACTGCGAGGGTACTATGTATAACCTTGTAGGCTTTCAGACAAATCTTAAATTCGGCGAACAAAAACGGGTGTTTTCTCTTATTCCGGCACTCCACAGAGCTGAATTTTACCGTTACGGAGTAATGCACAGAAATACATTTATTAATTCCCCAAAGCTTCTTAACGCTGATTTTTCTTTACGAGAAAATAATAACCTGTTTTTTGCAGGACAGCTTACGGGAGTTGAGGGATATATGGAGTCAGCGTCCTCGGGAATACTTGCAGGAATTAACGCTGTAATGCGCCTGAAAGGCAAGGAGTCTGTTATTTTGCCGAGAGATACAATGCTCGGTGCGCTGGCTGATTATATTTCTGATGAATATGTAGAGAAATTCCAGCCTATGGGAGCAAATTTCGGAGTGCTGCCTGCTCTTGAAAACCGTCCCCGTGACAAACAGGAGCGTGGAAAAGCGTATTCCGACAGAGCGCTTAAAAGCCTTGAGGCTTATCTTGCGCAAAAGGATTTTGAGGTGTAAAAATGAAGATTATAGTAGATGCCTTTGGCGGAGATAATGCGCCGTTTGAAATAATTAAGGGCTGCGCACAGGCAATTTCAGAATTTGACGATTTATCAATTATTCTTACAGGTGACGAGGGTAAAATTCTTAAGGTTGCAGGAGAGAATAATATTTCTCTTAACAGAATTGAAATTCATCACTGCACAGAAGTGATTACAATGGAGGATCACGCTGACGCTGTTTTAAAAACAAAAAAAGACAGCTCTATGGCTGTGGGACTTAATCTGCTCAAAAGCGGAGAGGGTGATGCCTTTATCTCGGCAGGCAACAGCGGTGCACTCTGTATGGGCGCAACGCTTTCCATAAAAAGAATCAAGGGTATAAAAAGACCTGCGTTCTCACCAGTTATGCCGTCTGCAAAAGGATTTTTTATGCTTGTTGACGGCGGTGCAAATGTAGATTGCCGCCCTGAAATGCTTTTACAGTTTGCCGTTATGGGTTCTGTATATATGGAAAAGGTTATGAAGATAAAAAATCCGAGAGTAGGACTTGCAAATGTAGGCACAGAGGAGCACAAGGGAAACGAGTTTTATCAGGCAACCTACAAGCTCCTGAAGGAGAGCAAGCTGAACTTTGTTGGTAATGTTGAGGGCAGGGATATTCCTCAGAGTGCCTGCGATGTTCTGGTTTGTGACGGCTTTACCGGAAACCTCATTCTCAAAACCTATGAGGGTGTTGCTATGGTAGTAATGCAGGAAATTAAAAATATGTTTTACGGCAGTATAAGGGGTAAGCTTTCAGCAGCTCTCGTGCTTCCCGATTTGAAGAAATTAAAAATAAGACTTGATCATAATACATACGGCGGTGCGCCTGTTCTGGGTGCGTCAAAGCCTGTGTTCAAGGCGCACGGCAGTGCAAAGGCTGTTACAATTAAGAATGCCATCAGAATTTCAAGAGATTATGTTCTTGCTGATGCAATAGGCGAAATTTCAAAGGTTATTAATTCGGAGGACTGATTAAAAGTGCAGGAGCTTGAAAATAAAATCGGCTATAAGTTTAATGACATAAGCTTGCTTGAGGAGGCACTCACTCATTCCTCTTATGCAAACGAGCATAAATCAAAGCATATCAAATATAACGAAAGACTGGAGTTTCTGGGTGATGCCGTACTTTCAATCGTTGTTTCAGACTATATTTTCAAGAATTGCCCCGAGCTTCCCGAGGGCGAGCTTACAAAGCTGAGAGCATCGCTTGTCTGCGAAAAAAGCCTGTATGCATTTGCAAAGCAGCTCGGACTCGGAAAGTACCTTATTCTCAGCAAGGGCGAGCGTCATAACGGAGGTGCCGACCGACCGTCAATTCTTTCTGACGCCTTTGAGGCTCTGATTGCCGCAATCTATATTGACGGAGGTATTGAGCCTGCGGCTAAGCATATACTTAATTTTGTTATTCCTGCCATTAAGGCGAGCAAGAAAAGACCTGTAAACGATTACAAGACCACATTGCAGGAGATTATTCAGAAAAACCCCGGCGAGATGCTTGAGTATGTGCTTGTTGCAGAATCGGGCCCCGACCATAACAAGCACTTTGTTGTGGAGGTTCACCTCAACAGCAATGTAATCGGCAAGGGCGGCGGCAGAAGTAAGAAAGAGGCTGAACAGCAGGCGGCAAGAGAGGCACTGGAGTTGATGGGCTATTAAACATTCAAATGTTGCGCTTTTTATACCGCACAACGGCTGTCCTCACAAATGCACATTCTGCAATCAGAAAAATATTGTAGGACAGGCTTATCAGCCTAATGCCGAAGATGTTAAAAAAGCTGTAGAAACAGCCATAAATTCTTTAAAAGAAAATACAAAAGAGGCTGAAATTGCCTTTTTCGGCGGCAGCTTTACTGCCATTGACAGGGAATATATGCTTGAGCTTTTAAATGCCGCACAACCGTATATTTCTCAGTTCAAGGGCATAAGACTGTCAACCCGACCTGACTGTATTGATGAGAAAATAGTAAATCTGTTAAAAAACTACGGTGTGTCCTCAATAGAACTTGGCGCACAGTCAATGGACGACGCAGTTCTTGCCCTTAATGAGCGTGGACACAGTTCGGATGATGTAAGAAAAGCCTGCAAAATAATCAAAGGCTATGATATTTCTCTTGGCTTGCAGATGATGACAGGACTTTACGGCTCTGATTTTTATAAAGACATTTACACTGCTGATGAATTTATAAAGCTCAGACCTGACACCGTGAGGATATATCCGACCGTTATTATGAAGGATACACAGCTTGCAGACCTTTATAAGAGTAAAAAATATATACCGTACACCCTTGAGCAGTCGGTTGACCTTTGTTCACGGCTGATTATGAAATTCAAGGCAGAAAATATCCGTCTTATAAGGCTCGGACTTCATTATTCCGAAAGCCTTGAAAAAAACAGCCTTGGAAATAATTATCACCCGGCGTTTAAGGAGCTTTGCGAAAATAAAATCTTTTTTGACAGGCTGTATTCTTTGATTAAAAGCTATCCCGATAAAGAGGCGGATTTTTTTGAGGTTTATGTAAATCCTCACTCTGTTTCAAAGCTTGCAGGGCAGAAAAAAGCAAATATTATCAGGCTTAACGGTATGGGGTACAGGATAAAAATCAAGACGGACAATAATCTTGACGAATACGAAATCTACATAAAACAGAGGTAATCAATGCGACTGAAATCACTTGAAATTCAAGGCTTTAAAACCTTTCCCGATAAAACTAAATTATCCTTTGAGCAGGGCATTACCGCTGTTGTAGGTCCGAACGGCTCGGGCAAAAGTAATATCAGCGACGCAATCCGCTGGGTACTCGGCGAGCAGTCGCCTAAAAGTCTGCGCTGCTCTAAAATGGAGGATGTTGTATTTAACGGCACCGATAAAAGAAAAAAGCTCGGTTATGCCGAGGTTTCCCTGAACATTGAAAATAAAGACAGGGTGCTCGCCTTTGACGGCGACGAAATATCAATTACACGCCGTTATTACCGTAGCGGTGAAAGCGAGTATCTTATAAATAAAGCACAGGTAAGACTCAAGGACATCAACGAGCTTTTTATGGATACAGGTCTTGGCCGTGACGGCTACTCAATGATAGGTCAGGGTAAAATTGACAGCATTGTATCCTCAAAGGGCGAGGACAGGCGAGAAATTTTTGAAGAGGCGGCAGGTATTTCACGCTACCGCTACAGAAAAACCGACGCCGAGCGAAAGCTGAAAAGCACAGAAGAAAACCTGCTTAGACTGCGTGATATTGTAACAGAGCTTGAAGAAAGAGTAGGACCGCTAAAAAGACAGTCCGAAAAGGCGCAGGAGTTTTTGAAATACTCAGAAGAAAAGCGTGGACTTGAAATTGCACTCTGGCTGTTAACCCTTGAAAAAAGCCAGGCTGCACTCAAAACTCAGGACGAAAAAATCGCCGTTGCTCACGCTCAGTATGACGATGCAGAAAAAATGCTTGAGGAAATTCAACGGGAGACTGAGGAAATTTACCTTAAGAATGGACAGCTTTCCGTAAAATCGGACGAGGTAAGGCATCTGATTTCCGAGCTTGATTCACTTATATCGGAAATGCGCTCTCAGCTTTCGGTATCAAAGAACGATATACTTCACAACGAAGAAAATATAAAGCGTGTTGAAAATGAAATTCTCAATACTCAGCAGAATTCCAGACAGATATCGGAACAGATAGCAGAAAAGAACGAAAAAATATCCGAGCTTGACAAAAGGGTAATTTCAAAGCAAAGGGAATACACTGCCCTTTCCGAAAAGCTGAATGTCATTAACCTTGATACAGGCAAGAGCGGCGACAAGCTCCAGCAGCTCACCTCAGAGCTTTCTATGCTTACCGCAAAGTCGGCAGATGCAAGAGTAATAGATATGACGGCTGAAAGCTCAATTTTCGACCTTGAGGAAAGAATTGCAAGCCTTACAGCCTCAAATAAGGACGGAATTGCAAAGGTGAAGGAGCTTGAAGAGATTTCTGAGGAATATACCTCAAATCTTGCAAAGCTCAGAGAGGAAATAACATCAACAACAAATTCCATTCAGGGGCTTGAGCTTAAACTGCAATCAAAGGCTCATAAGCGTGACAGCTACAAGGCGGAGAGCGACAGACTGCTGCTTGACAGCAAGGAGCATATCAGAAAAATCAACTTCCTTGAAAATCTCGAAAGAAACCTTGAGGGCTTTTCAAAGAGCGTCAAGGTAGTTGTAAATGCTGCTAAAAACGGCAGACTAAAGGGTGTATGCGGTCCTGTGTCACGAGTTATTTCCGTACCGCAGAAGTACGGTGTTGCTATTGAAACTGCGCTCGGTGCGGCTATGCAAAACATTGTTGTAGAAACCGAAAACGACGCAAAGCAGGCTATCGCATATCTGAAATCATCAGACGGCGGACGAGCAACCTTTTTGCCGCTTAATACAATCAAGGCAAGGGAATTAAAGGAAAACGCTCTTGAGGAAAGCTTTGGCTTTATAGGTATTGCAAGCGACCTTTGCAGCTGTGAGGATAAATACAGGAATATTTTATCTTCACTTCTCGGAAAAATTGTAATTGCCGATAATCTGAATTCAGCAACGGCGATTGCCAAAAAATATTCCTACCGATTTAAAATCGTAACCCTTGACGGTCAGGTTGTTAATGCAGGCGGTTCGCTCACAGGCGGCTCGCTGAACAGAAACACAGGCCTTCTGAGCCGTGCAAGCGAGATTAAGGACTTAAAGGAGCAGACAAGGGCTATTGAAGAAAAATCAGCCGAGGCACAGAGAATGTGCAACGAGGCTGCTCAGGACTACGCGTCTGTTGAGGCAGAACTGCTCGGCGCAAGGGCAGACCTTTCAAACAAAAAGCAGAGCCTTGCAAGAACAGAGGCTGAAAGCAGAGCCTGCGAAAACGAGCTTGCAAATTCAAAGCTTGCCTTGCAGAATTTTGACAGGCAGATAGAGGAATACACAAAAAAAATAAATATTCTGACAGAGGACAGAAAGAACGCAGGCGAACAGCTTTTACAGCTTAACCGCCGGATTTCAGAGGCAGAGGAAAAGGTAAACAGCATCACGGGCAGCCGTGCAAAGCTGATTGAGCAGAGGGAGGAAATTGCCGCTCAGCTGCAAAATATACGCCTTGAAATTGTTACGGCGCAAAAGGATATTGATGCGCTTAACTCTGAGATTCTGTTTGCCGAAAATTCGTCAAATAATTTTGATGAAAGACAAAAAGAGCTTAACGCTCAGATTGAAGACTATAATAATAAAAACGCAGAAATTCAAGACAGGATTGCTGTGCTTGAAAGTGAAATCAAAGAAAAATCCGAAAAAATAGATGAGCATAATCTCAGAATTGCAAGTCTTAACTCTGAAAAAGAAAATTTAGAAAAACGGAGCGTTGAGCTGAGAACGCTTGAGCGTGACAAAACCTCAGAAAGAGAGGTATCGGGCAGAGAGCTTTCAAGGCTTGAGGAAAGAAAAATTAATCTGCAAAAGCAGTATAACGATATTATTTCTAAATTGTGGGAAGAATATGAGCTGACAAAGCGTGAGGCTGAGGAGCAGGCTATTGAAATTCCCGATTCGCAGGCGGCTCAAAAGAGGTTAAACGAGCTGAAACAGAAAATCAAAAACCTCGGCAATGTAAATGTTTCGGCTATTGAGGAATACAAAGAGGTGTCGGAGCGTTACGAATTTATGAGCGCACAGGTGAATGATGTAGAGAAATCAAAGCGTGAGATTGAACGGCTTATCACTGACCTTACAAAGCAGATGAAAGAAGTATTTATTGAGAGCTTTGAGGAAATCAACAAGAACTTTACATTCACCTTCAAGGAATTATTCGGCGGCGGTACTGCCTCGCTTTCACTTTCCGAGCCTGAGGATATTCTCAACAGCGGTATTGATATCCTTGTGCATCCGCCGGGAAAAATCGTTGTGCATCTTGACGCTTTGTCGGGCGGCGAAAAGGCGCTTGTGGCGATTGCGCTTTACTTCGCCATTATGAAGGTAAGACCTGCGCCGTTCTGCGTAATGGACGAGATTGAGGCGGCGCTTGACGATGTTAATGTTGACCGCTTTGCAAATTATATGAGAAACCTTACTCATACCACACAGTTTATCTGCATTACCCACAGGCGAGGTACTATGGAGGAGGCAGATGTGCTGTACGGTGTTACAATGCAGGACGAGGGCGTTTCAAAGCTGCTCGAACTGCGTTCAACAGAAATTGCAGAAAAGCTTGGAATAAAGGCTAACTAACGAAGGGATGATTTTATGGGCTTTTTCAGTAAAATTAAGGAAGGCTTAAAAAAGACAAGAGATGCTGTTGTAGGTCAGATTGACTCTATGCTCAAATCCTTTACAAAGATTGACGATGAGCTTTTTGAAGAACTCGAGGAGCTGCTTGTTATGGGTGATGTAGGTGTGCCTACAGCCGAAAAAATCTGTGACGAGCTTAAAAAGAGAGTCAAAAAAGAGGGAATTAAAAATCCGAATGAAATCCACAGACTTCTTGAAGAAACCGTTGCCGAAATGCTCAGGGGCGGCGAGGAGCTTGATATTTCAACCAAGCCGTCAATCATTCTTGTTATCGGCGTAAACGGTGTTGGCAAGACCACTACCATAGGCAAGCTTGCAAATAATCTTACTAAGCAGGGCAAAAAGGTTATTCTTGCGGCAGGTGACACCTTCAGAGCCGCCGCTATTGAACAGCTCGAAATCTGGGCAGAGAGAAGTCACTGCGAGATTATCAAGCAGAGCGAGGGCAGCGACCCTGCGGCAGTAGTTTTTGACGCAATATCTGCCGCAAAGGCAAGAAACGCTGATGTTATCATCTGCGACACAGCAGGCAGACTTCACAATAAAAAGCATCTTATGGACGAGCTTGCAAAAATCAACCGAATTATTGACCGTGAGATGCCTGACGCCGCAAAGGAAAAGCTGCCTGTTCTTGACGCTACAACAGGTCAGAATGCGGTAAATCAGGCTGAGCAATTCAGACTTGCAACAGGTATTACCGGTATCGTACTCACAAAGCTTGACGGAACGGCTAAGGGCGGAGTGGTGCTTGCCATCAAAGAGGGACTCGGTATTCCTGTCAAATATATAGGCGTGGGCGAGCAGATAGACGATTTGCAGCCGTTTGATGCAGACGGCTTTGCAAAGGCACTTTTTGCTCAGAATTAAGAGGTGCAAAATGAAGTTTATTATTGCAACCAACAATGCAAAAAAATTAAAAGAGCTTGAAAGAATATTAAAACCGTTAGGAATTGACGCAATTTCAGCAAAAGAGGCAGGAGTATGCCTTGAAGGGGTTGAGGAAACAGGCACAACCTTTGCACAGAATGCTTTTATAAAGGCTTATGCGGCATTTAAAGCTACGGGTATGCCGTCTATTGCAGACGATTCGGGCTTATCGGTTGACGCACTTGACGGCAGACCGGGAGTGTATTCTGCAAGATATTGCGGTGAAAATGCAACCGATGAAGAAAAATACACTAAATTGCTCGAAGAAATGCAGGGTGTTCCCGATGAAAAGAGAACCGCTCATTTTACATCGGCAATCTGCTGTATTTTGTCCGAAAATGAAAAAATTGAGGTTGAGGGAATCTGCAACGGCACAATTTCGCACATTCCAAACGGTAACGGCGGTTTTGGCTACGACCCGATTTTTGACTATAACGGCAAAAGCTTTGCAGAGCTTTCAGCAGACGAAAAGGACAAAATCAGTCACAGGGGAAAGGCTCTGCGAAAATTGCAGGCAGAGCTTAAAGATAAATTCAACAGATAATTCGGAAAGGAGCAATTTATGCTCACGAGTAAACAGCGTGCATACCTCAGAGGTCTTGCAAATCCTATTGAAACAATCCTTATAATCGGTAAGGGCGAAATTACCGATAATATTGTAAAGCAGGCTGATGACGCCCTCACGGCAAGAGAGCTTATCAAGGGTAAGGTGCTTGAAAACAGCGGCTATTCCTCAAGAGAGGCGGCAGAGCTTATTGCGGAGAAATGCACAGCCGATGTAGTTCAGGTTATAGGCTCAAAGTTCGTGCTTTACAGAAAAAACGAGGACGAACCTAAAATTGTCCTCCCGAAAAACAGAAGAAAATGAGCAGAACAGGAATACTCGGCGGTACCTTCAATCCGATTCACAACGGGCATATGCAGATGATTGAGTACAGCCACAGACAGGCAGGTCTTGATAAGGTTATAGTAATGCCGACCTTTGTACCTCCGCACAAGGAAAGTAAAAATCTTGTATCCTGCGAGCACAGACTCGCTATGTGCAGGCTTGCCTGCGTTGGGCTCGATTATACAAGGGTATCCGATTTTGAAATGAAATTAGAGGGTAAAAGCTATACCTACAGAACCTTACAGCTTTTAAAAAAGCAGATTCCCGATGACGAGCTGTTTTTTATAGTCGGTGCGGATATGTTTTTGTCAATGCAAAGCTGGAAAAATCCCGAAATCATATTCGGACTTGCAACAATAATTGCCATACCGAGGGATAACGACAGCGTAACGGAGCTTACCAAGCATTATAATAATGTTCTGGCAGAAATGGGCGCAAAAGCGATTATTTTAAATAAATCCGTTCTCACGGTTTCATCAACCTTTATAAGGGACAATATTGACAATCCGCCTGTTCTTGAAAAGCTGATTGATAAAAGGGTTTACGATTACATTAAGGAAAATAATTTATACAGGGTGTGATTTTATGAATCTTGACGAATATAAGAAAATTATAAAATCAAGAATGAGCGACTACCGCTATACGCACAGCGTAAATGTTTCTAAAGAGGCGGTAAGGCTTGCCAAAAAATACGGTGCAGATACGGAAAAAGCCGCCCTTGCAGGCATTCTTCACGACATTACCAAGGAAACACCTAAGGAAGAACAGTTGCAAATTATGACAAACGGTGGTATAATTTTAGATAATGTGCAGGAGAAATCCTCAAAGCTGTGGCACGGCATAAGCGGCAGCGTATATATTCGTGATGTTCTTAAAATTACCGACAAGGATATTTTAAACGCAGTAAGGTATCATACTACAGGCAGAGCAAATATGTCTGTGCTTGAAAAAATCATTTTTATTGCAGATTTTACTTCTGCCGAAAGAGATTATTCCGGTGTAAAAACTATGCGCAAAAAGGCAGGTAAGTCACTTGAAAACGCAATGCTGTACGGCTTGCAGTTTACCATAAAGGACTTGTCAAAAAGGGCGATGATAATCCACCCCGACGCCCTTGCCTGCTACAATGAAATTGTAATGAATAATACAGCGAAAGGAGCAGTCAAATGAATTCCTACGAGCAATCAATTCTGACAGCTAAGGCTATAAGCAGCAAGAAAGGTCTTGACATAAAGCTGATTGAAATCGGCGACATTTCTTCGCTTGCAGATTATATGGTAATCGCAACAGGCACAAGCTCAACTCATGTAAAGGCTATTGCAGACGAGGTTGAGTATCAGCTTGACAATGCAGGAATTTCCGTAAGCCACATTGAGGGCTACCGTTCAAATTCGTGGATATTACTTGACTATGTTGATGTAATCGTTCACATTTTCTCAGACGAGGCAAGAGAATTTTATGACCTCGAAAGGCTTTGGCAGGACGGCAAGGAAATTGACATTTCCGATATAGTTGACTAATATATTTTGAGGAGGACTCAATTTTGAAATATAATCATAAGCCCGTTGAGGGCAAATGGCAGAAAATATGGGAAGAAAAGGGAGTTTTTCACGCAGAGGATAATTCCGAAAAAGAAAAATTCTACGCTCTTATCGAGTTCCCTTATCCGTCGGGACAGGGACTTCATGTAGGACATCCAAGACCTTATACGGCTCTTGATACCGTTGCAAGAAAGCGCAGACTTCAGGGCTACAATGTTCTTTATCCTATCGGCTGGGACGCATTCGGACTTCCTACCGAAAACTACGCTATCAAAAACCACATTCATCCCGAAATAGTTACAAAGCAGAATATTGCCCGCTTTAAAAAGCAGATTCAGTCGCTCGGCATTTCCTTTGACTGGAGCCGTGAAATCAACACTACCGATCCCGATTATTACAAGTGGACTCAGTGGATTTTCATTCAGCTCTTCAAGCACGGACTTGCCTATAAAAAAGAGATGAATGTAAACTGGTGCACCTCCTGCAAATGCGTGCTTGCAAATGAAGAGGTTGTAAACGGAGTCTGCGAGCGTTGCGGCAGCGAGGTTGTGCATAAGGTAAAGTCGCAGTGGATGCTTAAAATCACAGAGTATGCCGACAGACTTATAAATGACCTTGACCTTGTGGATTATCCTGAGAGAGTCAAGGCTCAGCAGAAAAACTGGATTGGCAGAAGTACGGGCGCTGAGGTTGACTTCAAGACAACTACGGGCGACACCCTCACAATTTACACCACAAGAGCAGACACGCTCTACGGCGCAACCTATATGGTAATTTCACCTGAGCATCCGTTAATTGAAAAATGGGCTGACAGACTTTCAAATATTGATGAAATCCGTGCATATCAGGCTGCGGCTGCAAGAAAGTCCGACTTTGAAAGAACAGAGGTTGCCAAGGAAAAAACAGGCGTTCTTGTTGAAGGCGTTAAGGCAATAAACCCTGTCAATAACAGGGAAATCCCGATTTTTATTTCCGACTATGTACTTGTTTCCTATGGTACAGGCGCAATTATGGCTGTACCTGCTCACGATACCCGTGACTGGGAATTTGCAAAGAAGTTTGACCTTCCTATCGTTGAGGTAGTAAAGGGCGGCAATGTGCAGGAGGAGGCATATACCGACTGCGCAACAGGCATAATGGTTAATTCAGGTATGCTTGACGGTCTTACTGTTGACGAGGCTAAGAAAAAGATTATTTCATGGCTTGAATCAGAGGGCAAGGGACATTCAAAGGTTAATTACAAGCTGCGTGACTGGGTATTCTCCCGTCAGCGTTACTGGGGCGAGCCTATTCCGATTGTTCACTGCGAAAAATGCGGTTATGTGCCGATTGACGAAAGCGAGCTGCCGCTTAAGCTTCCGATGGTAGAATCCTATGAGCCGACAGATAACGGAGAATCACCGCTTGCAAAGATGACAGACTGGGTTGAAACAACCTGTCCGTGCTGCGGCGGCAAGGCTAAGCGTGAAACCGACACTATGCCTCAGTGGGCAGGCTCTTCATGGTACTTCCTCAGATATATGGACCCTCACAACGACAAGGCTCTTGCGTCCAAAGAGGCTATTGAGTATTGGTCGCCTGTTGACTGGTACAACGGCGGTATGGAGCATACTACTCTCCACCTGCTTTATAGCCGTTTCTGGCATAAGTTCCTCTATGACATCGGTGTGGTAAACACTCCCGAGCCGTACGCTAAGAGAACCTCTCACGGTATGATTCTCGGCGAAAACGGCGAGAAGATGAGTAAGTCGAGGGGCAATGTAGTAAACCCTGATGAAATCGTTGACGAATACGGTGCAGATACACTCCGCCTTTACGAAATGTTTATCGGCGACTTTGAAAAGGCTGCTCCGTGGAGCCAGTCAAGCATAAGAGGCTGCCGCAGATTTATTGAGCGTTACTACAATCTTCAGACAATTCTTACCGATGCAGACGGCATCCGTCCCGAGGTTGAATCAGCCTTCCATAAGGCTATCAAAAAGGTCGACGATGATATTGAGAATATCAAATTCAACACTGCAATCGCAACTCTTATGGCACTTATCAACGACATTACTGCAACAGGTGCAATAACCAAAGAAGAACTGAGAATATTTACAATTCTTTTAAATCCGTTTGCTCCTCATGTTACAGAGGAAGTTTTTGAAATGTGCAAGCTTGGAGAGGGCATTGTTGCAGAGCAGAAGTGGCCTGAATATGACGAGGCTAAGTGCAAGGATGAAACAATAGAAATCGTTGTACAGGTAAACGGCAAAATCAAAACAAAGCTTAACATTCCTGTTGAGGCAGAGAAGAACGCTGTTCTTGAGCAGGCAAAGGCAGACGCAAATGTTGCTAAAGCTATTGAAAATATGAATATTATCAAGGAAATCTATGTTCCCAATAAGCTTGTAAACCTCGTTGTTAAGCCTTAATTTGAGTTTTATATTAAATTTTACTTAATTTTCCCTAAATTTCTACATTTCTATTGACAATAACAATCAGTTATTGTATAATATCAAATGCAACATATGCAAATTACCCATGCCAAATGGCAGATGGGAGGGAAGATAGATGGCAGAAATCAGACTTAAGGATAACGAATCTCTTGAGAGTGCTTTAAGAAGATTCAAAAAGCAGTGTGCAAGAGCAGGCGTTATTGCTGAGGTGCGCAAGAGAGAGGCTTATGAAAAGCCTTCTGTAAAGCGTAAAAAGAAGTCCGAAGCAGCTCGTAAGCGCAAATTCAGGTAATCAAAATAAGCGGACAGTTTTTACTGTCCGCTTTTTGTCATTTTATCAGGAAATCGGTGAATTAAAATGAAAAAAATTCTTGTTATTTTAGGTCCTAACCTCAATATGGTAGGAGTAAGAGAAAAGGGTATTTACGGAGAGGAAACCGCTCAGAGCATTTCAGAGCAGATTAAATCGTTTGCAGAGAAAGAAGGCTTTTCGGCTGAAATATATCAGTCAAATCACGAGGGCGACCTGATTGATAAAATCCACTCTGCAAGAGAATGCTTTGACGGCGTTGTAATAAATGCGGGCGCACTTACACATTACAGTTATGCGCTCAGAGACGCTATTGCCTGCGTTAAGCTGCCCTTTGTTGAGGTGCATATGTCAAATATTCACGCAAGAGAGGAATTCAGACATAAATCTGTAATTGCTCCCGTTTGCGCTGGACAGATTGCAGGCTTTGGTAAAAACAGCTACTTCCTTGCAATTATGGCTTTAAAGGACTTGATGAAGTAATGAACACCCTCAGGACGGAAAAGCTAAGAGCTTTTATAAAATCGGCAGATACGGCTTTGCTTATTAAAAATGAAATAAATGTCGGATATTTCAGCGGTTTTTTTCACAGCGAGGGCATGTTTCTGCTTACTTGCGAAAAGTCTTATCTGCTTGTGGATTTCAGATATTTTGAGGCGGCGCAGAAATACGCTGTCGGCTGTGAGGTTATATGCTTTAAAAGGCTTGCAGGTGACATTTGTGAAATTCTGAAAAAGGAAAGTGTGTCAACCCTTATAGGTGAAGCAAGGGCACTGACTGTTGCCGAAAACAACGCATACAAAAAAGGCTTTGCTGATAACGGCATTGAATTTTTCTGCGATGAACAGCTTGATAAAGCAATTTCAGACATAAGAATTATCAAGGATAAGACTGAGTTTGATAAAATTCTAAAGGCGCAGCAGATTGCCGAGAGAGCATATAAAGAGGTTTTAAATTACATTAAGCCCGGTGTGAGCGAACGAAAAATCTCCCTTGAGCTTGAATATCTTATGAAGCAGTACGGTGCAGAAAGAGTATCCTTTGACCTCATTACAAGATC
>JBJEOV010000020.1:0-4133 GCA_051880895.1 Ruminococcus sp. | reverse complement strand
AGTCGGACAGCCACATTCCTGCAAAGGCTGTGTAGGACTGCAACCGCCACATTGCAAGCTTGCCGATATCAAGGTGGACATCTTCAAAGGGATAGAGAATACAGGTTACACCGTCACTCTTAAACACTGAAACATTCTCAAACTTTGTATCGTCAAGAAGTATTCCCTTGTCCGTGAGCATTTTATTGATGCCGTCAACCCATTCCCGTGTTTCACCACCGCAGCCCTGCAAAATTAGTCCTTCCTTTCCGTTCATACGGCGGAGATCGGTTAGAGTTATTTGGTTTATTTTCATTGAGATCATTCCTTTCAAAAAAATAACAGCACCCGATTAAGAGTGCTGTCTATACTTTACTTAGCAGTAAAATACATATATTTTGTTGTTTTCTGCAATTACATTGAATGATAAGTCGCTTGGGACTATGCCGTCACTTTGATAGTAGTAGGCTACATACTCAACATCGCCGTAGCAATCTGCCGTCAGGCTTTGCGTATCATCATAATATGATGCGTTTGTGGGTGAGAACCAGCTTGCGTTGTCTGTGTTCAGCGAGGAATCGTATTTCATTCCAAGCTGCTGACCGTAGGCTATGCAGGCACTCACCGCATACTGAACATCAACCGTTTTTGCCTTTGTAGGCGGTTGCGTCGGCTTTTGCGTAGGTTTCTGTGTCGGCTTTTCTGTAGGCTTCTGCACAGGCTTTTGAGTAGACTTTTCAGCAGGCTTTTGAGCAGGAGTTTCAGTTTCTTTTTTAGCAGTCGATTCCGATTTTTGCAGATTACTGTTCGCTGTATTCCTGCTGTTGTTCTGAACCTCAGTTTGCGTTTTCTGAATCGGATCCGTTGCTGAAACAACCGCCGAATTTTGCCCACTGTCGGCTTTTTCTTCGGTTTTGGTATTCTTTCCCGAAGACGCTGTTTCTTTTGAAACGGTGGCTTTTTCGGGGATTGTTGTTTCAGTTGTTGCCGTTGCAGAAGTTTCCGTAGATACAGAAACACCCACGGAAGTTGAAACCGTGGGTGATAAAGAACTGTTATCCATTTTTTCTTCTGCCGTACAAGCTGTGAATGTTCCTGCCATTAATATTATGCTTATCATTATTGCGATTTTCTTTTTCATACTATCGCCGTCCTTTCAAGCAACAAGTATATCCAAAGAATTTCAAATGTCCAGAGATATTTTTAAAATATTACATTAAAGCAAATCACTCTATTATCAAATCAGTATAATCAATATTCATAATCCAACCGCACTCATTCGTACAAACAAAACAATTCGACCTTTCCTACATTTAGGACAAATAGGTTTCTCGTGATTAATCACTGAATTATAAAAGTTATATTTAAGTGAATCTTGGTGTTTTTCTTTCATACTAACCTCTCAAAAACAAATTTATCAACCGAAAAGAAGATAATTATAAGCATGTTTGGGCTACTGAATCAGCATCACAAGGGTACCGGCAATAATAGAAATCAATCCAACGCCTGATTTTTTTGATAATTTTTCATGAAATACAATATATGAAAATGCAACCGTTACCAAAACACTCAACTTGTCAATAGGCACTACAACGCTTGCAAGTCCGTCCTGAAGCGCCTTATAGTAACACATCCACGACGCACCTGTTGCAATGCCCGAAAGACAGATAAATACAAGTTCTTTCTTTTCAATAGTCCGTATTGTATGCTGTTTACCTGTAACAAACACCATAACCCAAGCCATTAAAAGCACAACGCAGGTACGGATAGCTGTGCCGAGATTGGACTCAACATTGGATATTCCGATTTTTCCGAGAATGGATGTAAGACTGGCAAATACAGCCGAGCCTAATGCATAGAGAAGCCAGTTTTTACCCTTTTTCTGTTTAAAACCTGCGTCTTTTCTTTCAATCATCAAAAAAGTGCCTGCGCCGATAAGCACAACACCGACAGCTTTGGTCAGATTGACGCTTTCGTGCAGAAAAATAAACGCTAAAATTATTGTCAGAATAATGCTTGATTTGTCGATTGGCACGACCTTGTTTATATCACCTATCTGTAAAGCCTTGAAGTAGCAAAGCCACGAGGCGCCTGTTGCAAGGCCTGACAAAATCAAAAACAAAAGCGTTTTTCCGTCAATAGAGCCAAGCTGATTTTGAGAGCCGACTATGAATACCATCAGCCAAGAAAAAATCAACACTACAATAGTGCGGATAGCCGTAGCTACGGTAGAATCTGTTTTCCTGATTCCGCACTTAGCCAGAATAGAAGTCACTCCGGCGAAAAAAGCCGAGCCAAACGCAAATACAATCCACATAACAGTCACCACAAAATTTAATGCTTTCTTATTAAGAACTTATTATATTATAGCATACAATTGCAGAAATGTATAAGACAAATAAATTAAGATTTACCGCACAAGTAATGTCACATTAAAGAAAAGCTAAAAAAGTTTACATACTCTGCGTAAAGCTCTCCGATTCATCTTCCGACATATTCTCGGATTCATCTTCACTCTGCTGTTTATCAAGTGCCTGATGATACGCTTCCATAACCTTGCTGTTTAGCATATCTCTTGACTCCTTTGAAATAGGGTGAGCAATCTCGCTGAACTTCGTTTCGCCGTTTTCGTCAACATAGTTACTTGCAGGCATTGCGACAAATAAGCCTTTTCTTGAGTTCATCACTCTGATTCCGTGAATTGCAACTGCACCGCCGACAGTAACGCTTGCAAAAGCCTTTGTGTTGCAATCTTCTACATCAACAAGCTTATCAATTCTCGCCTTGATATACGGCAGTTTTCTTTTCTGATTGTTGTTTTTGTTTCCTTTAAAAGTTGTATTCTGTGTCATTATAAATTTACCTCCGATTTAGTGTTTCTGTTTTTCTGCCCACAGCAGAGAAAGATGCAAAAGTGCGTTTCTCTGTTCTTCCTCGGACAGGCTGTCGAGGAAATCTTCAAGGGTGTAATTTTCCTCATATTCTTCTGCAAATTCATTACAGTTGTCGCAGATTTTCTCTTTCCTGACAACTACTGAGCTGTCATCGAGCTCCGTAAACGACAGCACATCGTTGTATCTGAATCCTATTCGCTGTCGAATTTCAAAAGGGATTGTAATTCTTCCTTTTTTACCGAGGACTCTGTATATTTTAAGCATTAATCATCCTCGCTTTCCGCAAGCTCTGCTCTGCGCTCATCGCAGATACAGTCACAGCAACATTCTTCGCAATCATCATCGCACCTCTCAATCAGAATTGCTCCGTCCACAGCTGAAATCTGCACAGCACAGTCGGATGTGATTCCTGATACAATAAGTGCGTCAAGCGGTATGCTTACATAAATTCTATTTTCCATGGTTAATAATACACTCCTTCAAAATTTGTTCTAAATCAATTTGTTGTTCGGTTGTCAAGTCAAGAAGGCTCAACTGCAACGGCTTGTTTCTCTGCCTTTCATAAATATCATAGTTGCTGATTAGCAGTTCGGGGAATCGCTCGCCTGCGTTGATTCGCTGTTTCATATTGTGTAACCTTGTAAAATCAAAGAATGAGTAACCGTCATATAAATGGCGGATTTCCTCACAATCGTTATATGATACGAGCCATTTGCCTTTTGAATTTGCAAGTGTGTTTTTCAGCCTCAAATGGTCATCCCAAGTGAATCCGCATTGATAAACATACTCACTTGAATAGTACGGCGGATCGCAGTAGAAAAAGGCATTATCTCGGTCATAATGCTTTATCAGGACTTCGAAATCTTGATTTTCAATAACAGTATTTTCAAGCCTTTTGCCGACTTGCTCTATAAGTTGAAAAAGGCTTACTACCGAAAAGGGCTGACAAGCAAAGGATTTTCCACCGCTTGAATAGCTGTATCGCAGAAGTTTAAGAAACATTACTGCTCTGCGCAAGTCATAATCCTGTTTCATTCTGATATACAGCTCTATGACTTCTTCTGCTTTCAAATCGGGAAGAATAATCTTCGTCAGTTCCAATTCCTCATCAAGGTACTTATCTTCAAACTTTTCCTGTTTAAAAAAGTTCTTTATGGCATTGAAATCATCTCTTGAATTTAGGGGATAAAATCCGAGTTCTTTTATGAACGCCATAGGTCTGTCACGCATACAGCGAAAGAGGTTTACAAGATTATGGTT
>JBJEOV010000019.1:0-4163 GCA_051880895.1 Ruminococcus sp. | reverse complement strand
TGGAGCTTTTCTTTTCACGCAAAAGAAAAGCGGAATTGGTAGGCATTATAATTTATGACAAGCGTTACCTAAAGGAAAATGCAGTTATAAATCAAGCAAGTAAACAACAAATCTTTCCAATTTATGCAACGCTATAAAACACAACTCTTGCTCACAGGGAACCCCTGATGTGGGTTCCCTACGGTAAAACAGTCCACCGGACTGTTTTACCTACCCTCCTGCATTTTCAAAGCAATTTTTTCTTGGGCTCTGCCCAAACCCGCAAGCCTTTAAAAAGGCTTGAGCGAAATTTTTGCCCCGAGCAGATAGTAAGCTATAGTTTTTAACATAGTTGCCCGACCGAAAGTTTTTTGTTTGTAAATTACAGTTTACAAAAGCCTCTGCATTATGTTGTGCTGTTCTGAGCGGAAATCATTTTTCCCTGAACATCGGTTGTGTAGTCGCCTTTTAATAATATCTGACTTATCGGCACTATTTCATAGCCCTGCGACTTGATAGCCTCAATTACCATAGGCAAAGCCTCGGGAGTGTTGGTTGCGCCGTTGTGCATCAGTATTATACTGCCGTTCTTCAGCTTGTTGGTTATGTTAAGAGTAATCTGGTTCGGCGTGGGGTCCTTCCAGTCAAGGCTGTCAACATCCCACTGTACGCAGTACATATTGTTTGCCTTTACCGACTTTACAACATCGTTGTTGTAGTCGCCGTAGGGCGCACGGAACAGGGTAGGGCAGCTGCCCGTCAGAGCCTTGATTTTTTCGTTGCAGGACTGAATCTGTGAGTTCATATCGTCAACTGACATCTGCGTCATATGCGGATGAGTGTTGCTGTGGTTTTCCACATCGTGCCCACGCCTTGCAATTTCCTTGACTGATTCGGGATAATTATCTACCCAGTCGCCCACAAGGAAAAATGTGGTTTTTACATTGTATTTATCAAGAATATCCAGTAAAGTTTCCGTTTGCTCGTTGCCCCAGGCTGCATCAAAGGAGAGCGCAACCTGCTTTTTATCGGTATCAACGCAGTAAATGGGTATTTCTCGCTGTGTGCTTGCGGTCTGAATTGCCTTCACGGTAGAGGTCAGCGCAATTCCGCCTGCAATTACGCCAATCAGCAGACAAAATCCTATTGAAAACAAGGTGCGTTTCGTTATTATATACAGACGCATAAAATCCCCTCCATATTGACTTTGCTTATGTCAAAGTATATGAGGGGGATTTTTATTTTATTCTATTATAGGTTAATAAATCAGTTTTCAAAATGCCACTTGATGCCGTCTTTCGTATCCTCAACAACAACCTTCATTTCCTTGAGTTTGTCACGGATAGCGTCGGCGGTAGCCCAATCCTTGTTTTTGCGAGCCTCTGTACGCTGTGCAATAAGCGCCTCAACCTCTTCGTTTGCAGAGCTTGCAGGGGTGTTTTCCTTTGCCTTTGTGAGGTCGAGTGAAAGCACCTTGTCAAACTCACCGATAAGGTAAAGCTTTGTAGCGTCGCTGATGTCGCCCTTTAAAACGCTGTAAACGGCGGTAAGGCCGAGGGAGGTGTTGAGGTCGTTACCGAGTGCGTCGTTAAATTCTGCAATATAAGGCTGTGCGCTTTCAATATCGGGTTCACCCTCGGGGGAGAGGGCGGAAATTTTCTTGATGAGCTTATCGTAGGCAACAGCGGCGTTGTCAAGGCTGTCATATGAGAAGGTAAGCGGCTTGCGGTAATGGCTCTGCAAGCAGAACATACGGTAAACAAGCGGATTATAGCCCTTGCTTTCAAGCAGTGATACCGTGAGGAAGTCGCCCTTTGACTTGCTCATCTTACCTCTTGCGTCGTTGAGGTGGAGCACATGAAACCAGTATTTGCACCACTTGTGACCGAGGTAAGCCTCGCTCTGTGCAATTTCATTGGTGTGGTGGGGGAAAGCGTTGTCAATGCCGCCGCAGTGAATATCAAGGTATTCGCCGTTGTGCTTGCAGCTGATAGCCGAACACTCAATGTGCCAGCCGGGATAGCCAACGCCCCACGGACTCTCCCACTTAAGCTCCTGCGAGTCAAATTTTGACTTGGTAAACCAGAGGACAAAGTCAGCCTTGTTGCGCTTGTTGCTGTCCTCCTCAACGCTGTCACGCACGCCGACAGCAAGGTCCTCCTCGTTCATATTACCGAAAACATAATAGCTGTCGAGCTTTGAGGTGTCAAAGTAAACATTTCCGCCTGCAATGTAGGCATAGCCCTTTTCAAGCAGAACAGAAACCATATTGATAAACTCGTCAATGCAGTTTGTGGCAGGCTCTACAACATCGGGCATTTTGATATTGAGCTTTTTGCAGTCGTTAAAAAATGCGTCAGTGTAGAACTTAGCAATTTCCATAACGGACTTATGCTCACGCTTTGCGCCTGCAAGCATTTTGTCCTCGCCTGTGTCGGCGTCACTCGACAGATGACCGACATCGGTAATATTCATTACACGCTTTACATCGTAGCCTGCAAAGCGGAGGTACTTTTCAAGCACATCCTCCATAATATAGGTTCTCAGGTTGCCGATGTGGGCAAAGTGGTAAACAGTAGGACCGCAGGTGTACATATTAACCTTGCCTGCTGTATGCGGTACAAATTCCTGTTTTGTCTGTCCCAATGAATTGTATAAAATCATTTTACTGCTCCTTTACTTTTTGCTTTCGTTTTCTGCCTTCAGAGCGTCAATTTCTTTTCTGAGGTCTGCAATTTTCTGTTCCATACTGCACAGTGCAAGGGAAACAGGGTCGGAAATATGAATCTGGTCAAGTGCTTCACTGCGGATTCCGTTGATTTTTACCACACGGGCAGGAACGCCGACTGCCGTGGCGTTAGCCGGAATTTCGCTCAGAACTACCGCACCTGCGGCAATTCTTGCGTTATCTCCTACCTTGAACGGTCCGAGCACCTTTGCGCCCGAGCCGACAAGCACATTGTTGCCGAGCGTGGGGTGTCGCTTGCCTATGTCCTTGCCTGTACCGCCGAGGGTAACATTCTGATATATTGTGCAGTTGTCGCCGATTATTGTTGTTTCGCCGATAACCACACCCATACCGTGGTCTATAAATAAGCCCTTGCCGATTGTAGCTCCGGGGTGTATTTCTATTCCTGTTTTATGCCTGCTCCGCTGTGAAATCCAGCGGGCAATAAACTTCATATTATGCCTTAAAAACCAGTTAGCCTTGCGGTGAGAGCGCACTGCCTTAAAGCCTGAATACAGAAAGAATACCTCAAATCTGTTTCTTGCGGCTGGGTCACGCTCTATAACGGCGTCAAGGTCTGCCTTTAATGTTTTAAACAAAGTATCACATCCGATGCGGTGTCGATTTTTACATTTCTGATATAAACTGTTTGTTCTGAATAATATAAATTATGCCTGAAATAATTGCCGTAATTGTGGAAATCCATATAAGGCAAAGAGAAATTATTTTGAATATACTGCCTGTTAAAAGCAGTGTGTCTGCCGAAAAAGCGGCTGTGAGTGTAAAGATTTCAAGCAGAAGCTGCATTACCAGCACGGCGATAATTGCAACAAGCTGGGTTACGGTTTTTATTTTGCCGAATATATTTGCGGCTACCACCTTGCCCTTTGAAGCGGCGACAAGGCGGATTGAGGTTACCGAAAATTCCCTGAAAAGCACGATTATTACTGCAATGCAGTCGCACCAGCCGGTCTGGACAAAGCAGAGCAGTGCGCTGAGCACGAGAATTTTATCTGCAAGCGGATCTGCAAACTTGCCGAAGTCGGTAACAAGTCCTCTGCTCCTTGCAATTTTTCCGTCAAGCATATCCGTGAGAGTTGCAACAATGAAAATCACTGCGGCAACGGCTGTGTGAAAAGAAAAATCAATCAGCAAGGCTGCCACAAAAAACGGCACGAGTATTATTCTGCTTAAAGTTAGTTTGTTCGGTAAATTCATAATTGCCCTCTGCTCTCCTTTACGACAACACTATATTATATGCTGATTTTTATATATGCGAAATAAAACTACCTGGCTATCTCTTTAACTAAGCTGAAATTATCCGCTTAAAATGTGAGTAAAACTATACTTTAGCGAAAAAAACAAAACTTTCGGTCGGGCAACACAATTAAAGATTATAGTTTACTGTCTGCCCGGGGATAAAATTTCGGTCAACCCTTTTTAAAGGGTTGCGGGT
>JBJEOV010000018.1:0-19304 GCA_051880895.1 Ruminococcus sp. | reverse complement strand
CCGCAAGCCTTTAAAAAGGCTTGACCTAAACTTTTGCCCCGGGCAGACAGTAAGCTATGATTTTTACATAGTTGCCCGACCGAAAGGTTTGTTTTTTGTTAAATTATAGATTTTTTCACAATGTTTATTAATAAATAATCTTAGTCAAGGATATAATCAGGCAAAGCCTGCAAAAAAGGAATGAAAGATATGAAATATTTTGCCGGAGAATATGATGTGGCGGTTATCGGCGCAGGTCACGCAGGAATTGAGGCGGCGCTGGCGGCGGCAAGGCTCGGCTGTAAAACTGCCGTTTTTACAATAAATATGGACGCTGTAGGCAACTGCCCTTGCAATCCGTCAATCGGCGGTACGGCTAAGGGACATCTTGTGCGTGAGATTGACGCCCTCGGCGGCGAGATGGGAAAGACTGCTGACGAGTGTTTTTTGCAGTCGAGAATGTTAAACCGTGGCAAAGGCCCTGCCGTTCATTCGCTCAGAGCGCAGATTGACCGCAGAAAATACTCAACCGTAATGAAGCATAAGCTTGAATTGCAGGAAAATCTTGAGCTAAGACAGGCGGAAATAACAGAAATTGAAAAAACCGAGAACGGCTATGACCTCACCACCAGAATGCTTGCTGTGTTCAGGTGCAGGACTGTTGTAATTGCTACGGGTACATACCTCGGCGGCAGGATTTTTGTGGGCGAGGTATCCTACGAAAGCGGCCCTGACGGAATTTTCCCTGCGTCCTTTCTCGGCGCAAGCCTTAAAAAGCTCGGTCTGCCTTTAAGGAGATTCAAGACGGGTACTCCTGCAAGAGTTCTGAAAAGCTCGATTGATTATTCCGACCTTGAGGTGCAGAAGGGCGACGAGCCACCCCAGCCGTTCTCATACGAAACCGAGGATTTGGGCGAAAACAAGGTTGACTGCTACATCAGCTGGACAAATGACGAAACAAAGCAGATTATCCTCGATAATATCCACCGTTCTCCGCTTTATGCCGGCAGAATTGAGGGCGTAGGCCCACGCTACTGCCCCAGCTTTGAGGATAAGATTATGCGGTTTAAGGATAAGCCGAGACATCAGCTCTTTATTGAGCCGTGCGGTCTTGACACAGAGGAAATGTATCTTCAGGGTATGAGCTCGTCACTCCCTGAGGAGGTACAGCTTAAATTCTACCACACGATAAAAGGTCTTGAAAACTGCGTGATGATGCGCCCTGCCTACGCTATCGAGTACGACTGCGTAGATCCGACCGCTATGCTTGCAACTCTTGAATTTAAGGATTTTCCGAATCTTTTCGGCGCAGGTCAGTTCAACGGAAGCTCGGGCTATGAGGAGGCGGCGGCGCAGGGACTTGTTGCCGGCATCAATGCCGCCTTGAAGGTGCTGGGTAGAGAACCGCTCGTCCTCGACAGGGCAGGCTCGTATATCGGAACGCTCGTTGACGACCTTGTGACAAAGGGCGCAAACGAGCCGTACAGAATGATGACCTCACGGAGCGAGTACCGACTGATTCTCCGTCAGGATAACGCAGACGAAAGACTCACGCCCCTCGGCTATGAAATCGGACTAATCAGCGAGGAACGCTACCAAAAATTTTTGCACAAGCAGGACCTGAAAAGGCAGGAGATAGACAGGCTCAAGGCTACGGTAATTTCTCCGACTGACGAGGTGAATAAAATTCTGACAGAGCGTGGCACAAGCGAGATTACCACGGGCGTTCACCTGATTGACCTTATAAAAAGACCGCAGCTTGACTACAAGTCGCTTGAAAGCATAGACGCAGGCAGACCGCAGCTCGACCCGAATATTTTTGAGCAGGTTGAGGTGGAAATAAAATACGAGGGCTACATAGCAAAGCAGTTAAAGCAGGTTGAGCAGATGCGCAGGCTTGAAAACCGCCGTCTGCCCGAGGACTTTGACTACCGCACCATAAAGGGACTAAGACTTGAGGCGCAGGAAAAGCTGAATAAAATCAAGCCGTTAAGCATAGGACAGGCGTCGAGAATTTCGGGCGTTTCGCCTGCCGACATCAGCGTTCTGCTCATCTGGCTTGCACAGAATAAATAAGGGGAAATTTATGATACGAGATTTGCTCCAAGATTATATAAAGTATTTTAACATCACCCTCACCGACAGGCAGTACGGGCAGCTTCAGAGATACTTTGAACTGCTTGCCGAGTGGAACGAAAAAATGAATCTGACTGCCATCACTGACGAGGGCGGCGTGGCTTTAAAGCATTTTGCCGACAGCCTTACTCTGCTGAATTTCGTTGACATTCCGCAGAACAGCACCCTTGCCGATGTAGGCACAGGCGCAGGCTTTCCGGGACTGGTGCTGAAAATTGCAAGACCTGACATAAGCCTTACGCTTATTGACAGCCTTAACAAAAGACTTGTTTTTTTAAGCGAGGTATGCGCACAGCTTGATATAAAAGCCGAGCTTGTACACAGCAGAGCCGAGGACGGCGCAAGAGAGGAAAGGCTGAGAGAAAGCTTTGATTTTGTTGCCTCGAGGGCGGTGGCGAGAATGAATGTGCTGAGCGAATACTGCCTGCCGTATGTTAAGGTGGGCGGAGCGTTCTGCGCAATGAAGGGCGCACAGGCAAACGAGGAATTTAAGGAATCAATGAACGCAATCAACACTCTGGGCGGTAAGCTTGAAAATAAATTTTTCTTCGAGCTGCCCGAAAACGGCGGAGAAAGGGCGATTGCGGTTGTGAGAAAAATAAAAAGCACTCCGCAGAAATATCCCCGTCAGTCGGGAAAAATTAAGGCAAAGGCTTTGTAAATATGGAAAATAATTTTTATAATATTTTTGATTCACACGCTCATTATGACGATAAATGGTTTGACGAGGACAGGGAAGACCTGCTTTCGTCAATGCAGGAAAACGGCGTCTGCGGTATTGTAAACAACTCCGTTGATTTGAAATCCGCCGAGGTATGCGTTAAATTCTGCGAAAAATACGATTTTATGTACGGCGCAGTCGGCTTTCACCCCGAAAATCTTGAGGATATGCCCGACGACTACCTCGACAGGCTTGCAAGCCTTTTACAGCACAGAAAAATAGTTGCGGTGGGCGAAACAGGACTTGACTACCACTGGGATATTCCAAAGGCTTTGCAGAACAGAGTCTTTGACGAACAGCTCAGGCTTTCACTTGACTTGAATATGCCGATAATCGTTCACGACAGAGAGGCGCACGGCGACACGCTGGATTATCTGAGAAAATACAGACCGAAGGCATTGGTTCACTGCTTTTCGGGCAGTGTGGAGATGATGCGTGAGGTAATGAGGTACGGCGGATATATCAGCCTTGGCGGAGTTGTGACCTTTAAAAATGCAAGGCACAGCGTTGAGGTGGCAAGGGAAGTGCCGATTGACAGACTTCTGCTTGAAACCGACTGCCCTTATATGTCGCCCGTGCCGTTTCGGGGCAAAAGGTGCGACAGCACAATGATAAAATACACCGCCGTAAAAATTGCCGAGGTGAGGAATATCGGAGTGCAGGAGCTTTTGAATATTACCGCAGAAAACGCAAAACGATTTTATGGAATAGAGAAGTGAGTTTTTGAGCAAAAAAGACAAAAAATTTAGGTCAACCCTTTTTAAAGGGTTGTGGGTGTGGGCAAAGCCCACGAAAAGCGTAAATAAGCAGAAATATTGAATTGAGAATGAAAACAAAATATTTATACTTTTCTGCTAAAACTACTAAAAAGAGCGGCACACACTTTTAAAAATACCGGTCTTTCAATGAGTAATTGATAATGGCAGAAACTATAAAATCAGCAAAATTTTCTGTAAGCGGCTTTTGGTGGAGGAACAATGTGTTTAAGTGAAAAAACGCTCAGCGTAAGCGTTGGCGTTATAGTTTTAGTAGAGAAAATATAAACAACCTTGTTTCCTATGCAAACTTTTGTAAAAAACGAAAGTCTTGTTCACAGGGAACCCCTGATGTGGGTTCCCTACGGCAAAACAGTCCACCGGACTGTTTTACCTACCCTCCTGCATTTGCAAAGCAGTTTCTTTCTTGGGCTCTGCCCAAACCCGCAAGCCTTTAAAAAGGCTTGACCTAAATTTTTGCCCCGGGCAGATAGTAAGCTATAGTTTTTAACATAGTTGCCCGACCGAAAGTTTTGTTACAGTTTAAAAATAAAAACACAACAACGCCCGACTACAGCTTGTCTGTAATCGGGCGCTGTTGTTTATATATCCTTGCTTTTGAAAATCAGCTTAAAAATCAGGCTGCAAAATCTGCAACTTCCTTATTATTAGCCACAGTCTTTACCTGCTCAATAAGCTTGCTCGGATTTGTCTTGTAAAGGTGTCCCACGCTGTCGCCGTTCACCTCTGCAAGATATTTGTTGCTGCCTGCGTCATAGAATTTTACCGTATCCGTGCTGCCGTCCGAATATTTGTACTCAGCGGTGAATACAGCGTTTCCGCTCGGCTTGTCGCTGCTTGCGTCGCTCTTCTCAAGCAGGGTGAGGTTCTGGAAGAAGGTTGAGAAGTAGGAGGAATTAATCTCGTTGTCACCGCACATTACTGTTGTAGTGGTGGTTGTTGACTCCTCGCCGTCATCATTTGCAGTAGTTGTCTGCTTTGTGCTGATGCTGAAGGTGTAGGTGTTGGAGCCGTTGTTTACCGTGAGGGAAGAAACCGCAGACATAAGCGGATGAAGTACATACTCAGAGGTAAGCTTTTCGTAGCTCATATCTACCCACGGCAGATTGGCAGACGCCATTGTATATACGATTTTTCCGCCCTTTTCCATAATGCTGACCTTGCCTGAGCTGTCGGGCTGTGAGGAGATAAGGCTTATTGTTTCGTCGGGATAGACAGCCTCGATTGCAACATACGGCTGAGAAAGACCAAGCTCATTAAGCTGTGCTGAGGACGGATTTACCATTCTGACAGACTCGGCATACAGTCCTCTGATTGCGCCCGTTACCCTGCTGCTTGCGTCCTCGCCTGCATAGCTCTTCTTTGGTGAGGTAATAACGGTGGTAGCGGAATTTTTGCCGTCGTTGTTAGGCTCAAGCACTACGCTCTCGGGGAAATTCTTGCCTGAAAGGGTAATTTTGCTGAACTGTGAATTTTCTGTATCAGACGGTGAATCGTTTATTGCCTTTGAGAACATATCGGTAAGGCTGTAGGAGAACGAATCCACTGCGTCGCTTGGCACAAGGTAGATTGTATCTGCTGTGCCGAATTTTACATATGTACCGGCAGATGACGGAGCGTCGCCGCCTACAATGATTTTTGCCTTTGTGTTGTCTGTGTAGCTTACAACAACGGTTGCCTTTGGCGTATCAAAACCGCACTCAGAGGCTTTTGCGCCGTCAAGGCTGATTACCTTACTGAAATCAAGAGCCGCCGCATCGTTTGCAATCGCATCGGGAAAGCCCGCCTGGAGGTCAAAATCCTCAAAGCCTACAAGAGTATATACTGTTTCCTCTGTTTTGCCGTCCTCGTCAACCGGTGTTTCGGATTTTATTTCCATAGTACCCGAGGAATTTTCAAGGTTAATGGTTGAAATATTCGCAGGCACATATTCAAGCAGAGTGCCGTAGCTGTTGTTTTCAATCTCGCCCTTATCGTTGGTGTTGATTTTAGCCTGATGTATACCGCTTTCGTCAACAGAGGTTGACATATCAACACCCTGATCTATGCTGTCCATAGGGTCAGCCGAGTCCTCTGCCTTCGGCATAAATATCAGAAGTAACATCACACCCACAAGCACAACCGCTGCGGCTGCAATTATAATAAGTAACTTAACATTCTTTTTCATTATCTGTTCCTCCTGCGCAGCCACATTACGATTCCTGTTACAAGCACGGCAACGGGAACTAAGATTACAAATACAACAAACATTGCGTTTTTGGTTGTTGCGTCGGTAATTCCAAGCTCAGCATTCTCCATTGATTTGCCCTGAATTGTAATGCCTGCGTCGTCCTTATCTGCAATAGTGTTAATCATATTCATAAAGTAGCCTGAGTTGTTAAAGCTGTTGTAAGCCATAATGTCAGAGGAAAACATTGAGAATGAACCGAAAACAATAACCTTTGACGATGAATTATCCGTATTCGACTTTATACCCTCGGCGGCAATGTTGAGAGCCTCGCCCTTGATGCCGTCCTGATAGTTCCAGCTTTCGTCAGCGTCAACAGGGTAGATGCCCGAGGATTCCGAGGTTGTGAGAAGTGCGTGTGAAACGCTTGTATCCGTAAGCGAAATGCTCTTTGCAAAGAGTGTTACAACCGGAATGTTGGGGTTTTTCAGTCCTGTTTTGTAGTAATCTGTATAGTCAACAGTGAAGATATACGGCGAGCTGTTGCTTACAAGGCGGTCTGTGCTTGTTTCGTAAACATAGCCCTGATTTACCTGCATACCCCATTCGTTTAAAAGGCTGTCGAGGTTCGGGGTTTCAACATTATTTTCTGTCGGGACATAAATAAGGTTTCTGCCGTATTTTCCGTCATTGTCAAGCCACTTTGAGAGCTTTTCAACTGCGCTTTCGTCAAGGTCAACGGACGGCGCATAAAGGAGGGCAAACTTTGCGTCAGCGTCAAGGTCGCCCGTTGCAAGAGAAATCTCGTTTGCCTGATAAGCGTTGTTCTGAAGAAGTGTTTTTATTGCAGTTGTATCCTGCTCCTGATTGCCCGTTATCACATCAAAAATAACCTTGTCCTCTGTTGTGACATTGAGTATAGCGGTAACAACGCCCTGTTCCACAAGAGAAGAGGTTACATAGTATGCTCCGTAGGTTGCATAATAATCCTGATCGTATTCAAAGCAATCGTCAACGGTAAGAACCCTGTACTGGTCGCCGCACTCAACAATCATCATATTTGAACTATTTGTCCAGTCAGCGTCCGTGTACTGCTGTGCAATAGACGGATTGCTTGAAAGGTCGATGTATTTGAGCTTGATTTTGCCGTTTGAGGCACTCTCCATTTTTTCAAGGAGCTTGTTTGCCTGAATGTAATATGTGCCTGAAGCCTCAAACTTCTCCTCTGTTGTAAGGACTGTAATCGTGATGTCCTTATCAATATGGGAAACATAGTCAACGGTATCACTCTCAAGCGCAAAGGAGGAGTCCTTTGTGAAGTCGATAACTATATTCGGGAATCTTTCAACAAGCAGAGAAACTACAATATTAAGCACAACCACCAGTGCGATTACAACTGCAACAACTGCAACTGCAACCGAGCCGTGGCGGGCCTTTCTTGATTTAAGGAAAGCCTTAAGTCCGCCGCCGTTTTTCTTTTCTTTTTTTGGCTTGTCAGCCTTTGTCTGCTTTTCTGATTTTGTATCGGTTTTAACCTCGGCAGTGTTTTCTGCCGCTTTTTCTTTTTTAAATTCGCTCATTGCTCTTTACCTCCTTAGCTCCAGCGTCTTTTTTCAAGCACACGGGCGGTAAAGAACAGGAACAGTCCCGTAACGCTCAAAAAGAATACAATATCGGTAATATTAAGCATACCGTATGTAAAGTTTGTGTAGTATGTAAGAAAATCAATTTTGCTGACTAAATTAGAAATCCAGTCAATGGTAATGTAGCTTGAAAGGTTGCTGAGCATATAGATAAGAAGACCGACGCCCATACCTGCAACCGCAGAAATTATCATACTTTCGGTAAGCACCGAGATAAACACATTGATGGCTATAAGCGCAGCGCCGAGGAGCAGAAGTCCTAAGAAGGTGCAGAGCACAACCGCCCAGTCGGGTGAGGTGAAGAATGAAATTACAAGCGCATATACCATAAATATGAGCGAGCAGATGCCGAACAGCACAAACGCTCCGAGGAATTTGCCCGTTACTATCTCGAACAGGCTTGCAGGAGAGGTGAGAAGTGCCTGGTCGGTACGCTGACGCTTTTCCTCGGAAAAGCTCTTCATAGTAATAATAGGAATTACAAAAAGAATAATCACAAACATATTGCCGTAAACATAGGCTAAGTTTGAGGAGTCGTTTTCAATACATATCATTGTAAAGAAAATGCCTGAAAACAGGAAATACACCGCCATTACAACATAGGCAACGGCTGAATTAAAATAAGAAGAAAGCTCTCGCTTTAAAATCGCAACCATTATTTTTTACCTCCGACTGCGTTATAATTGCTCTTTGCGGTAAGCTTGAGGAACATTTCCTCAAGTGTTTCGTTGCCCGACTGCATATCGAGAATCGGACAGCCGATTCTTGCCATTGCGTTGAACACATCACGGCGTATGTCGCTGTCCTTTTCGTATTCAACCATATATTTTGCAGAGCTGCCGCCCTTGTCAGAAATTTTATTCACACGGATAACCGCAGGAATATTCTTTATAGCCGAGGTGATGTCCGAGGCTGAGCCTTCAACCACAAGCGCAAGCTTTTCCTCGCCTGCCGTTGAGGAGGACAGCTCGTCTGTCTTTGCGTCGGCAACAATTCTGCCGTTTGAAATAACAAGGATTCTGTCGCAGGTAGCCGAGATTTCAGACAGCACATGAGAGGAGAATATAATAGTATGCTTTTTGCCCAGACTTTTAATGAGCTTTCTGATTTCGATTATCTGCTGCGGGTCAAGACCAACGGTAGGCTCGTCAAGAATGAGTACGGGCGGATTGCCGAGCAATGCCTGAGCAAAGCCGACACGCTGGCGGTAGCCCTTTGAAAGATTTTTGATTATTCTGTCTGCCTGCTCCGTAATACGGACAAGTCGCATAACCTCCTCGATATGCTTCTTTTTCGGGAGTCTGACTTTTTTGAGGTCAAACATAAATTCAAGATATTTTTTCACCGTCATATCGGTATACAGCGGCGGAATTTCGGGAAGGTAGCCGATTTTGGATTTAGCCTCCCTTGGGTTTTCAAGGATTTCCTTTCCGTCAATAGTTACGGTGCCTGATGTGGAAGAAATATACCCTGTAATCATATTCATAGTGGTAGATTTGCCTGCACCGTTCGGGCCGAGAAATCCGAGAATTTCGCCCTCGCCGACAGTAAAGCTGATATTGTCAACAGCCTTGATACTGCCGTAGTTTTTCGTAAGGTTTTTAACCTCAACCATCTGACTTGTTCACTCCTTAATTAATATAGGTATGCTCCGTTTGTTTGCAGAGCCGTATTACAACAGCATATATTATACTATATAAAAACTGATTTGTGTACATTTTTTTATGAAAAATCATAGTGAGCTCACAAATTTTCATTTTTTCATCACATTAGGGAATAAAATTTGCTCATCAGTAAATAACTAAGGGTAATAAAACTATGTTAAGAGGAATTATTATGGACTATATAAATGCATTCTGGACAGGCGGACTTATCTGTGTTATAGGTCAGATTCTGATAGACAAAACCAAGCTCACCCCTGCACGAATACTTACGGGCTTTGTGGTAGCCGGCGTAATCTTAGGCGCAGTCGGTCTGTACGAGCCCTTTGCGCAGTTTGCAGGAGCAGGAGCGTCTGTGCCGATAAGCGGCTTCGGCTTTCTGATGAGCGAGGGCGTAAAGGAGGGGCTTGCCGCAGACGGTGCGCTCGGAATCCTGACGGGAGGACTCAAAAGTGCAGCGGCAGGCATTGCCGCCGCAATCTTCTTCGGACTTATTGCAGGCTTTATTACAAGGTCGGGAGATAAGTAAAGTGAAGAAGTTAAGAAGTGAAGGAATGAAGAAGTGAAGAAATGAAGGAATTTTCTGTCTGACTATCCCTTTAACCAAGCTGAAATTATCCGCTTAAAATGTGAGTAAAATAATAATAGCTATACAAAAACCTCATAGTATGATATGATAGAATAAACAACACTTATGGGGTGTAATGTATAAAAAACAGATTTTATAAGGAAACACTGACTAAACCGTTTGTGCATATTGTACCGTCAGATTTTTTGGGCAAGCCGGCGGAAAATATGCAGGCAAGATGTGCAAACAGCTTTCAGCGTGATTTATTCAGTGTTTCCTTAGAATAACATCATAATTTTGTCACATTACAAAGTTAGGATATATAAAAGTTAGGATATATAATAATGAGGGATACGAAAGGATGTGCTTTTATGAGCAGACTGCTTGTTGTTGACGACGAGTACAGAATAAGACAGATTATTAAAAAATACGCCGAGTTCGAGGGCTACGAGGTTGAAGAGGCTGTTGACGGTATGCAGGCTATCGAGCTGTGCCATAAGCAGGATTTTGACTTGATTATTATGGATGTTATGATGCCCGAGCTTGACGGCTTTTCTGCCTGCAAGGAAATCAGAAAATTCAAGTCCACGCCGATTATTATGCTTTCGGCAAGAGGCGAGGAGTACGATAAAATTCACGGCTTTGAAATCGGCAGTGATGACTATGTTGTAAAGCCGTTCTCTCCCAAGGAACTTATGATGCGTGTCAACGCCGTTATCAAAAGGAGCGGCAAGGCTGATAAAGAGCCTGAAAAGGACATCTTTACATACAAGGGTCTGAGCGTTGACTTTTCGGCAAGAATTGTTACCATTGACGGCGAAAGAGTAGAGATGACTCCCAAGGAATACGAGCTGTTTTTCTATATGGTCAAGAACAAGGGTATTGCCCTCACCCGTGAAAAGCTTATCAGCGAGGTATGGGGCTATGACTTCTTCGGCGACGAGCGTACCCTTGATACGCATATAAAATTACTGAGAAAAAGCCTTGGCGAATACAGCAAATGCATTGTTACTCTGCGGGGAGTGGGCTACAGATTTGAAACACTTTGATTTAAAAAAATACACCCTCTCCGATGTAAAAAACAGAGAATTACCCCTGCATTTCACTCTTTTGTGTTATTTTTTGCTTTTCGGTCTGATAATTCTTGTGGTGATGTGGATTTTTCAGTCGTTTTTACTTGAGCCGTTCTATACCTCAACAAAAAAATCAGCCGCCGAAAAAAGCGCAAAAATTATAGCGGAATCGCTTGAAAAAAATCAGAATCCGCTTGCCACCATTGATAATGTGGCGTCCTATAATTCCCTGTGCGTTGAGGTTTACGACACAAGCACCGCATTTTTTCAGAAACGCTATGAATGTAACTACGCCTCACCGTCTGTTTCGGTGCATACTGAGGCGCATAAGGTTTACTCCTACTATTCCTCTGCGGCTGGTAACAACGGCAGCTGTCTTGAAATCAAGAGTGAGAACGAGAGAAAGGACGGCTTTTTTGAGGAATTTCAGAAGGATACCGCCACAAAGGATAGTGCCGATAATTTTTTCTGGAGGAAAAAATCAAGCAATACAGCAAAAATTATGACCTTCGGCAAAATCCTCTCGCTCGAGGACGGAACAGAGTGCTTTGTGCTGGTTTCATCGGTAATCACGCCCATTAACAACACCATTGAAATCTTCAAGGATCAGATTTTTGTAATTTCTATAGTATTTATAGTGCTTGCAGTTGCAATTTCGCTTTATGCAAGCCAGAAAATTGCAAGGCCTATTTCGAGGACTACCAAGGCGGCAAAGGAGCTTGCAAAGAAAAATTATGAGGTTGAGTTTGATTCAAAGGGCTATCTTGAGGTGCAGGAGCTTAACGATACCTTAAATTTTGCCAAAAAAGAGCTTGCAAAAAACGATAGACTGCAAAGAGAGCTTATTGCTAATATTTCACACGATTTGCGCACTCCGCTGACTATGATTACGGGCTACGGCGAGGTTATGCGTGACCTGCCCGGCGAAAACACTGCGGAGAACATTCAGATTATCATTGACGAGGCAACCAGACTTTCAAGCCTTGTGAATGATCTGCTTGATTTGTCAAAGCTGCAATCGGGTGCAATGGAGCTGCAAAAATCCGTTTTCTGCATTACAGACAGCTTTGAGGCAATTTTCGCAAGATATGCAAAGCTAAAGGAGCAGGACGGCTATAACATTTACCTTGAAAAATGCAGTGAAAGGGTATTTGTAAAGGCAGACGAGCTGAAAATTTCACAGGTAATATACAACCTTGTCAATAATGCCATAAACTACGCAGGCGAGGACAAAACCGTCGTTGTAACCCAGCAGGTTATCGGCAAAAAGGTAAGAATCAATGTTACCGACCACGGCGAGGGCATTCCCGCCGACAAGCTTGAGTACATCTGGGACAGATACTATAAGGTTGACAAGGAGCATAAGCGCAGTGTTATCGGCACGGGTCTTGGTCTTTCAATCGTTAAATCCATTCTTAACGCTCACAACGCAAGGTGCGGTGTGACAAGCACCCTCGGCAAGGGAAGTACCTTCTGGTTCGAGCTTAACGCAGTAAAGGTTGAGAAGAATAACTCAACAATGAAAAATGAATAATGAATGATGAATAATGATTATTATAAGCTTTACAGGTAAAAATTAATATCTTATTAAAAAGGCTGTGAGGAACGAAGTCGGAAAGCCTCGTTTTTCACAGCTCTGTTTTTGTTAAATTTTATCCTGCTGGGATTCCCTGAAATATTCTCTGTACTGGCTTGGGGTAAGGTTTTTATTCTTTTTAAAGAGCCGTGAGAAATACATCTGGTCTGAAAAGCCTGATTCGCTTGCGACATCCTTTATGGTGAGATTTGAGCTTGCAAGCAGTGAGGACGCCCTTGAAATGCGCAATTTATTAATATAATCGTGCACAGACATACCGATTTCAGCCTTAAAAAGCTTGTAAAGATATGAACGGTCAAGCTTTAAGTAATTTGAAACATCGGTTGCAGTAAAGCTCGGATTACGGTAGTTCAGCTCGATAAATTTTGTTGCCGAGAGTACATAGCGGTTATATTCCTCATTTTTTGTCGGAAAATACTGGATGTAGTACGACAGCAGATTGCACACTCTTGCGTTTATTCTTGCGTTCTGATAAATCTCACCCTTTCCGTCGGCAGTAACATTATACAGCCTTTCGGGCTCGGGTAAATCAATCGGGGGGGTGACCGAAAGTCCCGAGGTAAAGGCGGTGTGCGAGATAAGCCACATATATTCAACTCCCGTAAAGCATACATATAAAAGCTCGCAGTTGTCCTCGCCGCACTCAAAGGTACATTCTGAGTTGGGGCGCACAAATATGCTCTGCCGCTGTGTTATTTCATATTTTATTTTATCAATCCATACAATTCCGCTCCCCCTGAGCAGAAAATACAGGACGGGGATTTTCTGAGTAAGTGAGTTTATGCTGTATTTTTTTTGAAAAATATATTTTCCGTCCGAGATATTATTTTCGTTCTGCAAATTGTATTTATTATATTTTTCCATATTTCACCTATAAAATTACTGTTTTTAGTTATATAAAACATTTATCTATAAAATAAAAACATATATCTATATCAATAATTCACAAATTTGTTTATAATACTTACATAATACAACAAATTTTTGTAGAATGCAACATCAGTTTGCGGAGGTAGTGAAATATGAACTACAAATACGAAATAGTGAATTATGATAAAAACATTCCGGCAAAAATTCTTTACTGCGATTTGTCGTCCGAAACTCACAAAACCGAGCTGCACTGGCACCGTGAGCCTGAGATTGTCTATGTAATAGACGGTATCGGCGAGTGCTCGCAAAACGGTGATGTTATGGAAATACCTGCCGGAGAATGTATAATTTTCAACAGCGAGGATGTGCATCTTGTACGCCCGAAAATGGGAACCCGTGCAAATATGATTATTGTTCAGCTTTCATTTGAATATATGAGAATGTTCTGCAAGACGATTGACAGCGTTGTATTTGATGTAAGCGAAAGACCGGAGCAGAAGAAGCAGATTTGCGAAATTCTCAGGCAGATTGCAGGTATTGATGTAAGGCGTGACGAGTACGGTGTGTTAAAGCAGATTTCCTGCGTAAATTCCCTGTACTACATTCTGCTTAAATACTGCACCTCACTCAAGAGAAGCTCAAATTCCTTTATCATACCAAAGCGTGATTTTTCCTATGCAAAAACAGCTATTGCATATATCAACGAAAACTTCAAGCAGGAGATTCCGCTCAATGAGATTTCAAGCGTGGTTAATCTTTCGCCGTCTTATTTCTCAAAGTACTTCAAGAGCGTAACTCAGGTGAGCTTTTCCGAGTATCTTGCTAATCTCCGTCTTGAAAACGCTTTGCAGGATATGCTCACAAAAAATTCCACCGTTACCATTGCCGCAGTTGAAAACGGCTTTGCAAATGTAAAGTCATTTATTACTCAGTGCAAAAAGGTTTACGGCTACACTCCTGCACAGTACAAAAAACATCTGCTTAACAGATGATTTAAATTGATTACAAGTTTTTTCTTTATTATACCCAAAAGGACAGCCGCTGTTGTAATGACAGCGGTTGTTCTTTTTGTAGGAATTAATTGGAATTTTTGAACAACTCTTTTTTCTATATAAACTATAGTATTAACGAAAGTCTTGCTCAAGGGAACCCCTGATGTGGGTTCCCTACGGAAAAACAGTCCGCCGGACTGTTTTTCCTACCCTCCTGCATTTCAGGGAGCAAGCTTTCGTGGGCTCTGCCCACCCCCGCAAGCCTTTAAAAAGGCTTGAGCGAAATTTTATCCCCGGGCAGACAGTCAGCTATAATCTTTAATTCTGTTGCCCGACCGAAAGTTATGTTTCCTTAATTATAGTTTTGTTATTACAATACTGCCTGAAAATATTATATTGAAATAGAGTGAAAAAAGTTTTATAATATAAACTGATAAAAACCGAAAGGAAATAGACTATGAATATAAGGCAGATAAAGGCTGAGGCTGTTACTCAGACTGTAAAACAGCTTTTTCTCGACTGCAATTATTTTATCGGCAGTGATATTATGACTGCTCTTGAAAAAGCAAGAGAAAACGAAAAATCTGAGGTGGGCAAAAATGTGCTTTCTCAGATAATTGATAACGATAAGCTCGCCGCAAAGGAGGAAATACCGCTTTGTCAGGATACCGGAATGGCAATTTTATTTGTTGAGTACGGCGACAAGGTGGTTATTGAGGGCGGCAGCTTTGAGGACGCTGTAAACGAGGGCGTTAGGCAGGCATACAAGGACGGCTATCTCAGAAAAAGCGTTGTTGACGACCCTGTTTTTGACCGCATAAACACAAAGGATAATACCCCTGCCGTAATTCACACAAGAATTGTAAGCGGAGATAAGATAAGAATTACCGCAGGCGGCAAGGGCTTTGGAAGTGAGAATATGTCGGCAATAAAAATGCTCACTCCGTCATACGGAATTGAGGGCGTAAAGAAATTCATTCTTGACACAGTAAGAACGGCAGGCCCTAATCCCTGCCCTCCGATTGTTGTCGGGGTAGGCATAGGCGGTACTTTTGAAAGATGCGCACAGCTTGCCAAAAAGGCTACCTTCAGGGCGGTTGACACCCGAAATACCGATGAGCGTTACGCACAGCTTGAGGACGAGCTTCTCGAAAGCATAAATAAAATGGGCTTCGGCCCTGCCGGACTCGGCGGAACAACAACTGCAATCGGCGTGAATATTGAAACCTCGCCGACTCACATTGCAGGTATGCCTGTTGCGGTCAACATCTGCTGTCACGCCGCAAGACACGCAAGCGCAGAGCTTTAAGGGGGAAAGAGTATGCCGAAAAAATTGAATTTACCTCTCAGCGAGGAGGATATAAAGAATCTGAAAGCCGGAGAAAGCGTGTTGCTTTCGGGTACAATGCTCACAGGCAGGGACGCCGCACACAAAAGGCTTTTTGAGCTTATCGAAAAGGGCGAGGAGCTGCCTGTCGATATTAAGGGCGAGGTTATATATTATGTAGGCCCTGCGCCTGCAAAGCCGGGATATGCTGTCGGTCCGGCAGGCCCTACCTCAAGCTACAGAATGGACAAGTACGCCCCGGCACTGCTCGACCTCGGCTTAAAGGGTATGGTAGGCAAGGGAGCGAGAAATCAGGAGGTAATCGACGCTATTGTGCGCAACGGCTGTGTGTATTTTGCCGCAATCGGCGGAGCGGCGGCTCTGATTGCAAAGAGCATCAAAAAGGAAGAGATGCTCTGCTATGAGGATTTAGGAACTGAGGCTGTGAGAAGATACACCGTTGAGGATTTTCCGTGCATTGTCGCAATCGACAGCAGGGGAAATAATGTGTACGAAACCGAGCCGAAAAAGTATAATAGCGAGGATGAATAATTTAATAAATAAAAAATAAAAATTCAGGTCAACCCTTTACAAAGGCTTGACCTAAACTTTTACCCCGAGCAGATATTAAGGGAAACACTGAATAAATCACGCTGAAAACTGTTTGCACATCTTGCTTGCATATTTTCCGCCAGCTTGCCCAAAAAATCTCGAAAATAATGCGTCAGCATTACTGCGGTTTGTTTGTGCAACCTGACAAAAAATCTGCTGGCGCAATATGCACAAACGATTTAATCAGTGTTTCCTTAACAAAATGTTAATAACTTTTTAAATTATCATATATTTACTTTCACTTTAATTAAAATGAAATTTCAGGCATTTTTATGAGCAAAACGGATAAAAATATATGTTATTTCCGCCAAAAAATTTTTGTAAGGTATATCAATAGCCGACAAATTGTGATATAATTTATATAAAAAAAGTATGAGGAGAATTGCCGTGAAGGAAACAATCTGTACTATACCGATAAATGATATTTTTATGCCGAAGGACGGCTGTCCGATTTGCCGTATGGAGGATATGCTCGAAAAGCAGTATGTGAAATTTATTGTCGGCGACGCAATGATGGAGCCGAATATTAGAATAGAAACCAACAAAAAAGGCTTTTGTCACCGCCATTTTTCGCAGATGTTCACGGTAGGTCAGAAGCTGCCCAATGCGCTGATTTTAGAAAGCCATCTTCAGGAAATAATTGATAATTATATGCCGAAAAAGCTCAAGGGCAAGCCCGATAAAAAACAGCTTGAGGGCATTAAGGAGGAGCTTTCGTCCTGCTATGTGTGCGACAGAATAGAGAGCGATATGCACCACTTTATGGCTACGGTTTTTGTTGAGTGGGCAAAGGGCGGAGAGTTCAGAAGACTGTATAACGAACAGCCGTTTATCTGCTTAAAGCATTATTCCTTTATTATGAACTGCGCAACGGGCAAGGGCGGAATTTCGTCAAGGCTGCTCCCCGACTTTTACGCCGAAACCGCCGCCCTCACCAAAAATTACCTTGTAAGCCTTAAAGCCGACATAACGCACTTCTGCTCAATGTTTGACTACCGAAGTCAGGGACAGGACTGGGGCACATCAAAGGATTCAATCGAAAGAAGTATCGCATTCCTGACGGGTACGGACTGATAAAAAGAAAATTCGGAATTTCCGAATTTTCTCCGAATTCTGTTTATAATAAAAAAGGAAGTTTTTGCTATGCTGACATATACGGCTGATGAGCTGGAAAAAATTTTTAAGGAAGAAAACATCAATCCCGATGCTTTGCAGGATATGGTTGTACCAAAATTAAGAGAAAAGCATTTACGGCTTGCCACTGCCGAGAGCTGTACGGGCGGTCTGCTTTCGGGCAGAATTACTGCCGTGAGTGGCGCAAGCGAGGTATTTGACTGCGGTGTATGCTCCTATGCAAACGAAATCAAGCACAGGGTACTGGGCGTGAGTGAGGAAACCCTCAGCACCCTCGGCGCAGTGTCTGCCGAAACCGCTTTGCAGATGGCGCAGGGTGTTAAACGGCTTGCAAACGCTGACATCGGCGCAAGCACCACCGGCATTGCCGGTCCTACGGGCGGAACCGATGAAAAGCCTGTGGGTCTTGTCTATGTGGGAATTTGTGCAAATTGCAGTAAATTTTCCGTAAAGCTCTTGTTAGGCGAGTCGGGAGGAAGTAAAAATTCCCGAAATTATATAAGAAAACTCACTTGTAATGCCGTTCTTTATACAATTTGGAAATTAACCTAAATGTTGTAAAAAAATCTTGTAAAAAAAATAATATTGTGGTAAAATAAAATCGTAACTGTGGATAAGAGGATTTTTTTGCCCGAAAATTATAATTCGTCTGTGTAATTATAAATTTGTTTCAGAATTATCCCGAGATTATCCCAAAATAACAAAAAATATCCGTCAGAATGGAGTTGATTTTAATGGAAAGAAGTGCAGGTATCCTTATGTCGGTTACTTCGCTTCCGTCCCCCTACGGAATAGGTACTATCGGTAAAGAGGCCCGTGAGTTTGCTGACTTCCTCAAAAAGGCAGGTCAGAAGGTATGGCAGATTCTTCCTGTCGGCCCTACAAGCTACGGCGACTCTCCTTATCAGTCCTTTTCAACCTATGCAGGTAATCCTTACCTGATTGACCTTGACACCCTCTGTGAGGAAGGTCTTATTACCAAAGAGCAGCTCGACAGCTATGATTGGGGTTCAAACGACGCTGAGGTAGATTACGAGAAAATCTACAACAACAGATTCGACGCTCTCAGAATTGCCTACGACAATTTCAAAAAGAATAAGGACCAGAAGGCTTTTTCTTCATTCAAGAGAAAGAACTGCAAGTGGCTCAAGAATTACGCTCTCTATATGGCTGTAAAAAAGAGCTTTAATATGGTTTCCTGGACAGAGTGGCCGGATGAAGAAATCCGTATGCACGAGGACGCCGCTGTAAAGCGTTATGAGCGCAAGCTTAAGGACGAGGTTGATTTCTGGAAGTTCTTACAGTTCAAGTTTTATGAGCAGTGGGATGCCTTCCGTGCCTATGTAAACGGTCTTGGTATTCAGATTTTAGGCGATATGCCTATCTATGTTGCTATGGACAGCGCAGATACCTGGGCTAACCCTGAGCTGTTCCAGCTTTATGATGACGGTGATCCAATAGCAGTTGCAGGCTGCCCGCCCGACTATTTTTCAAAAACAGGTCAGCTCTGGGGCAATCCTCTTTACGACTGGGATTACCTTGCAGAAACTGACTATGAGTGGTGGTTTGAGAGAATCAAGGCTGCGTCAAAGCTCTATGACATAACAAGAATTGACCATTTCAGAGCCTTTGCAAGCTACTATTCAATTCCGTATCCGGCTGAAAACGCTATCAACGGCGAATGGGTTGAGGGTCCTCGCATCAAGTTCTTTAAGATGATGGAGGAGGCTCTGGGCAAGATTAACATTGTCGCAGAGGACCTCGGTACTCTTACTCCCGATGTAACCGAGCTTATGGAGCAGACAGGCTACCCCGGAATGAAGGTGCTTGAGTTTGCCTTTGACAGCGGCGAGGAGAACGATTATCTTCCGCATAAATATACCGATAACTGCGTTGTTTACACAGGTACTCACGATAACGATACCATTATGGGCTGGGTTGAAACCGCTAAGCCCGAGGATGTAAGCTATGCAAGAAGCTACTGCCATATGGGTGAGGACGAGCCTTTTAACTGGGGACTTATCCGCACGGCTTACGAAAGCAAGGCA
>JBJEOV010000017.1:0-4262 GCA_051880895.1 Ruminococcus sp. | reverse complement strand
TATTACAAGAGTGATTTTTGACAGCGTGGGAGGTATGGCACTTCTCGCAGGCATAATGCTTATTTCGTTTGCACTTTATCAGCTTTCCTTTATTTTTGAGCTTACAAGAGGAACTCTCAGAAATGACGAGGTGCAGATTGTGGAAGATTTTGCCGACGCTGAGGCAGATTTGGGTACAGATAAAAGCGATAAGGAGCTTGTTTTCTTTGGCGGAGAAAAGAAGGACGCTGACTATTCTCAGAATGCAACCTCCGATACCGATGATTTTATTATGGGCTATGAGGCTGATGACGAGATGCCGGTTATTCCTGCTCCTAAGGTTATCGGAGAAGATAATGATGTTTCGGGCGGTTTCTTCTTTGGCATTGATGATGAAGACGAAAACGGAAAAGATGAGCCTAAGTCTGCTGTGCACAGCGCAATAGAGGCAAGACGGCAGAAAAAAGAAGAAAAGCTTATGGGAGAAATTGATAAGCTGCTTGCCGAGCTTGACGAGCAGCAGCAGGAGCTTTAAGACGAAAAATAAGTTTTCCTCAATTTATACTTGACATTTTATTTTATTGGTGATAGTATTAATTTAAATAATTTAAATAACGAACTTCGATAAGGACACGGTTTAAAAACCTGCTTTTTCAGAGAGCGAAAATGTATGCTGTGATTTTTCGCAAAAGCAATTTTAAGCTACCACCTTGGAGTCTGCACAGGAAATGGTGCGGCGTATGACTGCGTTAAGGTCTGACAAGGGCATATTAATGCCGAAGTCGGGTGGAACCACGAAGTATATTCGTCCCGATATTCCTTTTGGAATATCGGGTTTATTTTTTTATTAAGGAGAATAGGTATGATAAATGTTGAATTAAAGGGCGGAGCAGTCAAGGAGTTTGAAAGCGGAATAACTCCTGCTGAAATTGCAAAGTCTATTGGTATGGGACTTTATAAGTCTGTTTGCTGTGCAAGAATTGACGGTAATGTTGTGGATTTGCGTACTCCTGTAACAAAGGATTGCAGAGTAGATCTTCTCACCTTTGACGAGCCTGAGGGCAAAAAGGCATTCTGGCATACAGCATCGCACATTCTTGCTCAGGCTGTAAAGCGCCTTTATCCGAATGCAAAGTGCGCAATCGGTCCTGCTGTTGACAACGGATTTTACTATGATTTTGAGGTTGAAAAGCCATTTACTTCCGAGGACCTTGAAAAAATCAAGGCAGAGATGAAGAAGATTGTTAAATCGGGAATTGAAATCGAGCGTTTTGAGCTTGCTCCCGATGAGGCTGTAAAAATGCTTGAGGATATGAACGAGCCGTACAAAGTGGAGCTTGCAAAGGAGCATTCCGACAACGGTGAGCATATCAGCTTTTATAAGCAAGACGATTTTACAGACCTCTGCGCAGGTCCTCACCTTTTAAGCGTTGCTCCGATAAAGGCTGTTGAGCTGACAAACTGCACAGGCGCATACTGGAGAGGCGACGCAAACAATCATCAGCTTTGCAGAGTTTACGGTGTGGCATTCCCGAAGGCGTCTATGCTTGAGGAGCAACTTACAATGCTTGCAGAGGCAAGAAGCCGTGATCATAATAAGCTTGGCAGAGAGCTTGAGCTGTTTACAACCTCAGATGTAATCGGTCAGGGACTTCCGATTCTTCTTCCAAAGGGCGCAAGAATTATTCAGCTGTTGCAGAGGTTTGTTGAGGACGAGGAGCAGCGCCGTGGCTGGCAGCTTACAAAAACTCCCTATATGGCAAAGAGTGACCTCTATAAAATCAGCGGACACTGGGATCATTATCAGGACGGTATGTTTGTGCTTGGAGATCCCGAAAAGGATGACGAGGTGTTTGCGCTTCGCCCGATGACCTGTCCGTTCCAGTATCAGGCATATCTTAACAGACAGCGTTCATACAGAGATCTGCCGCTCCGCTACAATGAAACCTCAACTCTTTTCAGAAATGAGGCAAGCGGCGAGATGCACGGTCTTATCAGAGTTCGTCAGTTCACCATTTCAGAGGGACATCTTATGTGTCTGCCCGAGCAGCTTGAGGACGAGTTCAGAAATTGCCTTGAGCTTGCTATATATATGCTCAAAACCCTCGGACTTTATGAGGATGTGTCATACAGATTTTCACAGTGGGATCCAAAGGATACAGACAAGTATATCGGCACTGCCGAGCAGTGGGACGAGGCGCAGGGAATTATGCAGAAAATCCTTGATCACCTTGAAATCCCGTATGCAGTAGGCGTTGGCGAGGCGGCTTTCTACGGTCCTAAGCTCGACATCCAGATTAAGAATGTTTATGGCAAGGAGGATACGCTTATCACAATTCAGATTGACCAGATGCTTGCTGAAAAGTTCGGTATGGAGTATGTGGATAAGGACGGCACAAAGAAAAATCCTTACATTATACACAGAACTTCAATCGGCTGCTACGAAAGAACGCTTGCTCTTCTTATTGAAAAGTACGCAGGTGCGTTCCCTATGTGGCTTGCTCCCGTTCAGGTTAAGCTTTTGCCTGTTGCAGACAGACACCTTGACTATGTTTACGAAATCAAAAAGGCACTTGACGCCTGCGGTATGCGTGTTGAGGTTGACTCAAGAAGCGAGAAGATCGGCTACAAGATTCGTGAGGCTCAGCTTGAGAAGGTTCCTTATATGTTTATCATCGGTGACAAGGATGTAGAGGCTCAGACAGTTTCTGTCCGTCACAGAAAAGAGGGCGACCTCGGCGCAATGAAGCTTGAAGAGTTTATTGCAATGGCTCAGAAAGAAATTTCTACAAAGGAAATTAAATAATTTGTTTTTAACTTAAATGGTAAGAATAAAAAGACTTTATTGATGAATTTTAAAAAAATTCAAAAAATACTTGCTTTTTGCTTATTTTTGTAGTATAATCTATCTGTTATTATGCAGAGTCAGGCAGGTGAGGAAAATGAAAGAGAACATCCATCCAGATTATCAGCAGACAACAATTACATGTGCTTGCGGTAATGTTATTGAAACAGGTTCAACAAAGAAGGACATTCGTGTTGAAGTTTGTTCAAAATGCCACCCATTCTTCACAGGAAAGCAGAAATTGGTTGATACCGGCGGACGAGTTGACAGATTCAAAAAGCGTTTCGGTATGGACAAATAATTTTTATATCGTAATTGTTGAGGCGGCACACTGTGCCGCCTTTTTGACTATCAGAAAAAATGATGGGGTACAGTCATTCTGCAAAAATCAGTGCAGTCTGACGGCTGCTTTGACTAACGGAGGTGCAACATTGGCAAAGGATTACAAAACTGTGCTTGAATATGCAAGCGACGAATTTTCGGAAAAGCGTTCACGCTTTATCGGCTACTGTAAGCCTGTTAAAACCGAGCAGGAGGCAGTTGATTTTATCAATGAAAAGCGGAGCGAGCATTGGAATGCAACTCATAATGTTTACGCCTATTCCCTGAGAGAGGGGAACATAAAACGCTACAGCGACGACGGAGAGCCGTCAGGCACAGCGGGTATGCCTGTGCTGGATGTTATTGTGAAAAATGAAATCTTTGATGTTGTGGTTGTTGTAACACGGTATTTCGGCGGCGTCCTTCTGGGTACGGGCGGACTTGTCCGTGCATATTCCCACGGCTGTAAAATTGCGCTTGAGGCGGCAAAGCCTGTAATAATGCAAAGCTGTCTTGTGTGCGAGGCAAGGTGCGCCTATAACCAATACGGCAAGGTGTCCTCCCTTATTATGGGACTTGGCGCAGAGGTTGACGATACCGTATTTGAAAGCGATGTGCTTGTGAAATTTCACATAAAGCCCGAATTGCTTGGCTCTCTGAATAAAAAGCTTGCAGACGCAACCTCGGGTGAGGTTGTAATTGAACAGACGGCCGAACAATATTTTGCTGTTTTAATATGAATTAAGAAGATAAACTATAATTTAACTGAAAAACAAAACTTTCGGTCGGGCAACAAAAGTAAAGATTATAGCGAACTATCTGCTCGGGGTAAAAGTTTAGGTCAACCCTTTTTAAAGGGTTGCGGGTTTGGGCAGAGCCCAAGAAAAAATTGCTTTGAAAATGCAGGAGGGTAGGTAAAACAGTCCGGCGGACTGTTTTACCGTAGGGAACCCACATCAGGGGTTCCCTTTGAACAAGAGTTGTGTTTTATATTGTTGAATAAATAGGAAATAATAGTTGTTTCCTTGCTTGATTTAGAACTGCATTTTCTTTTAGGTAACGCTTGTCTTAAATTATAATGCCTACCAATTCCGCTTTTCTTTTGCGTGAAAAGAAA
>JBJEOV010000016.1:0-4299 GCA_051880895.1 Ruminococcus sp. | reverse complement strand
TGGTAAAATGATTGGTAGTTTCCAAGAATCTTTTAGACCCGATGATATAAAAGTACCGGAAGCCGGGGAATGGATGGAACAAAGAGACCGGTTCTCTGTTCCAACGCTGGATGACCTTAAAAGCAGATTGGAGGATGTTTTCAAAGCAGAGATGCCGGACAGTGTATCTATGAAAGAAGATATTCCGGAAACAAATCCGCCGGAAGAAAGCAATCCTCGCTCAGTGACGCTTGATGATGGTACTGTTGTGACACTTCCCGATGCAAAGACCTATGAAAACTTGACCAAAACAGATGATAATGGCACTGTGTATTTGAAAGACGGAGAGCTTGTGCCTGATATAACCTACGAATTGAACGGTAATACATATACAACCGATGAGCAAGGTAGAATCATTCGTTGTGAAGCAACGCCCGAAATGAGTCCTGAGAATTCAAGAGATGTAAATGCCCAGCTTCAGGTGGGTGGCGAAGATCGTCGTCCATCAGACCAAGGTGGACATATTGTCGGTCGTGATCTTAACGGTGATGGCGGCGCCGGCAACTTGGTTGCAATGGATTCCAGGATAAACCAAAGCGACTACAAGCGAATGGAAAACGGTATTAAGGCTGCCTTGGATGAGGGCAAAGAGGTTACCGTAACTACCGATATAAGCTACTCCGGTGACTCCAAACGCCCGGACACTATCACCGTAACCGTAACTGCTGATGGAGCTAAAACCGTTTACAAGTTTGACAACAACCTTGACGGCGGCTTGAAGGATGAGGTTCCTGAGAACGGAAAAGATAATGTTCAAAAAGAACTCAACGACACAAACGGTGAAATTTCCTCTATTAAGGAGGAATATAACGAAAACGGAGAACTTACCGAAGCGACCGTAAATATTACATACACCGACGAAAATGGTAAAAGCTATCGAACTGAAGTGAAAATTGATGCAGAGTAGGAGGCAAAAAATGACGGATTTAGAAAATTATGTTATTAGTCAACTGATGCAGCTTGTGCCAAATGCTGAAAAGTTAGAGGTTCGTGCTAATATCAGCGACAAAAGCTTCTCTGTTGAATTCTTCGCATTGATTGGTGGTGTAAAACACCAGTGCTATGACATGATCGACAACGGAATTATCAAAGAAAAAGACTTTGATAGCACTGTGAAGCAGCTTGCAAAATTCATCAGATCTTGTCCGGAATATCATCCCGGAGAAGTCAATAAATTCTCCTTTACTTCAAACTAATAAAGAAAGCCACGGTCTATGCTCTTTTCAGAGCATAAACAGTGGCATTTTTGAATTATTACTACCAATTTAAATCTTTATACACACGCAGTACGGGCGGCAAATGTAAAAGCTGTTAATGCTATATCTGATTTATTCAACGGCAGGGAGGCATAATTATACCAAATAAGACCCACAGGCACGATTAAAAAAATAAAAATCCCGAAAGCCCATACCTATCGGACTTCCGAGATTTAAAAATTTGGTGCGAGTGACGAGACTTGAACTCGTACGTCGTGAAACACACGCCCCTCAAACGTGCCTGTCTGCCTATTCCAGCACACTCGCATATTTTGTCTGTTGACAACAATAGATATTATATCACCTATTGATTGCATTGTCAATGCTTTTTTTACAAAAAAATTATTGAATCATAAGAAATCATATAAAAAGGCAGTATCCTCCCAAAAAATTGGATACTGCCTTGACTATACTGTAATTAAATTAGTAATGTAAATCAGAATTTGATTTTTTCTGCAATATACTCATTGAGCTTGTCAATAGCAACTCTTTCCTGAGCCATTGTATCACGGTCACGAACTGTTACACAGCCGTCATCAACTGATTCAAAGTCATAGGTAATACAGAACGGTGTACCGATTTCATCCTGTCTTCTGTAACGCTTGCCGATAGAGCCTGCGTCATCATAATCAACCATAAAGTCCTTAGCAAGCATATCGTAAACTTCCATAGCATTATCGTTGAGCTTTTTGGAAAGCGGGAGAACAGTAGCCTTGAATGGTGCAAGTGCAGGGTGGAGGCGGAGAACAACTCTTGTGTCCTTCTCATCAATAACCTCTTCATCATATGCCTCAACCATAAGAGCAAGGAACAAACGCTCAACACCGAGTGACGGCTCGATTACATACGGTATGTACTTCTCGTTTGTCTGCGGGTCAAAGTATTCGAGCGATTTGCCGCTTGTATTCATATGCTGTGTAAGGTCGTAGTCGGTTCTGTCTGCTACGCCCCATAGCTCGCCCCAGCCGAACGGGAAGAGGTATTCAAAGTCGGTAGTAGCCTTTGAATAGAAACAAAGCTCCTCTTTTGCGTGGTCACGAAGCCTGAGGTTTTCAGCCTTCATACCGAGCGAATAGAGCCAGTCACGGCAGAAACCTCTCCAGTACTCAAACCACTCAAGGTCTGTGCCGGGCTTACAGAAGAATTCAAGCTCCATCTGTTCAAATTCACGAACACGGAAAATAAAGTTGCCCGGTGTGATTTCGTTTCTGAAGGATTTACCAATCTGAGCAACGCCGAAAGGAACCTTCTTACGGCTTGTTCTCTGGATATTTGCAAAATTAACAAATATACCCTGTGCTGTTTCGGGACGAAGATAGATTTCGTTTTTGCTGTCCTCTGTTACACCCTGAAATGTCTTGAACATAAGGTTAAACTGACGGATGTCAGTAAAATTGTGCTTGCCGCACTGAGGGCAGGGAATCTGCTTTTCCTTAATATATTCAGTCATTTTTTCGTTTGACCAGCCGCTTACATTTGTGCCGTCAAAGTCCTCGATAAGGTTGTCTGCACGGTGACGGGTTTTACATTCCTTACAGTCCATAAGAGGATCTGAGAAACCGCCAAGGTGACCTGACGCAACCCATGTCTGCGGATTCATAAGAATAGCAGAGTCAAGTCCTACATTATACTTGTTTTCCTGTACAAACTTTTTGAGCCATGCCTGCTTGATGTTGTTCTTGAGAGCCATACCCAGAGGGCCGTAATCCCAGGTGTTTGCAAGTCCTCCGTAAATTTCGGAGCCGGGGTAAACAAAGCCTCTGCCCTTACAAAGAGCTACTATTTTCTCCATAGTCTTTTTTGAATTGTCCATATCTGTAACCTCATTTCAAATAATTACAAAATCATATACAAATAAATATACTCCTAAATAATACTACAAACAACAGCTTATGTCAATGAAATATAAGAATCTGAGTTAATTTGCTGCCAAAAATTCTATAAAATCTCTATTAATTTGCTAAAATACCTTGCAATTCCATAATAAATAGTGTATAATATTTATACTCACAAATAATGAGTAATTAAAAGGAGGATTTTCCAATGAAAAAGGCAAAAAAGGTTCTCAGCCTTTCTGTAGCTGCTCTTATGGCTTTTTCAACATCTGCCGTAACCGCATTCACAGCTTCTGCTGAGACAACCGACACAAACATTTATTTTGAAGTACCGACAGATCTCTGGGCAGACGCAATGGTAAACACAAGCGTTGACAAGCTTAAGGTATATGCTCACACTTATGCTGTTTCAGGTGACCCTGATTATGTTGAAAAGACATGGCAGGCAAGAGGCGAGCTGTGTACTTATGTTAGTGACAATGTTTATTCTTATGACATTGACGCCAAGATGAAGACATCTCTTAAAGACGGTGCCGACTATGTTATGATTTTCTCAATTATCGGTGACAAGAACTATCAGACCTGTAATGTTACAATGGGTAAGCCTTGCTACGGCGATACTATTGTTGTAACAAGCGAAACCTATGAGAACTCCGTTGACTCACAGAAGAAGGACTATAAGTCAGTATGGAAGAGTGAGGCAAACGCTGCTGTTTACGGTCCAAAGCTTGAGATTACATCAACAGGCCGTGTAGTAGGCGAGAGCATTCCTACAAGCCTTACTGCTGAGCAAATGGTTGTAACATTCCTTCATACACACGGTGTAAGTAATGCAGCTTATCTTTCTCCTGAGTCAGTTCAGGCAACTTGTGCAAACGAGTTCATCAATGTAGATCCTAAGGATGTTTACAATTTATATGTTGCTACATATGCAGACGAGCTTGCTGATCCCGAAACTTATCCAAACACTGCTTCTGCAGAGACAATTGCTGAGTACCTCGGCGTTACACCTGAAGCAGAGGCAACATATGTAGTAGCCGGTTCAGAAGAGCTTTGCGGTGTTCTCTGGAAGGGTTCACCTGCCGACGCTCCCGAGAATGTTATGACATCTAACGGTGACGGCACATTCACAAAGGTATTTACAGATGTTCAGCCGGTTGATGCTGTTC
>JBJEOV010000015.1:0-19695 GCA_051880895.1 Ruminococcus sp. | reverse complement strand
GGGTTCCCTACGGCAAAACAGTCCACCGGACTGTTTTACCTACCCTCCTGCATTTATCGGAGCATATTTTCGTGGGCTCTGCCCACCCCCGCAAGCCTTTAAAAAGGCTTGACCTAAACTTTTACCCCGAGCAGATAGTTTGGCTTAAATTAAAACAAAGTTGCCCGACCGAAAGTTTTGTTTATCAGCTAAATTATAGTTTTGCTTACAATCTGAATTTCAGCTTATTTATGAAAAAAACGGACACCGCTTTGGTATCCGTTTTATGGTGACTTATATATTTTGTCTGCTCTTTTTGTATTTTACGATAAGGTAAACAAGCGAGCATACAAAAAGTATTATACTGATAATCTGCGAGGTGGAAAGTCCGAAAAGAAAGCCCCTGTAGGTATCTCCACGCAGAAATTCATCAAAAAACCGTATAACAGAGTAGCTGAGCAGATACACTGCAAACAGCCTGCCCTTGAACACACCCTTTTTCAGAAAATACGCAAGCGCAAAGAATAACATAAGATTGAGCGCAGCCTCCAGAAGCTGAACAGGAAAACGCTGCACATCATTTACCGACGGCAAAAGCTCGTTGCCGTGAACGGTAAAGCCGAATTCGCTTTCAATGCCGTAGCAGCAGCCGCCGAGAAAACAGCCTATTCTGCCAAAGCAGTGAAAAAGCGGTACGCCGGGAGCAATAATGTCGGAATACTCAGAAACATCAAGCTTTTTCTTTTTGCAGTAAATAACGCCGACAGCCATACCGCCCAGAAGTCCGCCGTAAAATACCGAACCGCCGAAAATTGCAGCCATACAGCCTATGAAATCGTCGAAGGATTTTACATACTTTCCCCAGTCCGACAACAGCTTTACAATCAAATCAATACGGGTTATGCCGTACAGAATGTGACTGCCGACAAGCACGCCGATGGACGCAAGGAGCAAAAGCACAATGAAATTGTTTTCATCGTGACCACGCTGTTTTGCCTTTCTGCAAATATATATAGCGCATACAAATATACCTATCAGGGATAAAACGCCGTACACGGATATTTCTCTGCCGAATAATTCAAAAGTAGGAAACATAATTTTTTCTCCAAAAAATACAACCTCCTGCACATCGGTACAAGAGGTTGAGATGAGTGCGTTTACATATTATGAAGCAAGTATGCCTGCAGTTGTAACAACAGTGCAAACTGCGCAAAGTGCGCAAGCAAAAACAATACCTGAAAGTACAACGCCGATGATACCTGTTACAAGACCGCCCGTAGCAATACCCTTGTTCTGATCATTGAGCTTGCGAACCTTAGCACCGAGAACGATAGCAACAATACCGGCAGCAAGAGCAATAATTGATAATACTAATGACGCAACCGGAATCCAAGGCAATACTATTGAAACGATACCACAAACAATTGATACAATAGCAAGATTCTTCGAGTTCTGCATAATAAAAACCTCCTGTTTAAAAATTATAGATTTTCCTCTCAAATTTTTGAGCATTTTCATTTTACCACAATTTCACAAAATTGTCAATAAAATAATTATAATTTCATCTTTTTACTTGTTATTTACAGAAAATTTATTCATTTTATATATAGATACTACACAAAACTCCGTTTTTATTTATTTTTATGAAATTATCTATAGCAGAGAGTAATATATTATCTGCTTGGATTTTTAAAAATCAAAATTTATAATAACCGCAACTGTATTAGAATTTGTAAAAAAGTGAGCCTCTACGAAGAGAGGCTCTAACTGAAATATTACCGACTGTATCAGATTGCAACGCCTATATTAAAGCCTGTGTTGTAACCAACGAGATACTGCTGAATTATTGTTGTGTCATTAATATCGACACCGCCGTCACCGTTTACATCTGTAAACTTTATCTGCAATTCGGTCAGGGTGCGTTGACTTGATATAATTACCTGGATTTCGGTTGCGTCTGAAATGTCAATTCTCTCATCTCCGTTTACATCGCCGAGGAGATGAACAGCAGGAGCAGTTGTAGGCTCTGTTGGTTTTGTCGGTTCGGTTGTTACCGGCTCTGTTGGCTTTGTCGGTTCGGTCGGTTCGGTTGTTACCGGCTCTGTAGGCGCGTCTGCGTAAACGCTCCAGCCTGAACCGTCGTATATGTAATTGTTGCCGGGAATATCAAGGTCAAGTGTCTTATTGCTGCCCTTGTTGCTGAAAAGAATCATATTGTTGCCTGCCGGAACTTCAATAACATAAATGTCGTCCTTTACCTTTGTCATTGGTACACCGGGCCAGCCTATCGGACCGTTGCCGCCTTTCGGCCAATAATATGCGTAAACATCAGTATGACCGGCAGTATTTTTAAAGTAAACTGTTGTTGACGAACCCGGTTTTGTCGGCTCGGTAGAACCGGTCGGAGTGGTAGCCTCGGTCGGCTCGGTTGTCACAGGCGGCTGGGTTGACTGCTGGGAAATACCGATGCTTTCAAAGGTGATGCCGTATTCCTGTGCGTAGCGGTCTGTTGCAGAGCCTGTGTAGCCCTTGATAACAAAGCCTTCTGTCTTGAAATAATTCCAGGTTACACTGTCCCACCAATAGCCAAGAGCCATATGCTCAACTGTTGTAACTGAATCAGGAACCGTGATTTCTTTAAGATTTGTGCAGTTACAAAATGCAAAACCGTTGATTGTTTCAAGCGTATCGGGCAAGGAAATACTTACAAGATTACCGCAGTAGCTGAATGCGCTTCCGTCAATCAAAGTAACGCCTGACGGAATCACTACATTTGTAAAACCGTTGCAATGAGCAAAAGAGTTCTGTCCTATTCTTCTTACGCTTGCAGGAAGAGTAACCGGCGGTAAGCTTTTACAGCCGCTGAATGAAAAATCGGAAATATCGGAAATATTGTTTGAAAGCTTTAAGCTTGTCATTTTCTCACAATTCTGAAAAGCAAAGTTTCCGATTGTTGTAACGCTGTCGGGCATTGATACCTCTTCAAGTGCGGTGCAATAAGAAAAGCTGCCGTGACGGATTTCTGTTAATCCCTCTGACAAGGTAAGCTTAGTCATTTTTTCACAGTGGTTAAATGAATTTTCTCCCAGAGTAGTAATTCCGCTCGGGATAGTAACGGAGGTAAGTGTTTCAGACTTCTGAAATGCTCTTGCTCCAATGCTTGTCACTTTTTTACCGTCAAGCTCGGAAGGAATTGTCAGCTCTGAATCCGAACCGGTATATTTGGAAATCATAGCCGTTCCGTCATCTAAAACAGAGTATTGATAGTCGCCAGAGGTAACTACAGGCATTTCCTCACCGTCTGCCGCACTTGCAGTATACTGTGCAACGCAAAGCATTGACATCAGCATAGACATAACAAGTAAGCAGGCAAAGATTTTGTTTGCTTTTTGTTTTTTCATATTAATTTCACTCCTAAAAATCATTATCAACAATATTCTAACATTTTACAATTAAAATTCAATGCACAAAACAAACAAGATATTATAATAAAATTTATTTAGTATTACTATCCTATTGCAAAAAAATAAGACTTCCTTGCGGAAGTCTTAGGCTGTAAAAAGCATAATCTTAAAATTTTTGCCTTATATTTTCTTGTCGAATTCACTTCCGCATTTGGGACAGCGGACTCTGTGCTTGCCCTTTACATTTCTCACTCTGAGCTGAGCCTTGCAGATAGGGCATTTTAAGTAGCGGTACTCCTTGCGGTCACGGATTTTTTTGCCGGTAAGCTTAAACCAGCCCGTAACAGCGTTGTAAAACGGCAGAAAAGCACGGTTTTCTGCACTCCTTTTTGATATATTGCGTGACAGCGAGCGGAATATGATAATAACGATAACCGCAATTTCAAAGGCGTCAATAATCAGCGTAGGAACTAAAGCAAATACAAAAATATTGATAAACCACAGCACCAGAAAAACTACAAAAAGAAAGTTATTAAGCTTATCGGTGCCGTATCTGCCCTGCATAAAAGCCGCAAGCCTCTGCATTAAATTCCGCATAACATCAATCCCTTTCAAAAGCTATTCTATCATACGCCGTTGTGTTTGGCAATATACAAAATCAAAAATAAAAGCATCACTGATTTCTGATATAGTCGGCGCAGAAATACACATACTTCACATCTGCAATAACCGCCGAATGCTCGGTCTTTACCACGATTGTTTTCTTGTTTTTTGCGCTCATTTCTGCAATCACCTCGGTAATATTGCAGGCTTCGGGCGAGAAATTAAACTTTTCCATAAATTTCTCGGTTGTATATACCTCGGAGTTGTAGCCCTCAAAAAGCTCAAGGCTGTCGTAATCAATCAGCTTGTACTCGTCAAGCAAAAGCTCAATGCCGATGTCGGCGTTTGTGAGCGAGTCGATATAATAGGGAGCGTCATTGAGGAAAAGCCCCGTTTTAAGACTTCCTATAGAAACGGTTAAATCGGAATTTACTGCAAACTCGCCGTAGCCTGTGTCGCCGTTTATTCCGCTGTTGATGTCAACGCTCACAACATATGCAGGCGTCATATTTATCTGAGTAATCGCCTGTGCGATTTCGCCCTCAACCTTTCCCGAAAAGCCTGTGCCGAGCAGGCAGTCAACCACAATGTCGTACCCCTCAAAGCTGCCGGCATCATAAAGCGACATTTCATTTACGCCGAGCGATTTTGCAAGCTGATAATAATAAAGTCCGTCCTTTGAAAAGCCCTCAACAGCTCTTACAATGGTACACTCCATAGAATGTCTTGCAAGAATACACGCAAGCGCATAGCCGTCGCCGCCGTTGTTGCCCTTTCCGCAGACAACGCAGGTTTTGCCGGCAAACCTTACCTTATCAAAAACGCCCTGAGCCGCCCTCATCATAAGCTCGGCAGACGGAGTGCGCTCGGCAATAGTGCGGGCGTCGCTTTCTCTCATATTTTTAACAGATACTACTTTTTCAAAATCCATAATAATTTCCTTTCGGTATTTCCAGTGCGTTGTATGCGGCTGTTACCGCCTCGTCGCTGATTGTGCAGTGCAGGGAATACAGGGGAACAGCCGAAAAAATCTCGTCATAAAGCTCTAAAATTCTGCTGAGTCTTTCCTGCTTTCTTGAAATAAGGGTAGCCTCAAGCAGCTTTGGGAACACCCTGCCTGCGCTGACCTTTTCGGCATAATTTACGCTGTCACGCTCAAGCAGAAACACGGCTTTCAGCGGTGCAAAAATGTTTGCCCCGATATTCGACTTGCCCATCCACGGAGTGCCGTAGGCATAAAAAACTCCGTCCTTTTTCCTGATTATCGGCTTGTCGTCATTTATCATCTGCACCCTGTTTCCGAATTGCTTTCGCCACAATGCGGTGTGGGTGGATTTACCCGTACCGCTCGGCGCAGAAAAAAGGTACGCTCCGCCGTCAAGCATCAGAGCAGAGCTGTGGAAAAAAAGTCCGTCGTATTTATCAAGAATTTCTCTGCACACCAGCGTGTTGATTATACAGCTTTCGCACAGGTAATCCGTTCCGCCCTCTGCCATAAGCCTGTCAATCTCGCCTTGCTCAGCCTCAACGCAGAAATCGGCCGTTTTTTCGTCTGTAATATAATCGGCAAGGATTCTGCCTGTTTTTTCGTATTTCGGATTTATCTCAATGTTGAGGTCGGCAATTCTGTATATCGGCATTTCGTCCTCCAAATCAGTATATACCCTGAACGGTAACCTCGCCCGAATTTACGGTGTGCGTTGTACCGTCCTCAAGCCTTACGACAAGCTCGCCGTTACTGTCAATTTTTTCAGCTACTCCGTTTAGCTGTGTGGAATTTCTGAAAAAGCTGACATTTCTGCCGATTGTGGCGCAAAGCGAGGTGTATTCCTCAAGCGCACCCTCGGTCAGTCTTAAATTGTTTTGCAAAAGCTCTCTTTCAAGGTACTCAATAACCACCGCCAGAAACTCGTTGCGGTCAATATGCTTTCCTGTTTCAAGAAAAATTGATGTAGCCTTATGTGCAATCTCCTCGGGGAAATCGGTATGCTCAACATTAATGCCGATACCCGTAACCGTGTATTCAACCGCAAAGGCTTCTGCGCTCAGCTCGGTGAGAATACCCACAAGCTTTTTATTGCCTGTAATAATATCGTTAGGCCACTTGATTTTGCAGTCGATTCCCGTGTAATCCCTTATAGCCTTGCAGACCGCAAGACCGCAGAGCGGTGTGATGCCTGTTATTTCATTGGGCGCAAGGTCGGGACGGAGTAAAAAGGAAAACGCAATGCCGTCGTCCTTTTTCGTCTGCCACACTCTGCCGAGTCTGCCCTTGCCCTTTGTCTGCTCTCTTGAGGCAACCAGAGTTCCGCTTTCACAGCCCTGGGAGCCGAGATTTTTAACATAATCGTTTGTTGAAGATACGGTATCCAGCACTATCAGCTTTTTGCCGATAAGACTTGTGTTGAGATGTGATTTTACCGCATAGGCGTTGAGATGCTCGGGATACGACACAAGGCGGTAGCCCTTGCGTGTTACCGAGTCAATGACATATCCCTGTGTTTTCAGGGTGTTGATTGCTTTCCATACCGCCTGACGGGAAACGCCGAGCTGTGCGGAAAGCTCCTGCCCCGATATATATTCATCCGCCTGTGAAAGAAGCTCAATTATTTTCTCCTGCATAAAAATCATCCAATCCGTAAAATTATCTTCTATTTGTTCAGCTCTGCAATTCTGTCGAGAATTTTATCCGCTACCTCGGTTTTCGACATAATTCCAAGCTCTGTTGTATTCGTTTTATCAATAATTGTAACCACATTTGTATCGCCCTGAAAGCCTGCGCCCTCAACCTTTAAATTGTTGCAGACTATCATATCAAGGTTCTTGCTTTCAAGCTTTTTCCGTGAATTTTCGTTCATATTCTGTGTTTCCATAGAAAATCCGCAGATAAACTGCCCTTTCCTGCGCTGACCGAGGGATTTTAATATATCCCTTGTCGGCTCAAGGGGTATGCTCTCCATTCCGTCAGCCTTTTTCAGCTTGTCCTGCGCAATCTGTTTTGGTCTGAAATCGGCAACAGCCGCCGCCTTTATGACAATATCGGTATCGTCAAATTCCGCTGTCACCGCATTATACATTTCCTCGGCGGTGGTTACATTTATCATTCTGACAAACGGAACGGGCGCAAGGCTCACCCTGCCCGACACGAGCGTTACCTCTGCACCTCTGAGCATAGCCTGCCTTGCCACGGCGTAGCCCATCTTGCCCGAGGAATGGTTTGTGATATACCTCACGGGGTCAATGCTCTCCTGAGTAGGTCCTGCGGTGACAAGCACCCTTTTACCCTTGAAATCCTGCTTATCGGACAACGCTCTTTCGAGGTAGTCGAGCAGAACCTGCTCATCGGGCAGCTTGCCCTTGCCCACAGTGCCGCAGGCAAGTCTGCCCTCGGCAGGGGGAACAATGATATAGCCGTAATGCTCAAGCCTTGCAAGGTTATCCTGAACAATCGGGTTTTCAAACATATTTGTGTTCATAGCAGGCGAGATTATAACAGGACATTTACACGCCATTACCGTTGTGGTGAGCATATCGTCTGCAATTCCGTTTGCAAGCTTGCCGATTACATTAGCCGAGGCAGGCGCAATAAGGACTGCGTCTGCGCTTGCGGCAAGCGAAATATGCGCTACATTGTACTGAACATTTCTGTCAAAGGTATCTGTAATGCACTTGTTTTTTGTAAGCTCCTCAAAGGTAAGCGGATGAATGAAATTAGTTGCGTTCTGAGTCATCAGCACATTTACACTACAGCCTTTTTTTACAAGCGCACTGGCAATATTTGCCGATTTGTAGGCGGCTATACTGCTTGCTACGCCGAGAATTATGTTCTTGCCCTTAAACATTTCAGTCCTCCATATCCTTTAAAAGACCGTGTTTTTCGTATGATGTAATTCTTGTGATTTTGTTGCTGTCGTCAACAAATACAACTCTTGGCTTATGCCCGGCTGCCTCTGCGCTGTCAAGCTGAGCATAGCTCATAATAATTACCTTGTCGCCCTTCTGTACGCATCTTGCCGCCGCACCGTTAAGGCAGATAACGCCCGAGCCTTTTTCGCCTGCAATAACATAGGTTTCAAAACGCTGACCGTTGTTTACATCGGCAATCTGCACCTTTTCATACTCCGAAATGCCCGAGGCTTTCATAAGCTCCTCGTCAATGGTGATTGAGCCGACATAATCAAGCTCCGCCTGAGTAACAGTCGCACGGTGAATTTTACTTTTAAGCATTGTAACTGTCATAGCTCTCTCCCTTTCTGCAAAGCACGCTTACAGTGTTTCTGTATCAACAATAAAGTTGTCAATCAGTCTTGTTTTTCCGATATAAACCGCAATGGCGGTAAGGACGCAGCCGCTGTATTTTTCGAGCGGAGTAATGCTGAGTGCGTCAACCACGCTTACATAGTCAATCCTTGCAAGGGGTTCGGCTGAAATGCACTCTGTCATTGCCTTTATTACCGTCTGAGCGTCACGCTCGCCGCCCTCAACCAGCTTTTTGCCGAGGGCAATACTCCTGCTGAGTACAAGAGCCGCCTGTCTTTCATCCGGTGAAAGATAGGTATTTCTTGAGCTTTTAGCAAGTCCGTCTTCCTCACGCACGATAGGACAGCCCTTTATCTCAATGTCAAAATTCAAATCCTGCACCATTCTTTTGATAATGGCAAGCTGCTGAGCGTCCTTTTCGCCGAAATACGCTCTGTCGGGCGCAACAATGTTAAAAAGCTTGCTTACAACGGTGCATACGCCGCCGAAGTGGGTTGGTCTTGTCTTTCCGCAAAGCTCCTTGGTAAGGTTATTCATAACAACGCTTGTTGAAAAGCCGTTCGGATACATTTCCTCGGGGGTGGGATTGAAAATAAGGCTTGCGCCTGCGTTTGTGCAAAGCTCGGTATCCTTTTCAATATCTCTGGGGTAGCTTTCCAGATCCTCATTCGGCGCAAACTGAATAGGATTTACAAAAATGCTTACCACTACCCTGTCGTTTTCCTTGACCGCCCTGTCAATAAGGCTTTTGTGTCCCTCGTGGAGATAGCCCATTGTAGGCACAAAGCCTACCGTAAGTCCCTGCTTTTTCCATTCCTTAACCTGCTGTCTTACCTCGGCAGCAGAGCCTGTACGCTTAATCATTCCTCTTCCTCCATAACCCTTTTCATTACTTCATCATCTATCTTAAAGCTATGCTCCTCAGTCGGGAAAGCGCCCGACTTGGTTTCATTTATATAGTCTGTAAATGCCTGCCGCATAAACGAGCCTGCGTCTGCGTATTTTTTAACAAATTTAGGCGTGTAGTCGCTGAACATTCCGAGCATATCCTGATACACAAGCACCTGACCGTCACAGCCTGCGCCTGCGCCGATGCCGATAGTCGGAATATCAAGCATATTTGTAACATATTCCGCAAGTCTTGCCGGAACACACTCAAGCACAACGGCGAATGCGCCCGCCTGCTGAACGGCAAGAGCGTCCTTTACAAGCCTTTTAGCCGAAAGCTCGTCCTTGCACTGAACCTTAAAGCCGCCGAAGGCGTTTACCGACTGCGGAGTAAGTCCGAGATGTGCCATAACGGGAATACCTGCCTGCGTAATAGCCTTAATCGCACCGCAAACAGGCTCGCCGCCCTCAAGCTTTACTGCGCCTGCGTTTGCCTCCTTCATAAGTCTGCCTGCGTTTACAAGTGCGTCATAGGCAGAGGTCTGATATGACATAAACGGCATATCCACAACCACCATTGCGTTCTTTGCACCTCTTGCAACAGCCGCCCCGTGGTGAATCATATCCTCCATAGTAACGGCAACAGTGCTGTCGTAGCCTAAAATCACATTGCCGAGCGAGTCGCCCACAAGAATAGCGTCAACTCCCGACTCGTCCATAAGCTTTGCCGTTGAGTAATCGTAGGCGGTGAGCATAGTGAGCTTTTCGCCCGACTGCTTGGCTTTGGCAAATGTTGTTACAGTTTTTTTCATTGGTAATTCTCCTTAATAGTATTAGAAAATACCGCTAAAAAGAAATAAAAGGATTTACAAGCAAATAAGTAAATCCCGTACCGCTTTCCGCACAGTCCCGTTCACTGCGGATACAGGCTTACGGATTATAAAATTAAAATTAAAGTGGTACAGTTTCAAAGCGAATACTATCCGCTTTTTATAGTACCACATAAGACGAAAAATTGCAATATTATTAGAAATAAACCTTGTGCATATAATAAAAGCCTGATATAATATCAATGTAAAGAAACGGTGGCGGCTGTTTCGACTCCCTTTTTGAAAGGGGGTGTTTATATACAATGGCTGATGTAATTTTATTACTTACATTTGTAATTGTGATAAGAGCCGTTCAGGCTTTTATTGATAATATAGACAAGAAATAACCGCCCTGTACTCGCAATACAGAGCGGTTATTAAAAATAACTATGCTTCAAGTGCGAAACAGCTAAAGCCGTTTCTTTACACTATTATATTACCACACTTACTAAAGTATGTCAATAATATGATTTCAAATCCTTATCATAAAAACCGGCTCGGTTTCATATAAATATTGGTCGCACAGGGTTGCCTGTGCTTTTTCATTTGCACCATTCAAGCGTAAGAAAAAACTGCTCGTAGGTATCGTCCCAGCCGTCTATGCCGTTTACTCCGCCGCCGTTCACACTCCTCAGCTTTGAATCGTTCATATCCTGACCGCAGGCGAAAAGCTCGCCCATCTGCACATCATATCCAAGGCTTTGGCAAAGCCGGCAGAACTCGTCAACAGGGTCCTCCGCCTTTTTAGTGCCGATAAGCCTTGATTTAAGCTCTGCATTTTTCCGTGCGTCATTTAACAGTCTGTCAAGCTCCTGCTGTATCATAAAATCACTCCGTAACAAAGAAGGTCACCCGTACGGATGACCTTAAGCAATTATTCTATAGAGCTGTCGAGGTACTCCATAAGCTCCTCGTCATCCTTTTTCTGCTTATCCTTAATAACAAAGAACGCTGTAAGCGCAGCAGATGCTACAGCAACCGCAGAAATAATGCTGATAATGAGCCAAAAGTGTTTCTTTTTCATATGTTATTCCTCCCGATTATGTTAATTAACGGCAATATTATATGCGTATTATCTAAATATATTCTACCATTTTTCAGGAAAATGTCAACATAAAAACAAAAAAAGCAGAGAAAAAATCTCTGCTTTTATGGTTGCAATTCAAAATCTTTGACTTATGCAGACGCATTGAGTCTTTTTGCAAGAGATGACTTGCTTCTTGCAGCTGTATTTTTATGCATAATACCCTTAGCAGCTGCCTGGTCGATTTTCTTCATAGCAAGACTAACTGCCTCTGTTTTGTTGGCAGCGTTTGTGTCAACAGCGTAGTAAGCCTTTTTGATAACTGTCTTTAAAGCTGACTTTACAGCCTTGTTCTGAGCTGTTTTAGCAGCGATAACCTTTACACGCTTTTTTGCAGATTTAATGTTTGGCATTGTCCCACCTCCTTAAAGTATCAGTCATATGTTAATTATAATATCACATAACTTTTAAAAATGCAAGTGATTTAAGAAAAAAACTCAGATTTTCTTTCTTTTTACGCACAATATCCGATTAAAATATAATTTTACAGCTTTATTTTTGCATAGTCAGACAGACAAAAGCCCTTGTCAAAGCTCTTGAAGGTGCTGACTACCATATCTGTGGTAAGCCTTGCCATATGCGCAGGCTCAAAAGCGTTTTCATCTGAAAGCCAATGCTTGAAAAGTCCCATTCCGCCGGATATACAGAAGTCAAAAACATATTTTGTATCATCTATATTCTTGACCATACCGCTTTCAAATATTTTCTTAATTCTGCCTGCCACAAAATCCTCTACCTGACGGATAAACGAAATATCGCCGTTTTCGCCCACAAGCGCAATACAAATCTCACGGTTATCGGCTAAGATATTATATATGTGCTCAAAAAATCTGCACATTTCATCCTCACTGCTAGTAGGCGGATACAAATCTATTGCGTGTCTGAATTGCGCTAAAAGCTCATTTTCAAGCTCAGACACCATACTGTATATATCGGTATAGTGCAGATAAAAGGTTGAACGGTTAATGTCCACCTCTTCAACAAGCTCCTTTACCGTAATTTCCTTTATGCTTTTTTTCTGTGTAAGCACTGCAAGGCCGTGCCTTAATGCCGCCTTGGTTTTGCGTATCCGTCTGTCAGTTTTTTCTGCCATAATTTATTCTCCGTTTCTCTACATCATTTATATTGTATGTCTATTATTAAACACCAGCGTTAATTTTAATGCTTGAATGTTTCCTTTGCTGATATTATAATATATATCACAATAAAAATCAACACTTTATCTATTAAAATATATAATATAGTTTAATAATAACTTCGTTGATTAGTGTAAGAAAGGAGAACAATGTTATGGTAAAACAAGAATGGAAAAGCCTGTGGAAAAACAAGATACTGATAATCGTGTTGGTATTCATCATTGCGATTCCTGCTATCTATACCACGCTTTTCCTCGGCTCAATGTGGGACCCCTACGGCAGGCTTGAAAAACTGCCGGTTGCAGTGGTAAATCTTGACGAGCCGATACAGTACGAGGGGAAAACCCTTGATGTGGGCGATAAGCTTGTTGACAAGCTGAAGGATGACGGCTCGCTTTGCTTTAATTTTACAGACGAAGAGCAGGCAGAGCGTGGACTGGAAAACGGTACTTATTATATGGTAATCACCGTTCCAAAGGATTTCTCGGAAAACGCCTCAACTCTTATGGACGAAACTCCTAAGAAAATGGAGCTTGACTACAAAACCAACCCCGGTACAAACTATATAGCAATGAAAATGAGCGAAACGGCTCTTGAAAAAATCAAGACCTCTGTTGCACAGGAAGTCACAAAAACCTATGCCGAAACCATATTCGATAAAATCGGCGAGGCAGGCAACGGTATGAAGGATGCCGCTGACGGCGCAGGCGAAATCTATAACGGCGCAGAAAAACTGTCGGACGGCAACAAAACTATTTCGGATAACCTGAAAACATTATCTGAGGGTACGCTCACCTTTAAGGACGGCACGAGCGAGCTGAAAATCGGACTTTCCTCATACATTGACGGTGTAAATCAGCTTTCCAACGGCTCCGATTCACTTGCAAGCGGAGCTGAAAGCTTACTCAGCGGCGCATTAAAGCTCAATGACGGTGCGTTTTCACTTTCTGACGGCACAAAAGCTCTTACAACAGGATCAGCTCAGCTTGAGAGCGGTGCAAAAGCCCTTGAAAGCGGATTAAAAACCTACACAGAGGGCGTAAAGCAGGCTAATGACGGTGCTTATACTCTTAATTCAAAAAGCTCTGCTCTTACATCAGGTGCTCAACAGCTTACGGCCGGCAACGAAGAGCTTGCATCGGGCAGTGCACAGATTCTCGGCGGTCTTAATCAGATGAGTGATACAGTAAAGAGCGGTTTGCCGGGTGAAGAAACAATTACTCAGCTTTGCGCAGGACTCGATACTTATTCATCCGCTATCGGCCAGATAAACGACAGCCTGCAAAATACAGCTCTTCCGAGTGAAGAGGAAATTACAAGCCTTATGACTGCAAAATCCGAGCTTTCGGCAAGCCTGACAAACGCAGGTGCAAATGCTGAGTCGCTATATGCGCTTGCCGCTAAGCTACAGTCAAGCGGCGACCTTCAAACTGCGGCACAGATTAAGGAAATTGCCGACAGTCTTGCAGTAAATGTAACCTCAGCAGCGAACAATGCAACAGCAATAGGCACAGCCTTTGAACAGGTCACTCCTGCTCTTTCGGGCATAACAGAGCTTAAAAACGGAGTTGCACAGCTTAACGAAAGCAAGGAAACCGTGCTTGGCGGTGCAAAAACAGCCGTAAACGGAATGTACAGCGGTCTTGCAAATGTAAGCTATGCGCTTGATACACAGCTTATACCGGGTATGACCTCGCTTGACGGCGGTATTTCTCAGGCAGGCAGCGGAGCAGGTACGCTTTCAGACGGTATTTCCGCATACACAAGCGGAGTTACCGCAATCGGAAACGGACTTTCTCAGCTTAACGATAATTCAGCGCAACTTAATTCCGGTGCATCTCAGCTTGCAAACGGCGCTGATAAGGTTTATGCAGGAGCAACCGCACTTGACAGCGGAGCAGATGAATTAATGAGCGGTACTTCTCAGCTTGCAGACGGTACAAAAACTCTTGATAACGGTACAAAAACACTGGCAAACGGTTTTTCAGCACTTACTTCAAACAACGGAAAGCTCACAAGCGGTGCAAATCAGCTTGCAGACGGTGCAGTAACTCTCAATGACGGAGCAGATAAGCTTTTTGACGGCTCAATTACTCTGGGCAACGGACTTTCCGATTTAAGAAACGGAGCAGACACCTTAAAAACCGGACTTGATGACGGCAAAAAGACAATAGACGAAAACAAGGGAGATAATGCAGTTTACGAAATGATTGCAAGCCCTGTTGAGTCAAACGAAACGCAGATTTCAAATGTTGTAAACAACGGACACGCAATGGCGGCTTATATGATGTGCGTAGGCTTGTGGGTGCTTTGCATAGCGTTCTGCATTATGTATCCTCTCACAGAGCATCACGGCAAAATCAAATCGGGATTTTCCTGGTGGCTGAGCAAGGCAGGAGTAGCATACCTCGTTGCGCTTATTTCCTCCTTTGCAATGATAGGCTCGCTTATGCTGTTTCTGAATTTTGAACCTACAGAGCTTTTGAATACCTTCCTCGTAGCAGGAATTGCCGCAATCGCATTTATGTCAATTCTTTACTTCTTCAATGTATGGCTGGGCAAGGTCGGCAGTTTCTTAATGCTTATCTTTATGGTTGTTCAGCTTGCAGGCTCGGCAGGTACTTATCCGATTGAGCTTTCGGGCGACTTTGTTGCAACAATACACAAGTGGCTGCCGTTCAGCTATGCAGTTGACGCATTCAGAGGTACAATCTCGGGCAACGGCAACATTCTTGAGGTAACAATTGTACTTCTGTCTATCGCAGTCATCTTTACCCTTCTCACAATTCTTTTGTTCAACATCAGAGCAAAGAAAATAAAGAACGGCAAAAAAGGTATTTATGAATTCATTGAAAAATGCGGTCTGGCTTAACAGCTGACAGCAAATAGAAAATCCGACTTCTTCTGAGGTCGGATTTTTTATATTTATGACTGAATTTAACTATATGGTTATCCCTTTTTACGCAAAACTGTAATTCAGTGTTTCGCTAAAACAAATCCGGCTACTTCAACATTTCCGTCTTTTTCAGTTGACACAATGTCGAAGCCGCATTTTTCAGTATAAAACTTTATATTCTGACTCTTATCTATTGGTGTCGTTAAAGTGAACTTATCCCCGTCCTTGTAAAAAGTCTTTACAAATTCAACGGCTCGTGTGCCGATTCCTCTGCCCTGAAACTCCGGGATAACGCATAAACAGCCGACTTCATATACTTTCTTTTCCTTCAATTTGCAAGAAACACAGCCAACAGGCTTGCTGTTGCACAGTATAAGGAATTTAGGATAATTTATTATTGACTTTTCCATTTCTTCCTTGGTTTTTCCATACCCGGGACATTCGCCATATTTAATATAATCACTGTAAAACGAAGCATTATAAATCTCAATCAATAATTCTGCATCTGTCACGGTCGCTTGTCTGAATTCAATTTTCATAGATAATACCTGCGCAAATTATGATTTTTACCGTTAAGGAAACCTATTATTTCTGTATCCTGTTCACAAACAAGCCGCCGTCAAAGATGCCACGCATATATGAAATTGCAATTCCGTAATTTGTAAACGGAACATTTGCGTATTCGGCTGTCTGTCTACGGTGGTCAACCTCTTTTTCGTTGAGCATACAGCCGCCGCAGTGGATAACCAGCTTGTATTTTGTAAGGTCGGTCGGAAATTCTCTGCCCGAGCTTGTTTCAATGTTAATGCTCTTGCCCGTGTAGCTTTTTAAAAGACGGGGCAGCTTTACAGTGCCTATATCGTCGCACTGGCGGTGATGCGTACAGCCCTCGCTTATTAGCACGGTGTCGCCGTCGCTGAGCGTGTCTATCGCCCTTGCGCCGTTTGTGGCGGTGTCAAGCACACCCTTGTATCTTGCCATAAGAATAGAAAATGATGTAAGCCTTATATCCTCAGGCACTATTTTTGCAACGCTTGCAAACGCCTGACTGTCGGTGATTACAAGGGCAGGCTTTTTGCCGAGTGATTTCAGCGTCTGCTCAAGCTCGGTATCCCTTACCGTAACGGCAACCGCACCGACATCAAGAATATCTCTTATTGCCATCTGTTGGGGCAGAATAATTCTTCCCTTTGGAGCAGCCTTGTCAATCGGCACTACAAGCACCACTATATCTCCCTCGCCGATTAAATCCGAACAGAGTCTTTTCGGCTCTCTGTCGGGCTTTACAAGGCTTGCGATTTTCTCTTTAAGCTCATAAATTCCCGTATTCTGCTCTGCGCTTACAAACATTCCGTCCTCAATCTGCGGCAAGGCATCAAGCAAATCCGCTTTATTATAGGCAACTATATACGGAATATTTTTCTCCTTAAAAAGTCCGATAAGCTCGTTATCAACGGCAGTTTTTCCCACAGCGCCGTCAAGCACAAGCACCGCAATATCCGTTCTGTTCAGCACCTGCCTTGCCTTTTCCACACGCATTTCGCCAAGGCTGCCCTCGTCATCAATGCCGGGGGTGTCTATTATCACAACAGGGCCGAGGGGCAAAAGCTCCATAGCCTTCATTACGGGGTCGGTGGTAGTACCCAAAACCTCGGAAACAACCGATAATTTCTGCCCTGTAACAGCGTTTACAAGGCTTGATTTTCCTGCGTTGCGCCTGCCGAAAAAGCCGATATGCACCCTCTCGGCAAGCGGTGTGTCATTAAGTCCCATAGAAAAACCTCCTAAAAGCGGAAATCACGACTGCCGTTTTCAATTTCGACTATGTGCTGAGCCGTTATTTTCCTTACCTTTTCGTTAGGAATTTTTAAAAGCTCCTTTTCAATCAGCTGTTCGCCGATTTTTCTTGTGTCCTCACTTGCGTAATCCATAAGGTACTCCTTTAAGGTCATAAGTGCATTCGGGTGACAGCAGTTCTGAATCTGACCGCTCTTGCACAGCGACATAAAGCGGTCGCCTGTTCTGCCCTCTCGGTAGCAGGCGGTGCAGAACGAGGGAATGTAGCCGAGGCTCATAAGCCAGTTGACTACCTCGTCAAGGGTGCGGTTGTCGGAAACATCAAACTGTGCGGTGTTCTCGTCCTCTTCCTCAGGCTCGGCATAGCCGCCCACGCTCGTGCAGGACGCTCCGCTTATCTGCGATACTCCGAGTCTGATAACCTTTTCACGCACCGACTTGCTCTCCCTTGTTGAGATAATCATACCTGTATAAGGCACTGAAATTCTTATCAGCGCACAGATTTTTGCAAAGGTATCGTCATCAATGCCGTTGTCAAATGCGTCGGGGTCAATATCGTCTGCGTGTTTGATTCTCGGTACGCTTATGGTGTGAGGGCCTACACCGTGCACTGCCTCAAGATGCTCTGCGTGCATAAGAAGTCCTGCAAATTCGTAGCGGTACAGCTCAAGACCGAACAGCACGCCCAGTCCTACATCGTCAATACCGCCCTGCATAGCCCTGTCCATCGCCTCGGTGTGATAGTCATAATTATGCTTGGGGCCTGTGGGGTGCAGCTCCTCGTAGCTCTTTTTGTTGTAGGTTTCCTGAAAAAGGATGTAAGTGCCGATGCCTGCGTCCTTGAGCTTTTTATAATTTTCAACGGTGGTGGCGGCAATATTCACATTAACACGCCTGATTGCGCCGTTTTTGTGATTTATGGAATAAATCGTTTTTATGCACTCTAAAATATACTCAATCGGATTGTTCACGGGGTCCTCGCCTGCCTCGATTGCAAGCCTTTTGTGTCCCATATCCTGCAAGGCGATAACCTCTTTTTTTACCTCGTCCTGAGTGAGCTTTTTACGGCAGATGTGCTTGTTTTTCAGATGATAGGGGCAGTAAACACAGCCGTTTACGCAGTAATTCGAGAGATAAAGCGGAGCAAACATTACTATTCTGTCGCCGTAAAAATCCTTTTTTATCTGCTCGGCAAGGTCGTAAATCCGGCTGAGTCTTTCCTCGTCCTCACACGCAAGCAGAACGCTTGCCTCCCTGTGGTCAAGTCCCTTTCTGAGCCTTGCCTTTTCGATTATTTTGTCGATAAGCTCAAGGTTATCCTTGTTTTCATCAGCGTATTTCAGCGTGGCACGGATTTCCTCGTCGCTTATAAATTCCTCTGCTTTCAGAGATTTTTTGTCATACATTTTATTTTCCCTTCCTGTCTGTGGTTTAAGGATTTATAGGAAACACTGAATAAATCACGCTGAAAGCTGTTTGCACATCTTGCTTGCATATTTTCTGCCAGCTTGCCCAAAAAATCCTCGTAATGCGTCAGCATTACTGCGGTTTATTTGTGCAACCTGACAAAAAATCTGACTGCACAATATGCACAAACGATTTAATAAGTGTTTCCTATATTTTTATAATTTCCGACATCGGTCACAACCTCGTAGCCGATTGATTCCATTCTTCTTTTCATACAGCTTATGCACTGCGCCGACTCGTCGCCTGTGCAGATTTTATTATCATACAGAGAGTAGTCCTTTCTGTGCTCAAGCGGAGAGAGGTTCGGCATAACTACATTTGCGCCGTGCAGTATTCCCTTTTCCCTGCCCCGGCTGTCGGCAGTGCCGAGGGCGGTGGTTGACGGCAGAAGTACGCTCGGCAAAAGCAGTCTTATTACCGAAATCAGCATAAGACACAGCCGAACGCTGCCCGACTGAAACTTTGCAAAGGGAGTGTCCTTATGCGGAATAAACGGGCCTATACCGCACATCTGCGGATTGAGTTTTTTTATAAAAATCAAATCGTCTGCAAGATTTTCGGCTGTCTGGTACGGCGAGCCGACCATAAAGCCTGCGCCTGTCTGATAACCGATTTTTTTCAGCTGATACAGACATTCAAGCCTGTTTTTGTGCGACATATTTTCGGGGTGCAGCTTTTCGTAATGCTCCCTGTCGGCGGTTTCGTGGCGGAGGAGATAACGGTCTGCGCCCGCCTCATACAGTCTTTTGTAGCTTTCAAAGCTCCTCTCTCCGAGCGAAAGCGTGACTGCGCAGTCGGGATATTTCGACTTGATTTTCTCTATTATACCGCACATCACATCATCTGTAAAATATCCGTCCTCGCCGCCCTGCAAAACAAAGGTGCGAAAGCCGAGGGGATAGCCTGTGTCGCAGCACTGCAAAATCTGATTTTCGCTGAGCCGATAACGCACGGCGTTTTTGTTTGACCTGCGTATTCCGCAGTAATAGCAATCATTTCTGCAAATGCTGGAAATCTCAATCAGACCTCTGATATAAACCTTGTTTGAGTAGTATTTCTGCGCAGTCTGCTGAGCCTTTTGCCGCAGATATTCAAGCTCATCGTCCGTAACGGTATTTATAAGAGCGACAAGCTCCGCTCTGTCTGCGTTATGCTCGGTGAATAATCTGTCAATAATTTCATAGTTTTTCATAATTAATTCTTCTGACTATCAATTTGACTAAGCTAAAATTATCCGCTTTAAGTGTGAGTAAACTATAATTTAGCGGAAAAGTTATCAAGGCTTCTCCTTGAGGAGAAGCTGTCACCGAAG
>JBJEOV010000014.1:0-4345 GCA_051880895.1 Ruminococcus sp. | reverse complement strand
TCCGTTTTCTTTTTAAGCTCTCTTTCAGCCTGCGGCAGTCTTAAGTACATCGGCATAAGCTGTTCAGGCGAAAGAACTTCCCCTTTATTGAATTTTTCAACCGCAATTTCTGCCGTTGATGACGCTCTTTGAAATCTTGCGCTGATAGGTGGAAGCTCTGCATTTGCTAATAATTCTTTCATAGCATTATAGCAAAGCTCTGCGCCGTCACCTACAAGTATGATTCTTTCGTCATAGCCCTTAAGCTCCTCGCAAAGCTCTGCAATCGACAAGGCTCTGTCCTTGCAAAGTCTTTGAGGGCTTACACCGTCACAGCTGAAAAGCGCATTATACACCTGAGAACAGCGGGCGTCCATTACGGGACATATAATCCCCTTTACAGAGCGCATGTTATACGCCAGACTTTCAAGCGTTGACACCTCAATACAAGGCAAATCATCGGCAAAAGCAAGTCCCTTTGCCGCCGCTACACCGATTCTTACACCTGTAAACGAGCCTGGACCGCAGTTTACGGCAACAACTGAAATATCAGACATCTTCGTGTCGGTATTTGCAAGCAGATTTTCAATCATTGGCATAAGGGTTCTGCTGTGGGTGAGCCTTGTGTTTATAAAAAACTCGCCGATTAATTTATTATCATCGCAAAGTGCGGCTGACGCCGCTGTGGCGCTTGTATCTATTGCAAGAATTTTCATTGCAGATCAACACCTTCAATTTCAAAAATTCTGTCATTATCATTTTCGCCCTTTTTAATTCTGATTTTTATACAATCAGCAGGCAAAGCCTCTTCGATATTTTCGCTCCACTCAATAATGATGATACCGTTATCAAGATAGTCAAAAAAGCCTGTGGAGTACAAATCGTCCCACGAATTCACACGGTACATATCGAAGTGAAAAATATTGAATTTGCCCGAATATTCATTTACAAGGGCAAATGTAGGGCTTGAAACATTCTCCCCTGCACCGAGCGCACCTGCAAGCCCTCTTGTAAAGGCGGTCTTTCCCATTCCAAGACCGCCGAAGAGAGCAATTACCTCTGTGCCGCACAGCTTTTCGGCAAGCCTTGCGCCGAGTGCCTCGGTTTCCTGTGCGTTATGAGTATTTACCGTTATCATCAGAACAAACCGTTAATCTTTCCTTCGGGTGTTACATCAATCTTTTCTGCTGACGGCACCTTTGGAAGTCCCGGCATTGTCATAATATCGCCTGTATAAACAACCACAAAGCCTGCGCCGTTTGAAAGGGAAAGGTTCTTTACGGTGATTTCAAAATCCTTTGGTGCGCCGAGCAGGGTCGGATCATCGGAAAGCGAATACTGAGTTTTTGCAATACAAACGGGGAGCTTGTCACCGCCGAGAGCCTGTATCTGCTTTAACGCCTTTTCAGCGGCAGTTGTGTAATTAACCTTTGCCGCACCGTAAATTGTCTTTGCAATCTTGTCAATCTTTTCCTTAATTTTAAGGTCATCCGAATAAATCGGAGCAAAATCGGACGGCTTTTCGCAAGCCTCCACTACCTTCTGAGCAAGCTCTGTTCCGCCTTCTCCGCCCTTTGAGAATACATTTGAAAGTGCAAAGTCTGCGCCCTTTGACTTGCAGTAGCTTTCGATAAATTCAAGCTCCTCTGCAGTATCTGTGCCGAACTGGTTGATGGCAACAACAACGGGAACATTGTATTTTCTCATATTGTCGATGTGAACGCCGAGGTTTTCGATACCCTTTTTAAGTGCGTCAAGGTTTTCCTTTGAAACCTCTGTTTTCGGAACACCGCCGTTATACTTCAAGGCACGGCAGGTTGCAACAACAACAACGGCAGAGGGCTTAAGACCTGCATATCTGCACTTGATGTCAAAGAATTTTTCTGCGCCGAGGTCAGAACCGAAGCCTGCCTCGGTGATGCAGTAATCGCCGAGCTTTAAGGCAAGCTTAGTCGCCCTTACGCTGTTACAGCCGTGAGCAATATTTGCAAAAGGACCGCCGTGCATAATCGCAGGAGTACCCTCGAGAGTCTGTACGAGGTTAGGCTTGATTGCGTCCTTAAGAAGTGCAGTCATTGCACCGTCAGCCTTTATATCCTTTGCAAAAACTGGCTCGCCCGAATATGTGTAGGCTATAAGAATATTGCCGAGTCTTCTCTTTAAATCTTTAATATCGTCTGCAAGGCAGAGAATAGCCATAACCTCGGAAGCAACGGTAATAATGAAGTGATCCTCTCTGGGAACGCCGTTTACCTTGCCGCCAAGACCTACTACAATATTTCTGAGCGCTCTGTCGTTCATATCAAGGCATCTCTTGATGAGAATCTGACGGGGGTCAATTCCGAGAACATTGCCCTGCTGAATGTGGTTGTCGAGCATTGCACAGCAAAGATTGTTTGCAGAGGTGATAGCGTGCATATCGCCTGTGAAGTGAAGGTTGATGTCCTCCATAGGGAGCACCTGAGCGTAGCCGCCGCCTGCTGCGCCGCCCTTAATGCCGAATACAGGACCGAGTGACGGCTCTCTGAGTGCGATAACAGCTTTTTTACCAATCTTAGCCATCGCCTGACCAAGACCTGCGGAAGTTGTGGTTTTTCCCTCACCTGCTGGTGTAGGGTTAATAGCCGTTACAAGAATAAGCTTTCCATCAGGCTTATTCTCTAATCTCTCGGCAAGCTCATCTGAAAGCTTTGCCTTGTACTTGCCGTAAAACTCCAGCTCGTCCTCTTTAATTCCGATCTGTGCGGCAACCTCTTTGATTGGCAGTAAGGTCGCAGCCTGAGCGATTTCAATATCACTTAACATATTGAAAATACCTCCGTTCTTTCTAATTATTTTCTTTAATTATAACAAAATATTTTCTTTCTATTATTCCAATATGCAAATATATTTTACAATAGAATATAAAATACTCTGCTTTCTTCAACAATTTATACCGTTCAAATCCTTGGCTTTCTGCACAAGGGCTGAATTTTTATTTTCGAGATTTCCGTCAATTACCAGACCGAGAAGCTTTTTCAGGGTAAAGCCGATCTGCCTGCCGTCCGTAATTCCCATTTTTATTAAATCGTGACCGTTAATATCAAGCTGTTTCAGGGTAAAGCAGTCCTTTTCCTCTATAATTTCCTCAAAAGCCTTACACGCTGAGTTATATTTATTCAGCTTTTCTTCCCTTAGGTACATAGACTGTGCCATCATATCCGCATACTGCACCTTTAAAAGCCTGCGCATATTATTCTCGCCGATTTTATTCATAACACGCTTTATCTGCGGCTTACTGCCTGAAAATCTTACATCGTGAAAGGCGATAAGTGTTATGCAGTCATCAATAAAATCTCTCGGATATTTCATTCTTTCAAGTATCTGCTCTGCCATTACTGCGCTGAATTTAGGGTGTCCTTTAAAATGAGCCGTACCGTCAGGATCGTGTCTGCACGCCATAGGTTTACCTAAATCGTGCAAAAGCATTGTAATTCTTAAAAGCGGCTCGGCATCAATATTAGTCATCGCAGAGGTTGTGTGCCTCCAGAGGGTTTTGTTATGGTGCTTTGTGTGCTGTTCATAACCGAACATTACCGATATTTCGGGTAAAAATTCAGCAAACACCGTCCTGAATCTTCTTAGAATATACTCACAGCTTTCACCGCATACGAGCTTGTTGAATTCACTTGTAATGCGCTCAGCGGCTATATTATGCAACAACCTTTTACATTCAAAAACGGCGTTTGCCGTATGCTTTTCAATTGCCATATTATAGCAGGAGGCAAAGCGCAGGGCTCTCATAATTCGCAGAGCGTCCTCGTTGAAACGCTCAACAGGATTGCCGACACAGCGGACAGCCATCAATTCAAGGTCGTAAACACCGCCGAAAGGATCTATAAGTCCTGTTTTTTCGCTGTAAGCCATTGCATTTACGGTGAAATCCCGTCTTGATAAATCTGTAACTATATCATCAGTAAAATCAACTCTGTCAGGATGACGGTTGTCAATGTATTCACCGTCAATGCGGAAGGTGGTTATCTCATAGACAGCTGAATTTATTACAACAGAAACCGTACCGTGCTTTATGCCTGCGTCAAAGGTGTGAAAACCCGAAAATATCCTCATAATATCAGTCGGCAAGGCATCTGTGCAGATATCCCAGTCGTTCGGCTCCTTTTGCAGTATTGCGTCACGCACACAGCCGCCCACTGCGTAAGCGGAAAAGCCTTGCTTTTCAATTCTGTCAATTATCATTTTTACATCAGCCGGTAAATTTATTTTCACACCCTCAGCCCCTTTCGTTATTTAGGAAACACTGAATAAATCACACTGAAAGCTGTTTGCACATCTTGCTTGCATATTTTCCGCCAGCTTGCCCAAAAAA
>JBJEOV010000013.1:0-20523 GCA_051880895.1 Ruminococcus sp. | reverse complement strand
AAAAGGTTATCCTTGTTGACGATATGATTGATACGGCAGGCACACTCTGCAACGCTGCAAACGCTATTGTTGAAAAGGGCGGCGCAACCGAGGTTTACGCCTGCGCTACTCACGCAGTTCTTTCAGGTCCGGCTATCGAGAGAATCAAGAACAGCGCAATCAAGGAGGTTGTACTTCTTGACACAATCCCTGTTCCGCAGGAAAATATGATTGACAAGTTCACAATTCTTCCTGTTGCTCCTACCTTTGCAGAGGCTATTGCAAGAATTTACAATGACAAGCCGTTTACTCCTGCGTTCGGTTAATGAACAAAAAATAAAACAGCGATTATACAGGCGGGTTTTCACAACCCGCCGTTTCGCCGTTTAGTAAAAAATCCGACTATCCCTTTGACTAAGCTGAAATTATCCGTTTAGAGTGTTAGAAAACTATAATTTATTTGCTAAAGTTTTCAAGGCTTCTCCTTGAGGAGAAGCTGTCACCGAAGGTGACTGATGAGGTGTAGGACGCTTTAGCGTCCGTCATATACTATCGCATTATTTATAACTATAACGCCACTTCGTGGCTACACCTCATCCGTCGGCTACGCCGCCACCTTCCCCTCAAGGGGAAGGCTTTATGTGTAGTTCATCAAATTATTAACTCCACACTAAATTATAGTTCAGCTTACCAAATGGTATAAATAAAAAGATTAAGCATAAAAGGAAAGATAATTATGTTTGGAAAGAAAAAGAGCTTTGGCGGCGGCGTTGAGCTTTTGGTTGTGGGACTCGGAAATCCCGACAAAAAGTACGAAAACACCCGTCATAATGCAGGCTGGCTTGCGATTGACGCAATAGCCGATAGCCTTGACTGCCGGGTGGACAGGGTGAAGTTCAAAAGCTATGTGGGCGAATGTACCATAGCAGGCAGAAAGGCAATGCTTATGAAGCCGACCACCTATATGAACAACAGCGGTCAGGCTGTTGTTGAGGCGATGAATTTCTACAAAATTCCGCCCGAAAATGTGATAGTATTATTTGATGATATATCCCTTGATGTTGGGAAAATGCGTATCCGCTCAAAGGGCAGCGACGGCGGTCAGCGTGGAATGAAGAGCATAATCTATCTCAGCGGCAGCGATATGTTCCCCAGAATTAAAATAGGAATAGGTGCAAAGCCAACCCCCGAATGGGATCTTGCCGACTGGGTGCTTTCAAAATTCTCGGCTGACGAGCAGAAAAAGCTGTCTGCGGTATTTGAAAACGCAGTAAAGGCAGTTGAGCTTATGGCTGATGGAAAAATTGACCGTGCAATGAATTTATTTAACTGATTTTTCAACATTTTTACAGAAGAATGTTGAAAATTGCAAGCCGAATAAAAAAATAAAACCGATTGTGGGTAATAAAAAATGATTCAGCAGAAATTATCTGCTCGTTAAAAAAGAAATGAAATTTTTAGTTGATGTATTTAAAAACAGCGAGATTTTTACCTCGCTTGAAAAAGCCGTTGTGCGTGGCGGAAGCGTCTGCGCTACAGGACTTTCAGCCGTTCATAAGGCTCATATAATTTATTCGCTGTGTTGCCGTAAGCGTACCACAGCCTTTTGTGTTGCCTCAGACGAAAGAGAGGCGCAGACGATTTGCAACGACCTTGCGAGTATGGGGCTGAGAGCGTATTTTTACCCCGAGCGTGATTTCAATTTCAGGGATATGCAGAGCGCCTCGAGGGAGTACGAGCACGCAAGGCTCAAGGTGCTGTTAAAGCTGATTGACGGCGAGTGTGATGTGGTGGTCGGCTGTATTGACGCCGCCGCACAGCTCACTGTACCGAAGGCTTTTTTAGCCGACTGCGTCTTAACCCTTAAAGAGGGACTCGAAATAAGCCTTGAAAAAGCGGTGAGAACGCTCACCCTGCTCGGCTACGAACGCTTTGACGCCGTTGAGGGCAGCGGACAGTTCTCGGTAAGGGGCGGTATTCTCGACTTCTTTATGCCCGACGCAGAAAATCCCGTTCGTGCGGAATTCTGGGGCGATGAGATAACAGACCTTTCGTTCTTTGATATTGATACCCAGAGAAGAGGGGAAAAGGCAGGCGAAATCCGCCTTTCACCGTCCACCGAGGTCATAATTGAGGATAAAACGGAGCTTGCCGATAAAATAGAAAAGCTCGCAAAAAGCGTGAGGGGCAAAAAAGCTGCGCAGGTCAAGGAAATCCTGCTTTCCGAGGCGGAGAGCATAAGGTCGGGCGCAGTGCTTTCAAATACGGATAAATTCATTCCGCTTATATACGAAAAAGCGGAAACCCTGTTTGATTACCTCGGCAGGGATACCCTGATTTTCACCTCGGAGTTCAACAATATTTCCGAGCGTGGCAGAGCAATGGATTTCAGAAATGAGGAAACCATAAAGTCTGCCTTTGAGGACGGTGTGCTGTGCAGGGGACTTGATAAATATTCGCTCACCTTTTCCGAGTGCGTTGATATTCTGACCTCGCACGGAGTTGTTATGCTCGAGGGCTTTGTGCACGGCTCTACAAAAATTCCACTCAGAAAGATAGTATCGTTTTCCGCAAAGCAGCTTTCCGTGTGGAACGGCTCGTACAAACAGCTTGAAGAGGATTTAAACGGTATGCTCACCGCCGAAAGCTGCGGAGTTGTGCTTGCAGGTACGGACAAGGCGGCTAAAAATCTTTGCGAGTCGCTGAGAAATGACGGTATTCCTGCCCAGTATGCGGAGGAGCTGTCGCAGATAAAGAGAAACGCTCTTTTTGTTCTTCCGGGCACACTTAGCGCAGGCTTTGAATATCCTACCGAAAAATTCTTTGTCATCACTCAGGGGCATATTTCCTATGTGCCGAAAAAGAAAGCAAGAAAGAAAACCCCGAAGGACAGTCAGGCGATTTACAGCCTTTCGGAGCTTTCGCAGGGCGACTATGTTGTGCACAGCGTTCACGGTATCGGCATTTTCGGCGGTATCCGCAAAATCGACACCCACGGAATTGTAAAGGACTACATCAAGATTGAGTACGCAAAGGGCGATGTGCTGTATGTGCCTGTAACCCAGCTTGATATGGTGGCAAAATATATAGGCCCGTCAGAGAACAACAGAGTAAGACTTAACAAGCTCGGCTCGCAGGACTGGCAGAAGGCTAAGTCGAGGGTAAAGGCGTCTGTAAAGGACATAGCCAAGGAGCTGATTGCCCTTTATTCGGCAAGAATGAGGGCAAAGGGCTACGCCTTTTCACACGATAACGAGTGGCAGCACGATTTTGAGGCTAAGTTTGAATACGAGGAAACCCCCGACCAGCTGAGATGCTGCGAAGAGATAAAAAATGATATGGAGAAAACCGCACCGATGGACAGACTTCTGTGCGGCGATGTAGGCTTTGGCAAGACCGAGGTTGCGCTCAGGGCGGCTTTCAAGTGCGTTGCAGATTCAAAGCAGTGCGCCCTGCTCTGCCCCACAACAATTCTTGCGTGGCAGCATTATCAGACGGTGTGCAAGAGATTTGAGGGCTACCCCGTAAGGATTGAGCTGCTCTCACGGTTCAGAAAGGCAAAGCAGCAAAAGGAAACCATTGAAAAGCTAAAGCGTGGCGAGGTTGATATAGTTGTAGGCACTCACCGCCTTGTGCAGAAGGATGTAGAGTTCCGTGACCTCGGACTTGCGATAATAGACGAGGAACAGCGTTTCGGCGTGGCGCAGAAGGAAAGATTCAAGGACCTTTGCAAAAATGTTGATGTATTAACGCTTTCGGCTACCCCGATTCCGAGAACCCTCAATATGGCGATGAGCGGACTGAGGGATATGAGCGTAATCGAGGAGGCTCCACGAAACCGACAGCCTGTGCAGACCTATGTGCTTGAGCACGACGACGCCGTCATAAACGAGGCAATCCGCAAGGAGCTAAGGCGTGGAGGACAGGTGTTCTATCTTCACAATGATGTTGCCACCATTGAATCGTGTGCGTCAAGAATACTTGAGGCTGTGCCCGAGGCAAAAATTGCGATAGGCCACGGCAAGATGAAGGAGCACGAATTAAGCGAGGTGTGGAGAATGATGCTTGAGCAGGAGGTAAATGTTCTCGTCTGCACCACCATAATAGAAACAGGCGTTGATTTGCCGAATGCCAACACTCTCATCATAGAAAATGCCGACAGAATGGGACTTTCTCAGCTACATCAGCTCAGGGGACGAGTGGGCAGAAGTAACCGCAGAGCCTACGCTTACCTTACCTTCCGCAAGAATAAGGTGCTCACGGAAATCCAGCAGAAACGGCTTGCGGCAATCAGGGAATACACAGAGTTCGGCAGCGGCTTTAAAATTGCAATGCGTGACCTTGAGCTGAGGGGCGCAGGCAACATTATGGGCGCACAGCAGCACGGACATATGGAGTCGGTCGGCTATGATATGTACCTTAAGCTGCTCGGCGAGGCTGTCAGCGAGGAAAAGGGAGAGGCTGCTCAGTCGGCCGACCTCGACTGCCTTATTGATATTTCGGTCAATGCGCATATTCCCGAAAGCTATGTTGAAAGCCTTACCCTCCGCCTTGATGTTTACCGCAGGATTGCAGATATACGAAATAAAGATGACAGCCTTGATGTAATTGACGAGCTGAGGGATCGTTTCGGCGAAATTCCCGAATCGGTACTCGGACTTATTGATATTGCGCTTATCAGAAACTGCGCAAATGCAATGGGAATTTACGAGATAAGGCAGACGGAAAATAATGTTCTGCTGTTTGTCAAGGAGATAAAATCGCCCAAGGTTATCGACCTTTTGTCGGGGCTTAACGGCAGGGCGATGCTCTCGGCAGGCAGCAAGCCGTACATTACAATAAGGTGCGGCGGTGTTTCATCGCTTGAAATGCTCAAAAAAGTATTTAAAATCTGACAGTTGTCTGAAAATTTTGCCGAAAAAGCAATAAATTTTAGAAAATATATGGACAATGCCGATTTTTTTGTGTATAATCATAAGGTACGCACCCTGTCGGATTTATGGGTGAAATAGAATTTTTTAAGGACGGTAAAATATTATGAAACCATATGCAAAAATTGGTTCATTATTGCTTGCGCTGATTATCGCCGTTGCAGCAGTTGGCTGCACCCCAATCAGCCTTAAAGCAGAATGGGCTTACAGAACAGATAAGGTAGAGCTGCCAATCGGCGTTTACAGCTATTCGCTCAAAACAGCTTATTCACAGGCTAAAAACTATGCCTCAAAGCTTGCGTCTTACGATGAAGCGTCAGAGTCATGGCTTGACCTTGAAATTACAGACGATGACGGCGACAAGGCTGTTGCAAGAGAATGGATTAAAAACGAGGCAGATACAATGTGCTTAAACTACATTGCAGTTGACAACCTCGTTGAGGAGCTCGGCATTGATATGAGCGGCGCAACCGCAGACTCGGCAAAGAAAACAGCCGAGGAATACTGGACAGTAGGACCGTACGCTTCTTACGGCTACTATATGCCTTATAAGGACGAGTACGAGCCTTACGGCGTTTCGTTTGAAAGCTTTGAGTACTGCACAACACTTTACAATACTAAGTACTCGGCAGTTTTTGAAAAGCTCTACGGCGAGGGCGGCTCAAAGGAAGTAAAGGACGATGAATATATCTCATTCTTTGCAGAGAACTACACAGACTATAAGTACATCAAGACAAATCTGTATGAGTCAACCGCAGACGAGTCGGGCGAAAGCACAGATGTTGCGCTTTCCGACGAGGACGCAAAGAAGCTTACCGACGAGTTTGACGGCTACGCAAAGGAGCTTAACAACGGCGCTGCCTTTGACGATGTTATTAATAAGTATAAGACCGCAAATTCGCTCACAGAAGATCCTTCAACCTCGGCAGTTGAAAATCTTGCAGACAGCTCTTTAGGCGACGAGCTTAAAAATGCTCTCGGTGAGATGAAGGCAAACCAGGCAAAAACCATTAAGGTCGGCTCGGGCAATACAGCCGTTTATTACCTTATATTCAAGGGCGACATAAATTCCGATATCGACAGCTATGTTTATGACGCTACCCAGCGTGATTCCCTGCTTGCCGCTATGAAAAAGGACGAGTACAAAAAGTATGTTGACGACCTTGCAAAGAAAACCGAATGTGAAAAGAATCAGTCGGTTCTTGACCAGTATAAGCCTGAGCTTTACTTTGTAAAGCCTGAAAGCTCAGCGTCAGAATCCTCAGACTCATCTGCTGCAAACTAATTTAAAAAATCAAATGCCACACAGAAATTGTGTGGCATTTAGTGCTGATATTCATTGTGTAAAAACAGATGATTTCGGTATTAGGGAAACACTTCTTTATAATTTCAGAAAGGAGTCCACAGTATGAAAAGAAAGATAATTGCTTTGATTTCCGTGCTTGCACTCAGCTTTTCTGCAATGGCTTTTTCGGCAGGCGCAGTAGGGGAAGAAAGCGAGGGCGGCGGAGAGGTTATTGTTACAGAGCCTGAGCCAGAACCGACCTATGAGCCAGAGCCGACCTATGAGCCGGAGCCAACCTACGAGCCTGAGCCTGAGCCGACCTACGAGCCTGAGCCGGAACCTACCTACTATCCCGAGCCGGAGCCGACAGAGCCGTATATTGAGCCGACCTATAATTATTCCGATGTTGACGATAAGCCGTATTACAGCGACGGCGACGATGTGTATGTAGGCGGCGGACAGACAACCTATACCATACCCGAAACCACTGCTCCGCCTGCTCAGATGTATTCCGTGAGCAGAGATGATATTGACGATAAAACACTCTCAAAGAGCGACTGGAACGATATTTCAGCAAATCTGAAAAACGCATCTCTCACAGACAGCGACGGCGACGATTTCAGCTTTATCAAGAAAAACACAAGCAAGACCGACAACGGTCATTGGATGCTTTACGCAGGTATTGCCTGTGTAGCTCTCAGCCTTGCAGGAATTACCTACTTTGTTGTTTCAACGGTAAAAAGCCGCAGAAGATATAATTTTGCGCCTGCAACAGGTAATACAAGGGCTGAAAAGGCAAAGCGTTCAAGATTTGACACAGCAGATGTTGAACTGCCAAAGCATACAACATCAAAGGGCGGCACAAGATTCAAACATTAATCCATAACAATTTAGCCGATACTGCTTTTGCGGTATCGGCTTTTGTCTGCTTTTTATTAGGTATTAGTATAATTCAATTTTGTTAATATAATTCTCCAGCTCCAAGAGGCTTGAGTCGATTCTTACCGTGTTGCCGTTGCCGAACTGAAAATTCAGATTGAATGTGTCGCAGTCATTCTTTATCGCAACTATAAATTTAAAGGCGGTCGTTTTGTCGGCGTCAAATTGCAGATGCAAATCATACGCATCGCCGGCTAAGTAATTATAATTTTCTCCCGAAACGGCAATCGGGAAGATTATCTGTGATGAAAGACCGTCCGAGGTTTCCAGTGTGTATGAGCCGTCAATTCCGTTCAGTGAAACAGGCTTACCGTCTGATTCTGAGGTGTTTACATCAACGGTAAATTCATATATAGAATAATCCTCGTCAAAATCTATTGCATCCTCTTCATTTACAGGGCTTTCCGAGCTTGCATTATTGCCGTCCTGTAAGTATGCTTGCGCAATCTCCTTTAAACTCGGCTTTTTTACATCGGTAATCCTGATTGTGCCAAAGTCTGTTTCTGTTTCCTCAAACATACTTCCGTAAATTATCGGACTGTTTTTTACAAATATTACCGTTCCCACATTATTGCCGGAGTAGTTGTAATTATAGGTGATTTTGAATGCGCTGTCCTCGGTAAGATTTGGGTCATAGCGGTATATTCTGAAGGTGTCCGTGCTGTGCGGCTTCAGGGTAATGCTCAGCGGATTTGAGTCAACCTTAATATTGGTCAGGGAGTAATTCATACTGTCTGAATCAACAGTCACATTAAAATCGCTGAACGATACCGAAAAATCCTCATCGGAGGTGTTTTCCACATTAAACTCAAACATATACTCGTCATACTGCACAGCCTCGTCAGCACTTACCTCTGGGTTGTCTGACGAGAATTTGCCCGGCTGAATGTCACTTAGCGTAATACTGCCGAACGGTGTTTCGGCTGCTTCACCGACCTTGTATCGGGCGGGGTCATAATTGCTTTGAACAGTGTAATCTGTCTGTGCGCCGAATGAATTGGCAACGGCAGAAATAATCATAATCACAATGCCTGCAAGTATGATTGCGCCAAGCACACAGGCAAGAACTATTTTGCCTGCGTTTCCGCTTTTCTTCGGCTGAACGGGCGGCTGTACGGGAGCAGGGGCAAAGCCGTTTTGCATCTGCGGAAAATTATTTGTAAAACCGTTCGTCTGTCCGTTTGTAACACCGTTAAAGCCATTTTGCTGCGGCGGCACGGCTCTGAAATTCCCTTGATTCTGAGCAGGCGGATTATTATTTTGCTGATTAAAAGAATTTACGGCTGATTCGTTGCTGTATGGATTTTGCGGCGGAATGCTTTGGGTGGTTTCCTCTTTCAGAGGTGTTGCGCACATAGAGCAGAATTTACCCTCGCAAACAAAACCGCAGTTCGGACATTTCATAATAATGTTCTCCTGTTGTAATTTTATGTTTTATACTGCTATGATAAAACTAAACCGGACAAAAGTCAATGCATTTCTGATATTTCCCTGTTGAATTTACAAATTTTTTATTGAAATATTTTATACGCTGTTGTATAATTTTATTGTTAGGTTTTAGATTATATGAGATAATGGGAGGTTTATTTGTGAGAGGACTGTATTCTTCAAAAACTAAAATTCGTCAGCAGATATTCACCGAGGTTGCCCGCTTTGCCTACGAGGGCGGCGACTATTCAAAGTTTGAGAGCCTGCCATATAAGATTATTCCGGGCGAAATTTCCACCTACAGAGAAAGCGTGTTTCTTGAGCGTGCCATAGTCGGCGAAAGACTCAGGCTTGCTATGGGACTCAACCTTTTGTCTGCAAGCGAGCAGGCGCCGATTTCAACCGGCGTTGAGGAGAGTATGATTGACGAAAAGGTGTATGATCCGCCGCTTATCAATATCATTAAGTTTGCCTGCCACAGCTGTCCCGAAAAGCGTGTGTTTGTAAGCAACGGCTGTCAGGGCTGTCTTGAGCATCCCTGTACCGAGGTCTGCCCTAAGGGAGCAATCTCTATAGTTGAAGGCAAGTCCTTTATTGATGAAGAAAAGTGCATCAAGTGCGGAAAATGCCAGAGTGCCTGCCCGTACAACGCAATTATAAAGCAGGAGCGCCCCTGTGCGGCTGCCTGCGGTATGAAGGCTATTCACAGTGACGAGCACGGCAGAGCAGAAATTGACTACGACAAGTGCGTAAGCTGCGGAATGTGCCTTGTAAGCTGTCCGTTCAGCGCAATAGTTGACAAAAGTCAGATTTTCCAGACCATAAAGGCATTGCAGAGCGATACACCTGTTTATGCCGCAGTTGCACCTGCTGTTGCAGGTCAGTTTGCAGGACTTCCTGCAACAAAAATCAGAAACGCCTTTAAGGCGCTCGGCTTTGCCGATGTTGTAGAGGTTGCCGTCGGCGCTGACCTCTGCACTATTGAGGAGGCAAAGGACTTTATGGAAGAGGTTCCCGAAAAACAGCCGTTTATGGCTACCTCCTGCTGTCCTGCGTGGAGCGTGATGGCTAAAAAGACCTTCCCCGACATTGCGCCGTATATCTCAATGGCTCTTACCCCGATGGTGCTTACAGGCAGACTTACAAAACAGCGTTATCCGGGCTGTAGGGTTGTATTTATCGGCCCTTGTGCGGCTAAAAAGCTTGAGGCGAGCCGCAAGAGTATCCGAAGTGACATCGACTTTGTGCTTACCTTTGAGGAGGTTGCGGGAATGTTCGCCGCAAAAGAGGTTGATTTCAGCGCACTTGAGCCTGACGAAGAGCCGCTTTCATTCTCAAGTGCAGACGGCAGAGGCTTTGCCGTAAGCGGCGGTGTTGCCAAGGCGGTGGTAAATGCAATCGGTCAGATGAATCCCGACAGAGAGGTCAAGGTTGCCAATGCGCAGGGACTCGAAGAGTGTGTAAAGCTGCTCAGAATGGCAAAGGCAGGCAAGTACAACGGCTATCTGCTTGAGGGAATGGCTTGCCCGGGCGGCTGTATTGCAGGCGCAGGCACTATAAATGTACCCGAAAAATCGGCGGCAGAAAACCTCAAGAGCAAAAAGAACAGCGCCTTTGATACCGCCTGCGAATCACCGTATGCAGATATTCTTCCAAAGCTTGAAAACCTCTACAATGAATTTTCGCACAAGAAAAACGAATAAAGCATCTAGGGAAACACTGAATAAATCACGCTGAAAGCTGTTTGCACATCTTGCTTGCATATTTTCCGACAGCTTGCCCAAAAAATCCTCGCAATGCGTCAGCATTACTGCGGTTTATTTGTGCAACCTGACAAAAAATCTGTCGGCGCAATATGTACAAACGATTTAATCAGTGTTTCCCTAGCAAAAGTCTGAAAAGCGTAAAAACTTTTCAGACTTTTTATTTGATTTGTATTCAGTTGTTATTGATTATCAGCCTGTAAAAGGCGCAGTAGAGCGCATAAAGCATTGCTGTGGCTATGCTGAATATCAGAATAAAGTACGGCGTAAACTGCGAAAGTGAGTCGAGCGTTTTTTCTATGAGAAACCACGGGCGCACAATATCCCACGAGTTTACCCTTGCAAATCTTCCTATATAGATTGCAAAGGAGCTTAGCAGAATTGAAATCGAGCAGAAAATAATCCCGAAAAATCTGCCGAAACGCTTGTCAATAATTTTGTGAACAATCCGCATAGACATCATACCGAACAGCAATCCCGAAATAACGGTAATTGTCAGGTTCAGTACGATAAGCCATGCGCTTATGTTTGCTCCGTTCTGCTCAAATTCAAGATATGTGCTTTCCGAAAAATAGCTTGTGTATTTTAAATCGGTCATCATATACGGCGAATTTGGGAAGAATAACAGCCACAAAAGTCCCGAAATGACAGCCCGTACATTCTTTTTCTTTTCGTAAAAATGCTCGCAGAGCATTGCACAAAACAGCGGAATTGCCGCTAAAATATCGTTCCATACAATGTACCACCAGCCGGGTTCTCTTGCGTAATAGGTATATAGCGCAGTTGTAATTATAATAAATATAAAGGAAAAGTAAACGAATTTTGCGTTTTTGCCCCAAAACACAGACTTCATTTTCTCACCGTCCTCATAATAAAAGCTGATATATATAAAGAAAATAGAACAAGAAAATTATATCACGCTTTTATCGGTGTATCAACATAAAATTTGGTTGTGTTTTATGTTGCTGTGTGCTACAATTATGATGAATTGTTTATGAAAAGAGTGACAGGCTGTGGAGAATGAAAATAAAGCTTTTAAAATATTCAGAATTATTATTGCTGTGATTGCCGCCGTATTTCTTGCAACATTTTTGTCGGCATTTGCGGCTGGAATTGTAAATATAGGCAATATCAGCGGCGGCTTGCTCTGCCTGTGGCTGATTTTTGTGCTTGGCGCAAGGGAAAAATACAAGGCTGTAAAGGCAGGACTTAAAAAGAAGGCTCTTGGCAAAATTGCGCTTTATTGCATAAATTTCTGCTTTACCGCATTTTTATGCTACGGTTTGATTGTTACGGGACTTATGGCATTTGTCTGCACACAAAAGCCGACTGAAAATGCAACCGCCGTTGTGCTTGGCGCACAGGTTACGGAAAACGGACCGAGTATGATACTTTCGGGCAGAATTGACAGCGCACTGAAATATTTGCAGGAAAATCCCGATGCAAAGGCTGTGCTTACGGGAGGTCAGGGCAGTAACGAGCCTGTAAGCGAGGCTCAGGCTATGTATGACGAGCTTGTAAAGTCGGGAATTTCCCCCGACAGACTTTTTATTGAGGACAAGGCAACAAATACCGCTGAAAATATTTCTTTCTCCGAGGAAATAATAAGGGCGAACGGACTAAACGAGGATATGGCTGTAGTAACCGACGGCTTTCACCAGCTCAGGGCACATATAATTGCAGGACAGCAAAAAGTGAGCGGAAGCGTCGGCTCGGTAAATGCCGACACATTTCCGCTCTTTGCTCCTACATTTGCCGTCCGTGAATGGTTTGCACTGCCGAATCAGGTTCTGTTTCGGTAGCCACAACCTCTGAAATATTTTCGTGCGGCTGATACACCGCATTCCGCCTTGAACTCAGCTCATACGGATAGATTTCGTTATCTGTCACATCAACTATGGGCGAATGTTCAAAGCTGTTGTTGCGTGACGGCAGTTCAATAGGATAACGCTCGTTGCGTCTGCTTTCTTTCCTGTTCATAAAAATAACCACCTTACCTCGAGGTGGTTATATTTTTTGCATTTTTTGATAAATTATTTATTGTTCATTAAAGTTTTTATAATTGTAACGGCAGTATCAGCGTACCTCGCCTCAGCTCCTGCACAAGTCCCGAAACAATATCATCGTGATTCATATTCTCACCACCGTTATAAGTTCAATGTTATTGTGTGATGCTATTATACTGTGTATCACACAATATGCCAAGAGAAAAAATAAGAAAGCTGCAAAATCGGATTGGATTTCACAGCTTTTAGTGATTTAATATAGTTTTTTAAGCCTGTTTTTAAGCTTTTTCCCGTATCACATACTCTCCGGGCAGGAGATGTTGAACATTGTCAGGACATTTTTGATTACGATTTTTACGCTTTCGCACAGTGCAAGTCTTGCCTGAGTGAGAGCCTCGTCCTCGCCCTTGACACGGCAGGCATTGTAGAACTTGTGGAAAAGTGTTGCAAGCTGGGTTACATAGCGTGTAATCTTTGTCGGGTCGTAGTCCCTTGCGGCACTCTCGATTTCATTTGTGTAGGAAGCGAGGTGGTGAATAAGCTCCCTTTCCTCGGGGGCAGTCAGGAGGGCAAGCTCTGAGTCGGTGCATTTGCGTGGTGTGATGCCGTCCTTTGCAAGAGCCTTAATTATGCTGCATATTCTTGCGTGTGCATACTGAACATAGTAAACGGGATTCTGATTGTCCTGCGCAACGGCAAGGTCAAGGTCAAAGTCCATCTGCGTGTTAGCCTCACGGGTGTTGAACAGAAATCTTGCGCTGTCAACGGGTACTTCCTCAAGCAAATCGCCGAGCTGGATTGCCTTGCCGGTACGCTTGCTCATTCTTACGATTTCGCCGTTCTTTACAAGCTTTACAAGCTGCATAAGCACAACATTGAGCCTGTCGCCGTCATAGCCGATTGCGTCCATTGCGCCCTTCATTCTCATTACATGACCGTGGTGGTCTGCGCCCCATATATCAATAAGGGTGGTATAGCCCCTGTCAAATTTATTCTTGTGGTAGGCAATGTCGGCGGTAAAGTAGGTCGGGTTGCCGTTCTGACGGATAAGTACATCGTCCTTTAATTCGAGGTTGTCAATGTACTTCTGGGTTTTGCCCTGCTTTAAAAGCTTTTCAGTAAGCACCTGCTTGTTTTTGTACCATACTGCGCCGTCCTGCTCATAGGTGAGTCCCTTTTCGGTGAGAGTGTCAACAACAGCCCTTACAGCGCCGCTCTTGTGCAGCTCGCTTTCAAAAAACCATTTGTCATAGGTGATGTTGTACTTAGCCATATCGCTCTGCATTTTGCTGATGTTCTTCGGAAGTGCAAAGTCAACGAGAGCTTTTTTGCGCTCCTCAGACGAAGCATTCACAAGGCTGTCGCCATTAATGTCGGCATATTCCTGCGCAAGCTCTGTGATGTCTGCACCCTGATAGCCGTCCTCGGGAAATACGATTTCGTCGCCCTTGAAAATCTGTAAATAACGAGCCTCGAGCGAACAGCCGAATTTTTCAATCTGATTGCCTGCGTCGTTTACATAAAATTCACGCCATACATCGTAGCCTGCCTTGTCAAGCACAGCCGCAAGACAGTCGCCGAGCGCACCGCCCCTTGCGTTGCCCATATGCATAGGGCCTGTCGGGTTTGCGGATACGAACTCAACCATAACCTTTTCGCCCTTGCCGAAGTCGGAGCAGCCGTAGGCTTCGGGATTTTCAAGAACGCAGTTTACAACAGCCGAGTAGAACTCAGCTCCGAGAAAGAAGTTGATAAATCCGGGGCCTGCGGTTTCAAATTTTTCGCACATTGTACCCTCAAGGTCGAGGTGCGAGGTGATAGCCTGCGCAATTCTGAACGGCGGCATACGGAAAGCCTTTGCGCCCGCCATAGCGGCGTTTGTTGCAAAATCTCCGTGAGATCTGTCGGCAGGTGTTTCTATAATAAAATCGGGCAGCTCAGCCTGCGGAAGGTCGCCCTCTGAAATTGCCTTTTCAATGGCAGAATTAATAGCAAGTCTGAGCTTTGCTACTGCGTCAGCATAAATGTTCATTGTTCTCTACCTCTTTCTTTTTTTCAATATCTATTTTAAATCGGTTTTCGCTCACGAGGTCAGAGTTGAAGTCGAGAGTGTAGATTACCTCAAGCGAGCCGCCGTTTTTATTGAGATTGTTGTTCAGAGTTTTGGTGAACACACCGATTGAAAGCGTACCTGCAATCGTCTGGTACATACACTGGTGTCGTTTGCCCTTTTCAAGAATAAGCTGTGAGCTTAAAGGACCTTTTCGGGAAATTGTAACGGTTTCGTTTTCAACCTTAATCAGATTGTTAAAAAACTTGTCGGGCAGTTCTTCGTCATATTCCTTGTAATTTATGAGGAAATGACCGCTTTTCATCATATATTTTCCCTCGGTAAGCACCTCAATACGGTCGTCCTGACCGTCAACGCTCTGTTCGCCGACAATAGAAATCATATAGGGATTTTTTTCTTTTTCCATAAATTCCTCCGGAAATCAGTATTTCTCAATGTTTATCTGAGTTACGGTATGCTCCATATTTTTGCCGAGGAACAGCCCTGCAATGCTCTCAAAGTCGTCGGGAGTATCGCTTACATAGAATGAGGAAGTGCCCTTTTCGCCGCTGTCATTAAGGAGGTTGTTCTCTTCAAGCACCTTTTTTGCATAAACTGCGGTTTCATAGCCTGAGTCGATAAGCTCAATGCCGTTGCCGATTACGCTTGAGATTGCCTCTGCAAGCAGGGGATAGTGGGTGCAGCCGAGAATGAGAGAATCAATGTCATTTTCCACAAGCTCCGAAAGGTAACGCTTGATTGTAAGTCTTACTATCTGGTCGTCTTTATGTATAAGTCCGTTTTCAACAAGCGGAACAAAGAGGGGACAAGCCTTTTCAAACACCTTGAAATCGGGATTCAGCTTTTCAAGGCGAGCCTTGTAGCTGTGGCTGTTAATAGTAGCGGCTGTGCCGATTACGCCGATTCTGCCTGTTTTTGTCTTTTTGGCTGTGGCAAAGGCGGTGGGGTTTACAACTCCGGTGTAGGGAACGAGCAGTTCATTTTCGAGCCTTTTGCCCGCAACAGAGCTTACCGTGCCGCAGGCGGCAACTACCATTTTCACATTGTTTTCAAGCAGAAAATGCGTGTCCTGAAAGGCATATCTTGTAATGGTTTCACGGCTGCGGTTGCCGTACGGCACTCTGCCCGTGTCGCCGAAGTAAATTATATTTTCATTTGGAAGAATGTGCAGAAATTCCCTTACCGCACTCAGTCCTCCAAGCCCGGAGTCAAAAACTCCGATGGCGTTAGCTGAAGACATATTAAAACCTTCTTTTCGTAATTGCATAAAATCATACTTCTTAATAATAACATATAAAGCCTGCGGTTTCAAGCTAAAAACCGAAAATAATGCGTACTCTCGCCCTTTTATCAGATTTTATCTGATTGACAACCGAACATATTACTTGTATAATATATTGGTGAATACATTTAGAAAGGATGTATGACTTTGGAAATAAGAAATGCGTTTGATTATATTGCAGGCAAGGTTGAGGCTCAGCTTGCTCCTACAGGTTATACAAGACAAAAGGTAGCCGCTGACGACAAGCAGGAAATCGTTGCCCTTTTCACAAGCGAAAATGTGGCTTATTCAGTGGTTTATTATATGGAAAAAACTCATATGGTGCTGCGTACCTGCACTATGACGGACGAGGGTCCCGACAACGAGTGGAAAACCCTTGCCACCTGGATGCTTGACGAGGACAGCACTCAGAGAGATGTTGACAGTATTGCAAACGACTTTATTGAGAGTGTTTCCGGCACTGTGGCAATGAAGCGTGCAAAGCAGGTCAGACAGAAAAAGAAGAAGGACGACGACGGCAACGCAGATCCTAAGTTCCTTGCAAAGCGCTTTGTAGCGGTTTTCCCCGAGCTTAAGGAGGAAATCAAATACGAGGAGGACGGATATTTTCCGTTCAGAGGCGCAACCTTTGCAAAGGAGAAGATTGCCCCCAAGCTTGTAAGTTATGTAAGGACAGCCACAAAGCCGCAGCTTGAAAAGCTTATGGGCATTTTTAATCTTCAGTACAACAACGGCGATATTGACACACGCTCAATCATTACAATAGTATTGCTCAACTCTCTTGATGACGAGCAGTTCAACGCTGTTTTTGAATTTCTCAGCGACGACCTGAAAAAAGCCGCAAAGGCTGCAAGAAAATATAAGGGCAAAAAGGTAAGACCTGAAAAGCCGAAGAAAAAGAATGTGTCAAAAGCGTCAACGCTCAACGATTAATGATGTATAAAAGCAGAAATACTGCGATTTTTTTGCGAAAAAACACTTGACTTAGTGTTTTGTATATGATAGAATAGTTTTACCTCTGAAAGGGGCTTTATTTTTCTGCCCTGTTGAGGGAGGCTAAAATATTCCGAAAAAACCGGGAGGTGCCGTTATGAGAGTTAAAATCACATTGGCCTGCACAGAGTGCAAACAGCGTAATTACAACACAATGAAAAACAAGAAAAACAGTCCCGACAGACTTGAAATGAACAAGTACTGCCGTTTCTGTAAGAAACACACTCCGCACAAGGAAACAAAATAATGGAGGTTCAAAATGGCTGACAAAAAGGTTGAAGCTAAAAAGGCTGACGCTAAGAAAGCAGACGCCAAGAAACCTGCTAAGAAAAACAAACAGAATGTTTTTCAGAAGCTTATTAAGTACCTCAGTGCGTGCAAGGGTGAGCTAAAGAAAATCACTTGGCCTTCACCAAAGCAGACTACAAAGAACTTCGGTATTGTTATCGGCGTAATTGTAGTTGTGGGACTGTTCATTTTCGGCCTTGACAGAGGACTCTTTGCTCTGCTCGGCTTAGTTATGAACACTTCTGCTTAATCTCTGTTATTACTAAGCTTACGAAAGGAAGAAAGTAAATGGCAGAAAACGAAGCAAAATGGTATGTAGTGCATACTTACTCAGGCTACGAAAACAAGGTTGCGGCTGATCTTATGACAACCGCTGAAAACAGAAACCTTCAGGATATGATTGTTGATGTTAAAGTGCCTACAGAAATCGTAACAGAAACCGTCGGCGACAAAACAAAAGAGGTTGAGGAGAAAATCTACCCCTGCTATGTTTTTGTAAAGATGGTTTACACCGATGAAACCTGGTATGTAGTACGAAATATCAGAGGATGCACAGGATTTGTAGGACCCGGCTCAAAGCCTGTTCCGCTTACAGATGCTGAGGTTTACAGAATGGGCGTTGAAACCCGTTCGGTTAAGGTGAACTATTCGGTAGGCGACTCGGTTCGCATTATCGACGGTCCGCTTGATGATTTTGTCGGAGTTGTTGAAGAAGTTGACGCCGACAAAAACTATGTCCGTGTCATTGTATCAATGTTCGGACGAGAAACTCCGGTTGAGCTTGAGTTAGGTCAGGCTGAACTGCTTGAGGATTAATCACAGATAATTAGCCTGTGGGCTTTTTATTGGGAGCATAAAGCTCCCTGTGGGAGGAACCCTACATAGTGGTGTTCCGCAATTTACCACGAATTTTGGAGGTGCAAACACAATGGCTCAGAAGGTAGTTGGCTTAATTAAGCTGCAGATACCTGCCGGAAAGGCTACTCCGGCTCCGCCTGTTGGACCTGCTCTTGGTCAGCACGGCGTAAATATCGTTGCGTTCACAAAGGATTTTAACGAGCGCACAAAGAATGACATAGGTCTTATTATCCCTGTTGTTATCACGGTTTATGCAGACCGTTCGTTCACTTTCGTTACAAAAACTCCGCCGGCAGCAGTTCTTCTTAAGAAGGCTTGCGGTATTGAAAGCGGTTCAGGCGTACCGAACAAGACGAAGGTTGCTCAGATTACTCGTGAGCAGATCACAAAGATCGCAGAGCAGAAAATGCCCGACCTCAACGCAGGCTCTCTTGAGGCAGCAATCAGCATGGTTGCAGGTACTGCAAGAAGCATGGGTATCACAGTAGTTGACTAATTATCCGGGTGGGAGGGAATTCCCGATTGACCACCTATCAATGGAGGAAAACTGATGAAACACGGTAAAAAATATGTTGACGCAGCAAAGCTCGTTGACAAATCAAAATTATATGAACCGGGCGAGGCTCTTGAAACTGTAATCAAGACAAGCACCGCTAAGTTTGATGAAACCGTTGAGCTTCATGTAAAGCTCGGTGTTGACAGCCGTCACGCAGACCAGCAGGTCAGAGGCGCTGTTGTACTCCCTAACGGTACAGGTAAGGATGTAAGAGTTCTTGCAATTTGTAAGGGCGCTAACGAGGACCTTGCAAGGGAAGCAGGCGCTGACTTTGTAGGCGCAGAGGATATGACTCAGAAAATTCAGCAGGAAAACTGGATGGACTTCGATGTTCTCATCACAACTCCTGACTGCATGGGTCTTGTAGGCCGTTTAGGTAGAATCCTCGGTCCCCGTGGTCTTATGCCAAACCCAAAGGCAGGTACTGTAACTCCTGACATTGCCAAGGCTGTTAAAGAGGCTAAGGCAGGTAAGATTGAGTACCGTCTTGACAAAACAAACATCATCCACTGCCCGATCGGCAAGGTAAGCTTTGGCGCAGAGAAGCTCGGCGAGAACTTCGATACTCTTATGGAAGCTATCGTAAAGGCTAAGCCGGCTGCTGCAAAGGGTCAGTACATCCGCTCAGTTGCCGTTGTATCAACAATGGGACCAAGCGTTCGTATTTCACCTGCTAAGTTTGGTGTTTGATAATTAATTACTTTAATGTTTACACCTTTGGTGTGAATATAAATTCGCTGTTCTAAAGACAGCAGGTGCATTATGCATAAAGGTTATACCGCCTGCCGAGGAAGATGCAATTTTACATTATGTTGTATTTTTGCGGCAGTCCGAGGTTTAATCGGGCTGCCTTGTTTTTTAAGAACTTTAGATACTGCGTTTAAAAAATTTTGGAGGTGAAATAATTGCCAAGTCAAAGTGTTTTAGAGCAGAAGAAGGTCATCGTTGAAGAGCTTACAGCAAGACTTAAGAACTCTCTTACAGGTTTAGTTGTTTCATACGAGGGTATCAACACCGAGGATGATACAAAGCTCAGAAAAGAACTTCGTGAGAACAATGTTCAGTACACAGTTGTAAAGAACACACTTTTATCCCGTGCCTGCGACGCTGCAGGTCTTGAGGATATCAAGCCTGTTCTTGAGGGTACAACAGCTCTCGCAACAAGCGACAGCGAGTATGCTGCTGCTGCAAGAATCCTCTGTGGTTATGCAAAGGATCACGATAACTTCAAGGTTAAGTCAGGTTACCTTGACGGCGCTGTTATTGATATGGATACAATCACAGCACTTTCAAAACTTCCTACAAGAGATGTACTTCTCGCAAATGTACTCGGTGCATTCCAGGCACCAATCGCTGCTTTCGCAAGAGCTATGCAGGCTATTGTTGATAAGGGCGGTGTTGAGGCTTGCTTAGCAGCCGCAACAGAAGAGGCTCCTGCTGAGGAAGCTGCTGCAGAATAATCTGCAAAATAAATTAAAATTTTACAACTTATTATATCGGAGGTAAATTAAAATGGCATCAGAGAAAATTACTGCTATTATTGAAGAATTAAAAGGCCTCACAGTTCTCGAGCTTTCAGAGCTTGTACACGCTGTAGAGGATGAGTTTGGTGTATCAGCTGCTGCTGCAGTTGCTGTTGCAGGTCCTGCAGAGGCTGCATCTGCTGCTGCTGAGCAGACAGAGTTTGATGTAATTCTTAAGAGCGCAGGCGGCAACAAGATTGCTGTTATCAAGGTTGTTCGTGAGATCACAGGTCTTGGTCTTAAGGAAGCTAAGGCTCTCGTTGACGGCGCACCAAAGGCTCTCAAAGAGGCTGTATCCAAGGAAGAGGCTGACGAGATCAAGTCTAAGATCGAGGCAGCAGGCGCTGAGGTTGAAGTTAAGTAATTTAATTTCCAAAATTTTTATCCCGACGGATTCCGTCGGGATTTTTGTTTTTTATAGATGTTCAATTATTTAATACACAAAACTATAATTTACCACAATATCAATAATCAAAAGCCTTGATAAAAACAAACTAAGATAGAAAAACAAAAGTATAGGGTTTCCAAAGGTCACTGACCTTTGGTCGTTTGGGGAAAAGGGATACTTAAGGAAACACTGATTAAATCGTTTGTGCATATTGCGAAGTCAGATTTTTCGTT
>JBJEOV010000012.1:0-4629 GCA_051880895.1 Ruminococcus sp. | reverse complement strand
AATAGTTTTGATAATAAAACTATTTGATACAACTTCCTGTCCGGCAAATTTTTCATTCAACAGCTCATAAGTCTTATTCAATAATTCTGTCTGAGGCAAGTATAAATGACCTTCACTCTGAGCTTCATCAAGAACGAATTTCACACCGCAACGCACTCTGTTTACATCATCGGGAGTTCTGCCGAGTTTAAGTGCGATTTCATCAACCGTCTTAAATCCAAAGCCTTTAATAGCGGTAAGGCGGTAGGTGTCGTTGTTTACAATTTCCAAAGCCCTTTCGCCAAACTGCTTCTGAATCTTAAAGCACTTGTTTGCAGAAATGCCGAACGGTACAAGAGTTTCAATGATTTTTCTCATATCGAAGGTTTCCTGATACGATTTTAAAATCTTATCAATCTTACTCCTCGAAATGCCCTTGACCGTAACGAGAAGTTCAGGCTCTTTTTCAAGAATTTCAAATGTTTTTTTGCCGAAAGCATTATATATTCTTTCGGCAGTAACCTTTCCGATTCCGCTAATCAAGCCGCTTGACAGATAAGAAATTATCCCAACCTTTGTCAAAGGTAAAACCTCAGAGAAGTTTTCGACTTCTATCTGAGGTTTACCCTTGAAATATGAAAGCTTGCCGCTGATTCTGATTTCCATATCTTCCCGGCAGGGAAAATAACCTTTAATTGAAATAGAGGATTCGTTGAAATTTTCCGGCAGTTCTCCTGTTTCGACATTTATAATAACTAAAGTCGCTATGCAAAAGCCGTTATCCTCGTTTTCATACAGAATTTTTTTGATTATTCCTGTCATATAGTTTTCTCCTCAAAAAATAAATTTCACTCCGGCGGTTTCAAACTGCCTGATAATACATTCCTGAATCTCTTTAGCAAGGTCAAAACTGATTTCGCCCTCGATTTTTATACCAAACTGATTACAATAGTTCTTAATAAGTTCCCAACAGTCGTATTCAAGTTCGTCAAAATATCCTAACCTTGAACAGTCTATTGGTTCTTCGGGCAATATAATTTTACAATCATCACCAAAAGGTACTTTTTCCATATTATCTACTCCTTGTGTATATTTATCAAATTCCGTTCAGCTTAAACGAAGGCTTAGAGGTTGATAACCTGACAGCCGCCTTATATGCTTCGGGGTAGCCTTCTTCAAGCACCTTGTACTGTGTGCTTCTTGAAGTTCTTGATGTATTGCTTACAGAAATTTCCTTGCCGTCAGACAAGACAACTATACCACTGCTGTTACCGTCAAGAGCTTCAATAAAGGGTGTATATAAGTCCTTCTTTGCCTTTTCGATTTCGTCAGCCGTAGCCTTGAACAGCTTGTGCTGTTCTTCCAGAGCCTTGATTGCTTCAATGTTATCTTCCATTTCTTTTGTGGCGTTAATCCTTATACCATTACACTTTTTAGGAAGATAAGCCTCTAACAGGTCGGCACACGCTTCTCCGCTTTCTGTAAGTGGGGGCAGGCGGTTTGCTTCAATGTAGCTGTACCAGAAATCAATATCCTTTGATAAAATTTCCTTTTCCAATTCTCGGTCACGCTCAATTTTCTTATACACAAACTTTTTAGAAAGCTCCTTTGTAAAATCTTTGAGCATATCACGGGGAATATAATACTCGCCGATCATCATATGAAGAAACATCTTGATGTACGGTTCAAGCTCGCTGTCTGTCTTTGCAAGCGAAAGCATACAGTCACATACATCGTTTGCAAGCTCGGCAGGGAATTTCTCAAAAGCCTTTGAAAGCTTATAAAAGGTTGCCGCCATATATTTCGCCTGAGTGGGAACAAATAAACAGGCAATATATCCGGTGTGCATATTGAGTGCTGATAAATAAGTCTGTACCTGAAGATAGTAATGGAAAGGTACTCCTTCTTCGTCCCACGAATTGTTAAACTCGTGAGTTGTTTTACACTCCAATATTCCCATAGGATTTGGTTTACCCTTATATCTAAGAAAACGGTCAATATTTACCCGTATATGAGGAAACAGAGGGTGTTCAAACATCGCCTTTATTTCATAAGGGCATAAGCCTGTAACGGTAGCAAATACATCGGCGACAAGCTGTTCAAGAAAATGTCCTGAATCAAAATTGATTTCGGGTGACTGTTTAGGGGGATTAACGGGAACAATCCCTTTTTTGTCATAATACAATCCCCTTTTTGTTCTTCCGTAGGCTTCAACTCCGAGAACGGTTGCCTGATCCGAGCCGCCGATACTATCTCTGCGAGCTTCTTCCCATTCTTCTGTTGTCATTTTAGCCGTATTCTTATACACCTTCGGCTTATAATTATCCGTAAGGTGGGAACACACAATGTCAATCAGCTCTTTAAGAGTGATTTTTTTTGCCTTATAATCGGCTAAAATACTATCAAAGCTATAATTATCCATACGCAATAATTCCTTTCTTTTTTTGATTTCAACTACTAAAGATAAAACAAGGATATTGAAAATCAACTCAATATCCTTGCTATCCTTAGATTATTCATTTTTTAATTACCCTTTGCACTCCACGCAACTGTGCCTGATACATCAAAGCTTTTCCACTTTTTAATTGAGATTCCCGTCAGTCTTGCGAGCTTTTCGTCATTACGAAGATTATCGTAGGTGCTTTCGGTTTTCGCATTGGCAAGAGCCTTTGTCATATGCACATAAATTTCAAGTGCGTTATAATGCTGAGGAACAAAAATGTCAACAACATCTGAAGCGTACTTCTGAGCAAACTTCAGATATGTAAACGCCTTAATCATAGCGTTCTTTGGATTCTTGATTTCTATATCCTCGAGGAACTCAAGCCCACGGAGCTGTTCTGTAAACTTAGCAAAAAGCTCGCTTATACTCTCAACTGCATTTTCTACAGTAGCCTTCTTGCCTGTGTGCCTGAGAGAAAGCTTTGAGCCAAGCGGAATTACGGCACTGTCGCAAACAAGCATAGGTTCAACAATGCAACTCACTTCTCCGACATCAGAGGCTAAAATCTTGACAAGACACCTTACTTTATCGTTACCGTTTGGCATATATTTACTCAGCAGAGCCGTGTAAACACCTGTAAGTGTGTCATCGTCAATCTCAATTAAAGCCTCGGTAATGCTTTCGCTATACATACCGCTGATAAAAGTAACACCCGAAAAACTATTTGAGAAAAATTCCAGAACAGCTCTGAAAAATTCGCTCTGGTTAATGGGTACATAATTTCCGCTGTGAACGGCATTTACCCTGCCGAACAATACACAGCTTATAAGATTTGTTCTCGCATTATTCTTTGTGCCAAAATAATCAATCATATGCTGACAGAAAACAGGCTTGTTGTGAAGTGCCAATCGCTCAATACCATCTCCCGTAACCTCACATCTTCTGATAAGAGAGGGAAGGGCAAGATCCGATACAGGATAATCTTCTACGCCGTCAACAGTCATAACAATCTGTGACATACTATCAAAATAAGTAAAGTCCGTGTTCTCAATGTTATGATAGCACCACTCCTCATTTTCCACAATAAAATCGAGGTGATCCAGAAAAAGGCTCTCCTCAGAGAAGTTTTCTCTTTTTTCATTTTCCAAGAAATTTAATGACATAATTTTTATCTCCTTTTTTATAAAATTAAATTTAATAGCAACCGCAATAATCATCATCTACAATGTTGTCAATTCTTTCAACAACATTTTCAATCGTATCACTGTAGCCGTAAAGATTTGAAAAGTCGTACAATAAGCTCACAAGCTCGTCATATGCCTCTCTGCCTTCTTTCGTAAGAAAATCGGCTCTTTTGTCAAATGGTTTTGCCGTCCAGTTCTGTAATATTGTTTCAGAATCGGTCCACAAAATCATCTCACCTTTGTAGTCAAGCTTTGCCTTCAAAGCCTTTTCGTCAATCGGTACTCCGGTTAGCTGATAACAGCTCCATACTATGGATAGCAACTGCATAGCGGCTTTTTTCCCAAAAGTTGAATACTCGCCGTTTTTACAATATAATCTTGTCATACCGAAGTATCTCTTTGCAAGATAGATAAAAGGATTGATGTAGTAATCAGAAATATCTTCTTCCTTGATATTAAAAACCTTTTCAATTCCTTTTTTTACTACCCAGAGCGGAGTACCTGCCTTGTAATAGAAAAAAGGCTTTAGCAAGGTATCATCGCTTGAATACGGTAACAGTTCGTAAGCTTGCATAAGTGCAAAGCCCTGTTCTTTTTTTTGCAGTTCTTTTTCGCTTTCGGCAATGGCAACGGCTTCTTTTTCAGATATTTTACCCGAAAGATATTTAGCCCCTGCACATACCCTTTTCTGAGCCAGTAAATTGACACAACAGCAACGCCCTTTTTTGTGGTCGTTAATTATTTCCTGAATTGTCATATACTTTCTTCCTTTCCTAAATAATTTTTTTGAAAACTCTACAATCGGATTTGTTTTTAATCCGAAGGCTCTTTTTTAAATTTATAAAAAAATAAAAAAGAGCGACTTGCCGAGAGTTTTCAAAACCGATAAAAACTATTTGGGAAATAAAAAAAGACAAGTATATTTTTTAATACTTATCTTAATCACAAATAGATTTTTAATTTTTTAGAAAAAACTCAGCAAAATCGCTCTTTAATACAAATAAATAAGAAAACATCAACCAA
>JBJEOV010000011.1:0-21078 GCA_051880895.1 Ruminococcus sp. | reverse complement strand
CACCCGGACTTGCTGTCTGGATGAACGGTCACATCGGTGTGTATATCGGCAACGGTGAAGTTATTGAAGCACAAGGCACAGCCTACGGAGTTGTCAAAACAGAGCTTAACGGTCGAGGGTGGACAAAGTGGCTGAAGATACCGAATATAAAATATGTGGAGGTAAAATCAAAATGAAGAAAACAAGCGTAAGCATTATGTACGATGATGAAAAGCTCAATGCAGTTAAGCTGTATATGTCACAGCGTGATTTGGATTTCAAGGAAGAGCTTGAAAAATCTATGGACTCTCTGTATGCAAAATATGTTCCTGCAAATGTCAGAGAGTTCATTGATATGAAAGGTTCACAGGTGAAACCACCAAAGCCTAAAAAACCAAAGATTGAAAGTGAGGAAAAGACTTGAGGTCGCAAAATTTTGGCATAGAAATAGAGATGACCGGCATCACTCGCAGTACGGCGGCGAAAGTGATTGCCGGTTATTTTCATACAGACGCAACGCATGTAGGCGGTTGTTATGATGCTTATTCTGTTCGTGACAATGACGGCAGGATGTGGAAGATTATGCGTGACGCAAGCGTCCGTTGTGAAAACCGTTCAGGACAGAACGCAAGCTCTTTGTACTCAGTTGAATTTGTCACTCCGATTTGCAATTACGATGACATTGAAACCATACAGGAGCTTGTAAGAAAGCTTCGTGGTGCAGGAGCAAGAGTCAACTCAAGCTGTGGTCTGCATTGCCACATAGACGCTTCAAGGCATACCCCGAAAACACTTCGCAATATCGTAAATATTATGGCGGCGAAAGAGGACTTGCTCTACAAGGCATTGAAAGTGAATGTGTCAAGGGAACATTACTGTCAGAAGATGGACACACGCTTTCTTGATGAAATCAATAACCGTCCGCCTATGTCAATGGAGCAGATAAAGTCAATGTGGTATGACGGCGAAGATTACAGTTACAGACATTATGACGATACACGCTACCACGCACTGAATCTTCACAGCGTGTTCTACAAAGGTACTATTGAATTCCGTCTTTTCAATTCCACCTTACACGCAGGCGAAGTAAAATCAGCGATTCAGCTTTGCCTTGCAATCAGCCATCAGGCGTTGATTCAGAAATCTGCAAGACACGCTAAAACTCAGTCGGATAATGAAAAGTACACTTTTAGAACTTGGCTTTTGAGATTAGGTTTGATAGGTGATGAGTTTAAGACGGCTCGTCATCATCTGCTGAAAAATCTTGACGGAAACATTGCGTGGAAGGATCCTGCACAGGCTGAAAAGCAAAAGGAAAGACTTGCTCAAAAACGAGCCTCACAGTTGAACGATACAGTTCAAAATACAAACGAAAATATAAATATCAACGAACCCGATTCGGAAACTGCAACTGAGCAGAATGAGAATTCGGGTTTTGTTATGAGTATGTAAGGAGAGAAATCTATTATGAGTAAAAAATTATACATTGCCTACGGCAGTAATCTCAGTCTTAAACAGATGAAATATCGTTGCCCCACAGCAAAGCTTGTCGGCAAGGGCGTGGTAGAAAATTACGAATTGCAGTTCAAGGGAATGCCTCACTGTTCCTATGCAACAATCGCACCTTGCATTGGCAAGTCCGTTCCCGTTGCATTGTGGGAGCTTCAGTCAAGAGATGAAAAACTCCTTGACCGCTATGAGGGCTATCCTTCTCACTACTTCAAACAGGACTTGCCTGTGAAATTGAATAACGGCTCTGAACTGACTGCAATGGTTTACATTATGAATCTTAAGCAGAATTTCGGATTGCCAAGTGCAAGCTATTACGATACAGTATCGCAGGGTTACAAGGACTGCGGTCTTGATTTAAAAGTTATAAACGAAGCCGTAAATGACAGTGCCGAAAAGTTCTATGAAAACCTTGAACAGAACAATCTGTTTGATTCACCGGATGAAGATGAAAATATGGGAATGGGTGGTATGGCTTTATGAATGAGAGAAAGAAATTGAAAAAGCAACTCGGTGATAAATATATTTTCAGAATGTATTTGTCGGTGAACGAAGTCAGAAAATTACTTTCCGAAAATCCAAAGGACAAGCACGACACTCTCTTTGCTTCGCTTACAGTCGGGTGTGCGAAAATCAACGCTGTTATATTTCCCACACCCGATAAAATGCTCCTCGGCTTTGACATTCTTGTAAAGGACACACCCGAGAGTGAAGAATGGATTTGCTACGATACGCTATCGGACGAAATTAAGTTATCTCCTCGCAGTATAGAACAATCAATGTTTGATATTCTTAACCGTGAAGTCAAGGAGTATGGACTGTCATATACAGAGTGCAATTTTGAAGTGATAAACGGCAAAGTGATTAAGTAAAGAATAACGGCAGTATTCTCGCCACATTCGCCCTGTGTAGGCTTTTAAAGGATAAGTCGGGAAAGTATCCGAAATCAAATAAAAATCGAAACAGGGCGGTTTGTGGGAAGGTGTGAAAAATCAGAGTTACGGCAATTCGGGCAGTTTTTCGAGGGTAGGTATTTAAGCAGGATAAAGGCGTATTCCGTGCAAGCACGGATTTGCCGAAACACACCGACCGGCAACGCCGTTCGGGGATTTTCAAAGGTGTTACTTTTTTAGCATTGTGTTACCGCTTGTATTCCAAACTGCCCGATTTTGCCGTTTTGATGAGGTTTTCTCTGAATACCCGAAGTGTTACTGAAAGGAAAGGTGAAAAATGGACAACGACTCAAAGAGAATAGGACTGTATATAGGTAAGGATTTACTCAAATCCTGCGACAATGCAATCTCAAAAACCAACGCAACATCACGAAGTGAGTTTATTTCAAACGCTATTGAATTTTACATTGCGTGGCTGAACTCAAAGAATACAACTAAGGTACTTACTCCTGCACTTGAATCTGTCATCAGCTCAAAAATCCTTGATACAGAGGACAGGATCGCAAGGGTGCTGTTCAAGCAGGGCGTGGAGCTTGCAATGCTGATGCATGTTGTTGCGGCGACCAATGATATTACCGAAGGACAGCTGAGAGATTTAAGAAAAATTTGTGTTGACGAAGTCAAACGAAACAGCGGTAAATATAAGTTTGATGATGCTGTAAGGTTTCAGAAAGGGTAAACTATGCCGAGAATTATTATGAAATCACCGTACATCAAACCGAATTCCAAAACTCAGATCGGAAATTATGTTTCCTACATTGCAACTCGTGACGGAGTTGAAAAGGCTGACAGCACACAAAAGTTCATGGAAGCAACTGAAAAACAAAAGCAGATTATTAAGAAATTGCTTTCTGATTATCCTGACTCAAAGGACTTGTATGAGTATCAGGATTATCTTGATAAGCCGAACAGAGGTAATGCAGATGAATTGATTTTGCGGATTGCAGAAACCCATGCAGAGTTATTCGGCGACCGAGAAAAATATGTAAGCTACATTGCACAGCGCCCGAGGGTTGAGAAAATATCTTCACACGGCTTATTTACCGATGGCGGTGTTCCGATAGTTTTATCCAATGTGCAAAAAGAAGTTGCAGAAAGCAAGAGTAATGTGTGGACTCATATCATTTCTCTCAAGCGAGAAGATGCGGAACGGCTCGGCTACAACAATGCAAAAGCTTGGATGAATCTCATTCGTTCACAAAGAAATATGATAGCGGAGAATATGAAAATCGCTCCCGAAAATTTCAGATGGTATGCCGCATTTCATAATGAAGGACACCATCCGCACATTCATATGATTGCATATTCCACAAAGCCCAATGAAGCGTATCTGACGGAAAAGGGCATTGAAAATATTAAATCAAACCTTGCAAATGTTATCTTCCGTCAGGACTTGATAAGTATTTATCAGAAGCAGACCGAGCATAGGGATAAACTCCGTGCTGAGGCTCGTGACATAGTAGAGGATTTGGTTTCAAAAATCAACTCTGAAATATATATTAGTGCATCAATTCAGCATAAGCTGTTGGAACTTGCCGACAGGCTTTCAAAAACGAAAGGTAAAAAGGTTTACGGTTATCTTAAACCTGATGTAAAAGCAATCGTAGATTCTATTGTTGATGAGCTTGCCAATGACAGCAGAATTAATAAGCTGTATGACCTGTGGTATGAGCAAAAGGAAAATACAATCCGCACCTACACGGATGAAATGCCTGACAGAATTCCTTTAGTCAACAACAAGGAATTCAAGTCAATCAAGAACGCTGTAATTAAGGAAGCAATGAAATTAATTCCTAACGAAGATGAGGTGGAATCAAGCGAGAATATTGATGACGAAGATGTTTCGGAATCGCTTGAAAATGAAGAAAACACCTCTGCCGAATCAGCCTTTGATTCAGACAGAGGTGTTTTGTATCCTCGTTATTCAATTAAAACCAACCGCAACAGCGTTGCAGTTTCTTCCCTTTATCTCCTGCGCTACCTCTGCAATATGATTCAAAATCAGCTCCGATTTGAAGAAAAGCAGAAAGCACAAAGGACAGATAAAAAATTACAGCAGAAGATTCAGGATAAGAAGCAAGCGCATGGGTTAAAGATGTAATCACAAAATTAATCAAGTGCTTATATTATTTATAAATCGCAATCTGTCAAAAAATAATTATTAATTATATTTATTGCTTTATCTGAAAATTCAAATTTGTTCTTATGTCTAGATGGTTTGATACTAAACATACACCTAAAGCAATTGGGTTTTGGTATATCTGGGTTCATTACAGTGAAAGCAAATAGATCTTCTTTATTTGCTTTGTTGTTGAGAAGAAACATTCGAAAACGATGACCAACATTATTATCGGTTCCTTGCCAAACATGTTGGAAATTAGTAAACATTAGTTGATCCAATGAACTTGTATATACAATTATTGCTGTTATTTTTTTATAGGCTTCAGGACAAATAGGTTTTTTAAAAGGTAACTTCGTTCCAATCTCCGGATGTGTTATTATTCCATTTAATTCATTAGTTAGTAAAGACCAAGCTTCTATAAAACCATTAGATGGAAAATCACTATACGACCAATTGATATAAAGAAGATTAAATTCATTTTTTTGTGGCACTCTAAATTTTTTTGACGCACTATTAATGAAATCTACTAATTTTGTTACTCTCGGGAATTTACAAGTGATATTATATTCATCACATAAAGCTTTTATTTTTTCTCTTCCTTCATTTGATAACAGGATATTAGGAATAAATAATTCTTCTTGCTTATCAGTAGGTGGGGTAAAACTAGGTGTTTTTACCTCAATGTTAAATTTTATTTTTGTGTTGTCAGGTTGGTTGATTTCGAAAGAAGCTTCTGGATTTGATGCATTTTCACCAAGGGGTGGCTCATATAAAATATTGTCCCAATTACATCTTGAACTAAAGAAACTTAATACTTCTATTTCAGACATAGCTTGAAAAAATTGATCCTCATTATATTTTTCTTTTCCAGCAGATAATTGCTCCTTGATGAATTTCTTAATATGATGTTCGCCAAAACGAAGATACATGGCTTGTAATCGAAATGAGAAATTTGTAAGAAAAATTGAAGTGAATTGTTCAAAGTCAATTTTTCCATCGCGTTTTATTGCAGTATAAAAGCTATTGGAGTTGTTGTTGATAAATTGACTTGCCCATTTTATATCTGACAAGTTATTATTTATTGCTTTGATTAAAAAATGTTCTTCAGAATATTCATCAAGCCAACCTTCTTCCCAGATTTTTTTAAGAAATCCTGTTAAATCATGTTCAACGCTGGGAAATTTTTGTTCAGATCGTTTATGTGTCATGACAGCTTCCTTTATTGATTTTGATTTTTAGTTACTTGAACAAAATAATTGTACTATACATTTAGTGAAATGTCTATTATATATCAGTTCTCCACCAAGAAATAACTGTACCCAAACGCTGATAGGTGCCTCCTGTCACAGTGATAAGAGAAGAACTACCCACTATAAGATATTACAGCAGAAAGAAAAAATATTATACTCAAGGAAGTGATTAAAATATCAATCTACATTCATTTTACAAAAGAACAGCGAGAACAGGCAAGGCGAACAGACCTTGCGAATTTTTTAATCAGTCAAGGCGAGAAAGTCAGGAAATCAGGGTCAGAATATGAATGGCTTGACGGCTCGCAAAAGGTAACAATCAGAGGACACCTCTGGTATCATCAGTATGAACAGAAAGGCGGTGATGCGGTTGGTTTTGTCCGCAGATTTTACAACAAGGACTATGCCGAAGCGGTGGAAATGCTTTTGAACGGTATCGGCGGTCAAATCATAACATCACCACCCATAGAAAAAGAGCATAAACTTTTTGAACTGCCACCGAGGAATGACAGAATGAGCAGAGTTTTTTCTTATCTGCTGTTGACTCGTGGCATTGACAAAGATGTACTTTTTGAGTTTGTAAGAAACAAAATGATTTATGAATCTGCCGATTATCACAATGTAGTATTTGTCGGCTATGATTCAAGCGGTAAACCTCGCCACGCACACAAGAGAGGAACGGTGACAAGTAATTCGTACAAGGGAAATGTTGCTGGCAGTCAACCTGAATTCAGTTTTCATTGGCACGGCACAAGCGACAAGATATTTTTATTTGAAGCTCCGATTGATATGTTATCGTTCATAAGTATGCACAAGGAAAATTGGAAAAATCACAGCTATGCGGCATCCTGTTCCGTTTCGGACAGGGTGCTTTTTCAATGTCTGAAAGATAATCCGAACATAAAAAATGTATTTCTCTGCTTTGACAATGACGAGGCAGGACAGACCGCTAACAAACGCATAGCCGAAAAATTAAATTCAATGAATATCCAAAACGAAATCATCATTCCTACCCACAAGGACTGGAATGAGGATTTAATTTTTGAACCGAAAGGAGATGGGCAAATATGCCATCAGGTATTATAACTCTTATTATTGTCACAGGTTCAATGTTTGCCCTGTTCATAATAATTTCTACGGTCGGAAATTACTATTCCCTCAACCGCATAAAGAACAAGACGGTCGGACAAGGTCAGCACGGTACGGCTCGTTGGGCGACAAAAAAGGAAATCAAGAAAACCTACAAGCAAATTGATTTTAAACCAAATGAATGGCGCACAAATCCTGACAGCAGACCAACTGAACAAGGAATAGTTGTCGGTTGCAAGAACAGTAGAAAAGGAACAACCGCAATGGTTGATACAGGAGATGTTCACGCTCTGATGATTGGTGCGGCCGGTGTCGGCAAGACTGCATTTTGGCTCTATCCGTGTATTGAATATGCCTGTGCAACGGGTATGTCATTTTTATGCAGCGACACGAAAGGCGACATTGTTCGAAACTACGGAACGATTGCGGAAAAGTATTACGGCTACAAAATTTCTGTCATAGATTTGCGTAATCCCACACGCTCACACGGCAACAATCTCCTGCACCTTGTGAACAAATATATGGACTTATACAAAGCCGAACCCGAACAGCTTGTTTACAAGGCAAGAGCAGAAAAATACGCTAAAATCATTTCAAAAACGATTATTCTTTCAGGTATGGACTCGGCTTCATTCGGACAGAACGCTTACTTCTATGATGCCGCAGAAGGATTGCTGACAGCAACTATTCTGCTTGTTTCAGAATTCTGCGAATCTGAAGAAAGGCATATTGTTTCGGTATTCAAAATCATTCAGGAATTACTCGCTCCGACCAACAAGAAAGGTAAAAATCAGTTTCAGCTATTAATGGACTATCTTCCCGACGATCACAAAGCAAAATGGTTTGCAGGGGCGGCGCTGAACACAGCCGAACAGAGTATGTCAAGCGTTATGAGTACGGCACTTTCAAGGCTGAATGCTTTTCTTGACTCCGAGCTTGAACAGCTTTTGTGCTTTGATACGGAGATAGACGCTGAAAAATTCTGCAATCAAAAGTGTGCTGTCTTCATTGTAATGCCGGAAGAAAACCCAAACACCTTCTTTATGGTGTCACTAATAATCCAACAGCTCTATCGTGAAATACTTTCAGTTGCAGACGAAAACGGCGGTGTTCTGAAAAATCGCTGTGTTTTTTTCTGCGATGAGTTTGGCACTCTTCCGAAAATTGATTCAGCCGAGATGATGTTCTCCGCTTCCCGTTCAAGGCGGTTGCAGATAGTACCAATCATTCAATCCTTTGCACAGTTGGAGAAGAATTACGGCAAAGAGGGTGCTGATGTTATCATAGACAACACACAGCTGACTATCTTCGGCGGCTTTGCTCCCAACAGTACAAGTGCAGAAGTGTTATCAAAAGCACTTGGAAGTCGAACCGTTATGAGTGGTTCTGTAAGTAGGAGCAAAAATGATCAGTCCCAATCATTACAGATGATAGAAAGACCTCTTATGACTCCCGATGAGTTGAAGTCACTTCCGAAAGGCACATTTGTTGTTATGAAAACAGGTTTTTATCCGATGAAAGTCAAGCTGAAATTGTTTTTTAAATGGGGTATAGAATTTGAAGAAAAGTATGAGTTCATAGAAAACGGCAACCGTGAAGTCCACTATGCCAAACGTTCGGAGTTGTTCAACAACATAATCCAAACATACTGTCCTGTAACTGATTCGGATTTTGATGAAACAAGTGGTGAGAAAAAGAAGAAAAATGAAAATCTTAAGACCTCGCCGAATGCAGAACAAGCCGACAGTGAAGATGCTATTGATTCTGAACAGAAAGACGAGCCAACAGTTGAACCCAAAAATTCAAGGGTTGAACAAAACACAGACAAGCAGAGAAAAGTAGTTATAAGAACCGAGCGACCACCACAGGAGGTACAAGATAATGAGTAAATTTACTTTTCTTTATCAAATGGACTTGCCGCACAGAGCTGTAGCAGTCTATACCTATCTCCACGACCGAGCTAACAAAAACGGCGAGTGCTGGCCCTCTGTTCCAACTATTGCAAAAGAAATAAAGCTATCTCAAGCTACCGTCCGCAGAGCTATTAAGGATTTAAGAAAAGCCGGAATAATCGAAACCGAACAGCGTTATCGTGAACAAGGCGGTAAGAGCAGTTTGCTGTTTAGAGTAAATCATCAATAAAACATATTCAATAGACTTTTGTGTGATTTATCCGCAAAGAATTTTATTATTCCATAAGGTAATAAGAGAAAAGTTAATTTGCTTATTGCCTTACAGTCGTTTAATACTACAATAATCTTGTCATAATCTACGGTCTGTGCTTATTCGAACTGACAGCATCATATATTCGCAAACTCTTTTTACTTGTTTCATAGAGATGCCCTATATAATAAAATACAATCCCTCACTGTCAAATATCAACAGTGGGGGATTAGTATTTTGAGAGGTTGTAAAACTGACATGCACCTAAAAATTAGGAAAGTAATTATACAACGTAACTGACGGATTTGTCAACAGATAATTTATCTTTTTTACCCCCAGATTTTTCTATAACAGTCACTGCAAAGTATTTTTCCATGAGGGTCCTTGAAGCCTTGACAAAACGCACCGCACTCAGCACACTGAGTTGCTCCGTTTTTCATTATAATTTTAAAAAAATTCATATTATTCACCTCTTTTCTTTTTCAACTATTGCTGTTCAAGAAATCATTTGACAATCATATCACTTGTTTTTTCCATTTGTAAAGAGGCAAGCTAACGACCGTTCTGCCATATTAAGGTCATTCCATTACGGCAACTGAACGGATTGCCCATCTGGTCATATGTTATGGTTGTTTCGTTGTATGATGTCAGCTTATCTTTCCAGCTTGAATCACCCTGGTATTATTTTAGTTTTTTTAACTTATGGTACAAACCGATTTTGCTACTAATAATCATCTAAATCCTGCCTTTTCAGTAAGTCCAAATCGGCATTGCTTTTTATTATACTAATATAGGTAAATTAATTCCATCAAAATAATAGCATTCATTATTAAATAAATACAAATAAGGTGGGGTATCATCCAAACGGTTTATTTCAAATAATTGTTCATTGGTATCATTATTTAAGTTTATTTTCAGAACAGTTTTTTCATTTTCAATAGTATATATAAAATCATCAGAAAGAATGAAATTATCAAATGATATCTCAGATGTAGGTTCATATATTACTTTTTTATCTGATGTAACGCTATCTAATGAGAATAATATTTTTCCGTCACATACAATAATCGAGCCATTACTATCTATCGTAAAAAAGCATATACCGTTTTCAGAAGAACTTTTGCTGTCAAAAACAACAGACTTCTCATAATCAGAATCTTTAGATGAAACGCTGTAAATTATATCCTGATTATAATCCGTAAACAATATATCGTCATTATGAACACGATAAGTGTTTACATGGTCACTGACAATTAATTCTGATGTTTTATTCTCAATACTATAGCGATAAAGATAATTCTGGTTGTAAGGAACACTCATTTCGTTATATTTATACGCTATTCTGTCTATTTCGAATAAGTAATAAATATATTGAGGCGTAACATAAACCTTGTTGCAATCTTCAATGAGTTTGTTTTCGTTATTGCCGTCAATATCGATCGAATATAGGCAAAACGAATACAAATCTTTTAAGTCACTTGTTGTTTTTGAAACAAACTCTTCTTTGACATAATAAATTTTATTGCCTATTACATTTATATCGTGAATAAAACCGGAAGCCAGCTTTGTTTTATCAGAACTGTCAATCTTAGAACGGTACAACCCCTGATTCGGTGACTTCTGATAAAAAAACATATAATCATCCTGAATTGCCATAAATCCCATAGAATCAATATTATCCAAAGAATTTCCGCTTGAATTCGGATTGGTAACAGTTAGATCACTCTTACAAAAACACATGCTAAATATTAAGCCGACACATAGGAGAATAAGTAACATGAATTTATGTGTTTTTTTATTAAGGGGATTAAGCATAACCATATGCATGTTTTAACACACCTCGCTCATAATAGTATCTATCGTACATCCAATAACCTGATTTTCCCCTGGCAGGTCTTGCTGCGTATCCTCTAGAAGACCATGAATATGATAAATTGCAACTTAGTGCATACACTGTAGCTCCAATAGCTTTTAATGCTAGTTTACTGGAAACACGGTTAGATCTTCTGTTACTACACGCACCTTCACAAGAAAACAGCCATATTTTTGATATGGACTTTTTACTTTTCAATGAATTGAACTCATATAACTCGTAGTCTTTAAATGATAAAAAACCTGTTCCACCATGAACCATTATAAAAACATATTTATATTTTGTAGGAATATCATTCCAAGCTTTAATAAAATCGTTAACCGTTTGAACACCTTTAATTTTTGTATTTTTCGACTTTGCATCGTAATTATAACAAAAATTTGCTTGTTGGCTAAAACTACCGCTTCCACCTGAATATGAATAATAAATCACATATACATAACTTGAAGAAGATAATCTTGTCCAATCCCAACTATGAGTTTTTCTATCTCCGCTTGCATCAACAAAAATTATTGCATTATTCTCACAATATGCAAACATATTTGTGCTTATTACAGAATCCCCCGTATCAACATATACATCCGCATTCAAGAATCTACCTATTATTGGGTCATAATAGCGTGACCGGAGATAGTAAAAGCCTGATTCGTTGTCATAGACATAACCACGGTATCTGAACGGATTAAGCTCTCGTAATATCGATTCTCCTGATACACTCTTGATATTGCCCCATGCATCATATACATAGCTTGCACATACTGTGCCTGACTGATTTATGATTTTTACAACATCACCCTGTAAATTCTTAACATAGTAATAAATTGTACCGTTATATTTGAACGAGGTGACATTGCCGTCGGAATCATAGTAGAAAAGCAGAGTATCGTTGCCTTTAGTTAAACCGATAAGGTTGTTATTACTGTCATAGTAATAATAGGTAGTGCCGTTATTATCAGTTTTTTGGGTACGCATACCGTTGCTGTCATACTTATAGCTTACACTATTATCAGCAGTTTGTAAAGAGGTAAGTTGACGACCGTTTTGCCATGTAAAGGTCATTCCGTTACGATAGCTTAACGGATTACCCGATTCATCATAAGTGATTGTATCACCGTTGATTTTAGTTACTTTATCTTTCCATTCTGTGTCGGTGTATTCATATACATTGCCTGTTGGTGATCCTGAAGGATAACCATAGGTCGGATCTAAATATTGCTGATTTTTTGCTTTAAGATTTCCAGCGGAATCATATGAGTAGTTTATATAAAATTTGTTTATATAATCATATTCTTCCTTGAGCTGATTAAGACTGTCATATGTATACTTATGAGCAAGAGTTCCGTTTTCATATATCTGTGTGATATTTCCGTTGCCGTCATAGGAGTATTCATAATTTACAAGTTCATCAGCTCCGTATTTTGGGGTGAGTTTGCTGACAAGATTTGTTGTAGAATTTTCTTCTGTTCCACTTGCATATTCGTAATCGGTGAAGAATACGCTGTTGCCCTCGCCGCGGATTGTTTTAACCTCGGCTGTTCTGCCGAAATCATCTGTTGTGGTTTTTGCAGTGACACCGTCATTACTTACATATGATTCTCCGTCTTCGTCTGTACCTATTGTAATTGTCTTTGTCTGACCGTTTATCGAAGTTTTTTCTACCTTATTTCCGTCAGAATCATAGCTAAGGAAATACGACAGATCTACTCCGTCAGTCTGACGATACTCACCGGTGAGATTTCCGCTGAAATTAGGTAAAAAAACAGCAGGCGACATAAAGCTGTCGCCTGCCACAGTAAGAAGGGCTGTTAAGGATTTGAAAAAAAGCTGGATTAATCGAAACCAAACAAAGATACCGAGATAAGGGGGTAAAAGTACATTGCTGTTTAGGATAAATCATAAATAAAATCTATTCAATAGACCTTTGTGTATTTCTATCTGCAAAAATGCGATTACCCAAAAAGCCATAAGCGTAAATATTGAATTTGCTTATTGCCTTACAGTCGCTTAGGACTTGAATAAACTTTTCATAATCTTCTTGACGGATTCATTGCTGATTAATTAATTTGAACATAACATAGTATATTCCACTTTTACTTTCAATTCGAGCTTGTCTTGGCTTTATCATTACCCGAATTTAGTTCAACATAAAAGAGTGATTGGTTATAAAAACATAGAACTAACTGTCTTTTGTGCAACTTTATTAATGTTTATAATTTTATACTATATAAAATTGTAACTACAGTTACAATAATTGCACAGACAGCCACTATAACCAACACAATCATATTCATTATATTTTTTGAAAAGTTGATTCTATTTCTTATTATTAATAATATTAAAGCTAATATTAAAAAAATTGTGGCCAACAGACATAGATAGAAATTCATAATTTAGATACCCTTTCTTTTATTTAGCAGATTCCCCAGCGCGTAGTTAATTCTTTTATGTATAGTTTTTTTATTGTAATTTTTCCTTTTGAATATGGCCAAAATATCCAGTAAGTATATGTTTGAACCTTTATTCCATATTTTACCTTAGCATATATATATACTTTTTTATCTCCTCCATATTTATCAAGTAAATAACTACATAGTGTTTTTAGCGCCGTTGAAATACTTAAAACTAACGCACCTACTTGTGCTCCTGGTATAAAAGCACAAACTGCTGCTCCAATTGCATCTTTTGCAGCACTAATCGCAAGATAAGTAGCAATACTCTTCAATTTATCACTTATTTGAATCTTAATTGTATCAGAAGAAATTCTCGATTTACTTAATTTAGGTAAAAAGCCATCATCATCATAATACATTAGAGGATTATTATAGCAATAAGAATATAAATTGGCACCAACTAAATAACCTCCACTGATAACTACGTCAGTAGATAAAAAACGACCAACTTCAGGATCATAATAACGAGATTGGAGATAATATAAACCTGATTCGGTATCATAAAGATAACTTCTGTAACGGAAGGGATTGAGTTCTCTTAATGTTGGCTCTCCCGACGTACTCTTGATATTGCCCCATGCATCATAGATGTAGCCAGCAGCCTCTGTACCTGCCTGATTGATGATTTTTACAACATCACCTTGCAGATTTTTAATATAATAGTACATTGTACCGTTATATTTAAATGAGGTGACATTGCTGTCAGAATCGTAGTAAAACAGGAGAGTATCGTTGTCTTTGGTTAAACCGATGAGATTTTTATCACTATCGTAATAATAATAGGTAGTACCGCTGTTATCGGTCTTTTGTGTACGCATACCGTTGCTGTCATACTTATAGCTTACACTATTATCAGCAGTTTGTAAAGAGGTAAGTTGACGACCGTTTTGCCATGTAAAGGTCATTCCGTTACGATAGCTTAACGGATTACCCGATTCATCATAAGTGATTGTATCACCGTTGATTTTAGTTACTTTATCTTTCCATTCTGTGTCGGTGTATTCATATACATTGCCTGTTGGTGATCCTGAAGGATAACCATAGGTCGGATCTAAATATTGCTGATTTTTTGCTTTAAGATTTCCAGCGGAATCATATGAGTAGTTTATATAAAATTTGTTTATATAATCATATTCTTCCTTGAGCTGATTAAGACTGTCATATGTATACTTATGAGCAAGAGTTCCGTTTTCATATATCTGTGTGATATTTCCGTTGCCGTCATAGGAGTATTCATAATTTACAAGTTCATCAGCTCCGTATTTTGGGGTGAGTTTGCTGACAAGATTTGTTGTAGAATTTTCTTCTGTTCCACTTGCATATTCGTAATCGGTGAAGAATACGCTGTTGCCCTCGCCGCGGATTGTTTTAACCTCGGCTGTTCTGCCGAAATCATCTGTTGTGGTTTTTGCAGTGACACCGTCATTACTTACATATGATTCTCCGTCTTCGTCTGTACCTATTGTAATTGTCTTTGTCTGACCGTTTATCGAAGTTTTTTCTACCTTATTTCCGTCAGAATCATAGCTAAGGAAATACGACAGATCTCCTCCGTCAGTCTGACGATACTCACCGGTGAGATTTCCGCTGAAATCATAGTAATAGTAGGTAGTTGTTTCGCTTGAATTGTCAACAGCCTTCGCTACAAGTCCTTTTTTATTATAAACAAACTCCGCTATTACTCCAGTTTCAGATGTAAATTTTGTAATGTTGTCGTACTCATCATAAGTGTATTCAATATAATCACCGTTTGCATAAGTGGTCTTTGTAAGGTTGCCGTTGTTTGAAGAATAGGTGTTTGAAACAAGGGCAACATCTCCGATTTTAGTTGAAATCAGATTGCCCCATACATCGTAATTGAAAGTATAGCTGAAACCATTATGTGTGATTGCAGATATATTGTTTGTGCTGTTATAGGAATATTGATTTTGGGCACTGCCGCTGCTTATACTTGTAATATTGTTACCTGAATTGTATGTGTAATTGGTAACATTACCTACACCGTCAGTTATTGAAGTTTTGTTGCCGTTTGTATCATATGTATAGGTTACGGTATTGCCTGCTTCGTCAGTTTCGGAAATAGCATAATTGTTTGTGTCGTCATAGATTGAGCTTGTAGCCATATATTCCTGAGTTGTATCTACATTCTCAGAAATAACTTCACAATCAATTAAGTTGTCATCGGTTTCTGTTTCAGTATTGTCATCATTGTTATCTGATGCATATGCAGAAGCAATATTAAGCATACCATTGTATGCTGTCATACTGTTTGCATTATTACTATAAACAAAAGCAAACGCAACACGACTTATTTTAGTTGTTGTTTTTTCAGGAGTAACTGACATACAAACAGTTTGCCTATGTGATGTTGTTGCGTTGAATTCTTGATAGTGCGTTTCGGGTGTATTATTACCCTCATAATAGATATTAAGAGCAATGCCAAATGTTCTGTTTTCATTAGAGAGCGGAACAGACTTTGCCTTTGCTTCACCGACAATATTAAATGCTACTCCGGCTCTGCCAACTTTGACATTTTGGTAGATATATTTGTTGCCGAAGGAAGTGACAGGTTCATTTGAATCTTCATCAGAAGCATCCGAAGAATCAGAGTCATCTTCCGGGTCAGTGTTCGAATCGCCGGTTGTTGGTTCAGTAGACTTTACCTCATAGGTATTTTTTACTGTTCTGGTAACAAAGCCTTGCTCCGTTCTAAGAACATTACCGTAGCTATCATAGGTTGTTACGCTGTCATTTGGAACGGTTTCTTCAACTGTTTCGTAGTATGTTGCAGGTTGAGTTTCTTCTTCATCAGGAGAAGTTGTTTCGTCGGTAATTTCTGCATTATCATAGAATGCAGCCTTACCGTTTAATGTGACTGTACCGTTCTGTGCTGAAATTGCGTTGTTTTCATTTGTCAGCCAATTATCGTTATTTTCAAAGTTTCCGTTCTGCAAAGCATTGAAGTCGTTTGCGCAATTGCCTTCTTCAAGCTGTAAGCAGTCAAACCACGCTGTACCCGACGAGTAGCGTAAGTTACAAAACAGTCTTATACAACTTGTGTCATCGGGAACTTTTACTGATACACTTAATCTCTGCCAATCCTGTGTACCGCTTATTCCGATGCTGTTTACATCCTTGAGCATTGCTCCGCTTGAATCATAGCACATAATTTCCAGAGTAGCACCAATAGATCCTCCGCTGTATATCATTGTAACATCTTTTGTCTTTACATAGGCTGAAAAAGTAATATCTTTTCCATTGAATTCCGTGCCGTCAATCTGGTGTGTTGCTCCGGTATAGAAAGCAGAATTTGTACTGCTGACGGGATTAGTAACCTTTATTGACGTTGTACCGAAATACTGAATCTGTCCGTTTTCTTCCGTAGGATCTGAATCATCTATTGTTACCGTACCGCCACTGCTTGTAACACCGTTTCTTCCACCGTCGGTTTGGAAATAATATTTACCGCTTCCAACAGCATTCTGCTCAGTTGATTCAGTAATATAGTTTTTGGTAAACGAATCTGCTCCGCTTGAAATTGACAGTCCATTGCTGTCGCTGTTTTCAAGATAACCGTTTGCATTTAATACTGAAACCTTATTTCCAAAGTTATCGAATGTATAGGTAGCTTTTCTGCCCTGTCTGTCGGAAAATTCGGTTGTATTATCATTTCCGTAGGTGATATTAAGGTAATTTCCTTCCGTATTGTCATTACCATATTCGGTTATTTTGCTTACCTTTCCGTTACTGTTAGTAAAGGTGTATTTATTCTGCTGTGATGGAGTTGAGTGAACATCGGCTTGAATTACGGACAATAACCTACCGGAGCTGTCATACTCAAACTTTGTCTGTTTTCCGTCTGCAAAAGTAATTGCGTTAATTTTATCTTTTAAAGTTGATGTATAGCTGAAATTAATTGTTTTGTTGCCGGGAGTATTAATAAAGCTTATGCGCTTATTACCGTCAGAGTTATTTGCGTAAATTAACTGAATCAATACTCTTTCAGTATCACTATCCAAAACATCTTTTATTTCTGTAAGATTACCATCTTCGTATATATATTTAATTTCATTATTATACTCGTCTTTTTCAGACAACAGCTTTCCGCCTGCTGAGGTCAGTTCATAAGTCTGCGTTACTGAGCCATTATCAATCAGGATATTTGTATCCGTCTTTGTAAGAGTTATTCCTAGTCCGTCCTCGTCATACCATTCTTCGCTGTTATCTGACTTTTTGAGATAATGGTCTGTTCCGTCTGAGTCGGTATAGATATAATTATACCCTTTATTTGCAAGTGCTGTACTTGCATCTCTGACATACTGATTGAATGAAAACTGCCAGCCATAACCGCTCGGTGAACCGTTTGCAAACACAGCATTGTAATTTATACTGTTGTATGTTGCGGTGAGTGTTACAGGCATTCTTGAACCGGTACCCTCATACAAACTTTGATTGATTACAAGGTTTCCAAGATAGTCGGAAACTGATGCCTGTGCATTGTGACCAACAGGAATTTTGTGATAAGAAAGATTGCTTTCAGTTCCCGTGAAGTCCTTGTAAATAAATGTAAGAGAGGGTGTTGTTGATGTCCTTGTTGATTCTTTAAATGATACAGTCTTAGACCCTGCTGCGGCAAATGATTCAAGCACAAATCCATCTATGCTGTCACCGTTATCATACCACTCATTGACTGTTTTTGTAAGGTCAAATGACATATACTGATTATCATTATATGTAAGAGAGTCATAGTCAAGTATATCGGAGTCATATGAAACGATATTACTGTTAATACTCTTTAATTTGTGTGCATTAATTATTATCGGTGAGTCGGTTGCACTTGTAAACAGTGATGTTCCATTTGTCGTTTCAAAATTAAATTTTGCGCTTATTATCTTTTCACCGTCATCAAGTTCAGGTGTCGCTTTTCGCACAAAATAAAAAAAGTTTTCGCATAAAATAGAAAAAATGCGTTGTGATAAAAATGAATAATTTTGCAAAAAAATACCCTTGCAGATTTTGATTTCTGCAAGGGTATTTTCATTTTATGTGCGTTTTTCTGTTTCCATTTGCTTCTACAATAAGGTTTTTACCTGTTTTTTTAATCTTATTCGGCTGATATTCGAGTAAATCTGAAATATCACAATTAAGCACTTCGCATATTCTGTCCAAATGCTCAAGATTAATTCTATCGCACATTTCATTATAAATTTCGCAGATAGTAGCAGGTCTTATTCCTGATTTCCTGGCAAGCTCGGCTTGTGTCATCCGATATTTTCCAAGTATTGCAGATAAATGGATTTTAATCATAATAACGCCCCATGTAATATGATACCTGATTGCGTTATTATTTTCATTATTCTGTAATAAAATTACTGTTTTAGTAATTTGTAATAATAATTTCCTTGAACTCTGCTCGGTTTGAAGCTGTAACCGGAAGGAGGTTATATCTGCTTATGCTCTGAATCTTATAATCTTTGTAAAGATTTCTGATAAAATCACAATCGTTATAAGATAGTATAAAACGCCCTTTAATCGCCTTTAAAACAGCATTTAAACGGATATGGTCATTTTTATTAAAGCTGCTGTAATTTCGATTATAATAGCGTTCTGAGGCTACATACGGCGGATCTATATAGAACACAGCTTTTTCACGGTCATATGTTTTAATAAGTGATTCAAAATCCCTGTTTTCTATTATAACATTTTTCAGTCTTGCTTGATAAGCAGGAAGATCATCAATTATGTTGACTATCGTTTTCGCAGCTGTAGCAAACGAACTTCGATTACTGCCAAAGCTGCACTTTATAAGATATAAGTACCGGGCTGCTCTCTGTAAGTCGGATAGCTCAATTTTATTATCAATCTCATAGCGATACTGATTAAATAATTCACGGGATTGAAGCCAGTCAATTTCAGACTGCAATTGTGAACAATTATACTTAATTTGCCGATAAAGATTAATCAAATCACCGTCAATATCATTGAACACTTCCATTTGACCTTTGATTTTATCTTTTCCAAAAAGCACCCAGCCTGCTCCGCCGCATACCTCTATGTAACGCTCGCAATCAGCAGGAATAAGAGAAATTATTTGATTTTTGAGGTGACTTTTGCCACCTATCCAACCTATAAAACTTTTCATTGCTTTTACCTCCATAATATCTTTTGGGGCGTTATTATGGATTAAAAACAGATGATTTTATTTTACTTCAGGTAAGCCTTTAACGCTTGTGAGAATTGAAAGTAAACCTGCCAGAACGCTTGCAGAAGCAACCGTAACCCAGTTTACTTCACTCATCACAGCAGTCGTACCGATAGTTGCAACTGCCGTCTGTGCAACTGTCTTTAAAGCACGAATACCTGCAGCCTTTGCCCACTGTTTAAAATTGTTTTTATTCATTTTTTACCTCCGTATTATGTCAATGTAATCTGCAATCCGTCAATTTTAGTGCCGATTACGCCGGCATAACCGTCCTGCTCGCTGTCAATCTCGGTGTTGTGCTGATACGGCAGAAATTTATCTTTACCCTGTTTCCGCACTCTGTAGGTTGCCTTGTAATCACCTACTCCGTCAAACTCAACCTGCAAGCCGTCAATAACCTTGCCTTTAATGCCTGCATAGCCGTTAATATCATCCTTGATGTCATAGCCTGTCACCCACGGCAGCCAGTCACCGTTGAGCAAATGAACACGGTAGCGGAGGTTGCCCTCTGATACCTTGACCGCAACGCCTGAGATAGCCTGCTTTGCTCTGCCTGCTATATTTGACAAGCCTTTGACCTCGTCATACCACTGACCGTCTGCATAGACACGGTATGTAAGAGTAGGTTTTTTTACTTCGCTTTTAGCTGAACCGAAAACGCTCTCGTTATAAATAATGTTAGTGTCAAGTCTGCCATTATAGCCTTCAAGTCTGCCTGATGAGCTGTTCTGCCATATGTCACAGTCAAGTTCTGCTTTATCGTTGTACTGAGCAAGCCAAATGCTATACTTTGATTTTAACTTATTGTATTCGAGGTAGTTATTGAACCAGTTAAGGTTCGCATATACGCCGACCTTATAACCGTTAGCCTTAACCGTATCGCAGAAACGCTCTGCTATAGCAGTCAGAGTTGATTTGCTGAGATGTGTCTGGGAGTTGTCCTCCATATCATAGTAAACAGGCATATCAAAGGTTTTGCCCTTTATGCACTCAAGACAAGCCCTTGCTTCCTTTTCGGCATCGTCCACGCTGTCGGCATAGCTGTACCAGTAAACGCCGATTTTCATATCTGCGGTTTTTGCGTTGCGGTAATGACTTTCAAACATGCCGTCCTTCTGACTTGCTTCTCTGCCGTAGCCTGCTCTGATAATTACAGCAGTTATTCCGCTGTTTTTTAATTTTCTGAAATCAATGCCCTGCTGAAATTCCGAAATATCAACACAAGTTACCTTTGCCATAATTAAACCTCCCATACCGCCATAATGGCATTGTAGTATTCCTCCGAAAGCTGTTCTTTCAGGATTTTTCTGTCCTCCTCACAGTTCATATATGCGTTGCGGACATTTTCGCCCACCTGCACATCTTCGCCGTTAAGGCTTATAAATTTCTGTCTTAACACGCTTACGCTGTCCTTTGTGAGCATATCAAGCGTAATTTTTTCTTTGATTTCCATATTAACCTCCTGATTAAATGATATATGTAACTGTT
>JBJEOV010000010.1:0-21196 GCA_051880895.1 Ruminococcus sp. | reverse complement strand
AAGGTGGCGGCGTAGCCGACGGATGAGGTGTAGCCACGAAGTGGCGTTATAGTTGCAAATAAAGCGGTAGTTTATGACGGACGCTAAAGCGTCCTACACCTCATCAGTCACCTTCGGTGACAGCTTTTTTCTGCGAAAACGGCAACCCCTTTGTCGCTTTGCGACATTTCCCCTGTCAGGGGAAAACCTCAAGGGGAAGCCTTGATAACTTTTCCACTAAATTACAGTTTATACAGGCAGCTCTGTCGTTTTCAACATAATAATTACATTTCAGCACAGTTATCATACGGTAGCTGTGTTTTTTTGCGTTACGGAAAATGATTATAAGCGGTAATTTATAATATTTTGTTTTTATGTGACTGAAAAAGCACAGTACAATTTCTGCTGCGACATAAAGCAATAAGAAAAAATAAGTTTGTGCTTTGATTTGTATTTTGCCCTTAAATTACCTAATTATGGCTTAATTACTGAATAAACTGAGCATAAATAATGTATTTGCCGAATATGGATTAATTAGTTTAGTAACCGATATTATTTCTACAAAAGAATATATAAACTGCCCTCCAAAGAATGACAAAACGATTGACAGCAAAATTTTATAATATATGTAAAGGTTGCAGACAATGCTATCTACTATATAAAGAAAAGGATGTTAAAAATGGAGGCAAAAAAGGCTCTGGTTCGCAAAAATTATGACGGCTCGGCTGAATTTGCAAGAACGGTGATTACGAACATTGTGTATTTTGTAAGCGGCGTTCTTGTATCAAAGGGGGCAATGCTCGGAAATCTGTCGCCCTTCGGGGCGTCCTTTGCGGCGGCTGTACCAAAAAAATACCTGCTTTCGGCACTTGCCGGCACAGGACTCGGTTATATTTTGCTTACGCCCTCGGACAGCTTCAGATACATAGCCGTTGTGGTTGCAATAGGGGGAATACGGTGGCTTACAAGCGATATAAAAAGGGTGAAGAACAGTCCGCTGTTCGCTCCGCTTGCGGCGTTTCTGCCGATTCTTGCAACCGGAATAGTCCTTACCTTTGTAAGCACAAGCACGCTTTCGTCGCTTACCGACTGCATTATTGAGGCGGTGCTTGCAGGTACAGCGGCTTATTTTTTCAGCACTACGGTAAGGCTTTCGAGCGAAAGGCGAAGTATTGCCGCTTTTTCTCAGCAGGAAACAGCAAGCCTTGTGCTTACAGGCTGTGTGCTGATGCTGTCCTTCGGGAGTGTTGCGATTGAGGGTATTTCGGTAGGACGAATACTTGCGGTGCTTGTTACCTTGCTTTGTGCGAGGTACGGCGGTGTTGCAGGCGGTGCGGTATGCGGAATTGCTACGGGTGCAATATTCAGTATTGCAAGCAGAAACCAAGGCTTTATCTGCGGAGGATATGCCTTTGGCGGACTTATGGCAGGACTTTTTTCAACAGTCGGAAAGCTTGCCTGCGTAATAGCGTTTATGATTTCCGATGCCGTTATGTGCCTGGCATTCAGCGACAGAATAGTGCTTGCCGAGGTGCTTATTGAAAGCTTTGCCGCATCGGTAATTTTTATGATTCTTCCAAAGGAAGTCGGCAATTTTATTGCACCTGTTTTTTCTCATGAGAAAAACGCCTCTCTCGGCGAAACCCTGAGAAAAAATGTAGTAATGAGGCTTGATTTTGCGTCAAAGGCGATAAATAATGTCAAGAACGATGTAAACGGAGTGTCCGACAGGCTCAAAAGACTGTATTCACCCACAATTGATATGGTATGCGAGAATGTAAGAAAAAATGTCTGTACGGGCTGCGGTTTAAAGGTTTATTGCCACGATAAGCAGGAGGGGGTGACCTATGATGATTTTCGCCGCCTTGAAGAAAGGCTTGAACAACAGGGCAGAGTGAGCGAAAACGATGTTGAAGAGGTCTTTGTTAAGAAATGCTGCAAAAAGCGTGAGATTGCAGACAGTATGAACAGCAACTACAGAGAGTATATTACCTGCCTTGAGGCACAGCGCAGGGTTGATGATGTGAGAAGCGTGGTTGCCGGACAGTTTTCGGGCATAGGAGATATTCTTTCCGATTTATCGGACGAATTCAAAAGCGCAATGAAGTGCGACAACGAGGCGTCTGAACGAGTGATTTCCGTATTGTCTGCAATGGGAATAATCCCGATAGAGTGCATCTGCCTTATAACAGGCGGCGGAAGAATGAATGTTGAGCTTTCGCTTTCACAGAAATCCAAGCGTTTTTCAAAGGGTATGCTTATGCGTGAAATTTCAAAATGCTGCGGCAGACGCTTTGATTTGCCCCTTGTTACAAACGAGGGCGGCAGCATAAGAGTAAAGCTCTGCGAAATGCCTGTTTATGATGTGGAGATAGGCACAGAGCAGCATATTGCAAACCGCGGCAAGCTTTGCGGCGACTGCCTTAATTATTTTAATGACGGCACGGGCAACACCTATGCCATTGTGTGCGACGGTATGGGCACAGGCGGCAGGGCGGCGGTTGACGGCAATATGGCGGCGTCAATTATGACGAGATTATTAAAGTCGGGACTTACCCCCGAAAGCTCCTTGCAGATTGTTAATTCTGCGCTTATGGTGAAGAGCGAGGACGAATCGCTTTCTACCGTTGATGTGGCAAAAATTGATTTGTTCAGCGGCAGGGTGACTCTTAACAAGGCGGGCGCTCCGCTTACCTATATAAAGAAAAACGGCAGGGTAATGACTAAGGAAATGCCGTCACTGCCTGCCGGAATACTCAACAGTATAAAATTTTCGACCGATACGGTCAGCTTGACAACAGGAGATATGGTGGTTATGGTGTCTGACGGAGTATTAACGGGTAACGAAAAATGGCTTGAAAACTTAATAAGAACCTGGAACAAGGGAAGTACGCAGGAGCTTGCGCAGGCGGTTGTGGCAGAAGCAATAAAGCACCGCAATGACGGTCACGATGACGACATTACGGTGCTTGCTGTAAAGCTGACGGATAATGAATGACTTTTTCAGGCTATCAACTTAACTAAGCTGAAATTATCAGCTTTAGGTGTGAGAAAAACTGTAATTTAACAAAAATCTTTCGGTCGGGCAACTCTGTTTAAATTTAAGCCAAACTATCTGCCCGGGGTAAAAATTTCGCTCAAGCCTTTTTAAAGGCTTGCGGGTGTGGGCAGAGCCCAAGAAAAATTGCTTTGAAAATGCAGGAAGGTAGGTAAAACAGTCCGGTGGACTGTTTTACCGTAGGGAACCCACATCAGGGGTTCCCTGTGAGCAAGAGTTGTGTTTTATAGTGTTGTATAAATCGGAAAGATTTGTTGTTTTCTTACTTGATTTATAACTGCATTTTCTTTTAGGCAACCCTTGTCTTAAATTATAATGCCTACCAATTCCGCTTTTCTTTTGCGTGAAAAGAAAAGCTCCAAAAGAAAGCACGCTTAAGGGGAAAGGGCTTTCGATGCCCTTTCCCCTTAAGTATCCCCTTTCCCCAAACGACCAAAGGTCAGTGACCTTTGGAAACCCTATACCTTTGTTTTTCTATCAGAGTTTGTTCTTTTCAATAGTTGAGTTCATTTATTGCATTAAATTATAGTTTAGCTTATTACAAAGGGATAATCAAATAATTTCCCCTTAAAAATCAACTGTTCCTATGTAAAGCGGAATATTGCTTTCGTTGTCGATAAGCATAAATATAAACGGACGGTCAAATTTCAGTGTGCTGTCAGCAGTTTTGGACTCTGATTTAAGCACATTTGCCGAAACTGTTGACTTAACGCTTTCACTTCCTCCTATGCCCGAGGAATTAACGGTAATTGACGGCTGGATTTCAGATATATCGTTTACAAACAAATCATCGGAAAGAGTGATGTTTGAGAGGTTAATATCCTCGGTAAACATATCTGCCAAACCGCAGGCTGCAAGCTCTGCTTTAAGGCTCACGGGAGTGCCGTCCGACTTAATGCTGAATTCGGGTACAGAGGCATTTGTGAGAGTTGTGATATTAAAGCTTTCGAGCAAATCCGAATATTCAAGATATGTCAGTGAGGATATGTAGCTTTCGAGCGAGGTATCCTCATTCGGCATAATTACGGCAAATTTAACGGGAGTGTTGCGCATATATTTTATAATGCCCTGAGCCTTGTCGGTGTGAATATAATTTTCGGCAGAGGTCATATATTTTACGGTCTTTTCTCCACCCTCGGAATAAAAGGTACCGTCTGCAACAGCGTCCTTTTCGTATGCGCTCAGCCACTCGTCATATACATCGGATGAGCTTATGCAAAGCAGATTGTCAGAGCTGTCAAGAGCTGTTACCGCATTTTCACCGAGAACAGAATTTACTTTCTTAACAGCGTTCTCGTCAGAGAAAACAAATCTGAAAATATCTGCGCCGTAGTAATTTGCGTTTGATGTAAGAAAATTCTTCCTTATATCAACGGTATCGTTGAAAAAGCAAGATTGGTTAAGCTTAAAATATGCTTTTTCGGTGTTTTTCTGCTTTTCCTTATCTTCCGAGCCGTCAGTGCAGAATGCCTTTAGTCTGCTTTGAAAATAGGAGGAGCATTGATTTGTTGAGTCCAATACAAGCTCGTCGCCAAGTGCGTTTATTATGTTGGTCTGGCTCTGCTTTGCTGCACCGTTTGCAATGAGTCCGAGCGTAAGGGCGGTGTTGGCAGGCGCAAAAACAAAGCTCTTTTTGTCGGAATTGTTTTTATAATAATTGCGGAATAGCTTAAGCTCAAAGTCGCTCACCTCGCTTGAATACGAATTGTATTCTGTGGGAGGAGTAACTGCGCCGTCCGAGTAATTGTATGTGACTTCAATGTCGCTGATGCGTTCGGCGTCATCGGAAAGCCGCTCCTTGTCGGAAAAGGTATCTGCACCTGAGCAGGCTGTTAATACCGTTGCTATAAGACCTGCACAGAGCAGGGCGGAAATTGCTTTTTTCATTAGTAAACCCTCTTTCTTTATTCTTCGTTGACAAGCCTTTTTGCAAGGTCGTAGATTTTTTCTGCCGAATTTTCCTGTGCAAGATTTTTGCAGAGCTTTTTCATTTCCGTAAGCTTATCGGGATTTGAAAGAAGTCTGCATACCTGCTCCGCTCCGTTTGTCTTGTCGAGCATAATTGCTGCGCCTGTCTTGACAAGAAATTCTGCATTGTCACGCTCCTGCCCGGGAAAAGCATTGTAAATTGCAAGCGGCAGGCGGCAGGCAAGGCTTTCAGTTACGGTAAGTCCTCCCGGCTTTGTTACAATAAGGTCTGAGATATGCATATAGTCCTCAACATTGTCAACAAAGTACAAAAGCTTTGTGCAGTCCTGAGCGTTCAGCTCCTCCATAATCTCTTCAAGGTGGGAGTAAAGGTGCTTGTTTCTGCCGGTGATTACAATAAACTGCATCTGCTTTTTCTGCATAACAAGGCTTTTGTAAAATTTTAATACGCTCGTTACGCCGAATGAGCCTGCCATCAGCAGAACAGTGGGAAGATTAGGGTCAAGTCCCTCTCTTTTGCAGATTTCAGCCTTGTCAAACGGCTGGGAAAATCTGTCAAAAATCGGAATACCAAGCGGATAAATAATGCTTTTGTCAACATCATATTCATTTATGAGCTTTTCCGCCATCTGAGACTCTGCAAGCACATATGCGTCAATATAAGGCACAATGTAGGTGCGGTGGGCGTCATAGTCGGTAATAAGGCTTATTGCTTTCGCTGTTATCTTGCCTTTTTTTCTGAGCTTTGACACCATTGTTGTGATGAACGGATGACACATTATAATGACATCGGGATTAAATTCGTCAATAATGCTGAGCAGCTTGCTTGACATTGCGGTGTTCGACTTCATAACTGCATCGTAAACTATGGTTTTGCGGTCTGTTACCTTGTAGCACACGCCGTAAACCTTGGGAATTTTTGTAGCCATAAAGTGATATCCGCCGCAGACGGTTTTGTCATAAACCCTGCCGATTGCTTTCAGAGCGTCAACTACCTTGACCTCGCTTTCAGGGTCAAGCGACTTTATCTTTGAGTCGAGTGCGGCGGCGGCTCTTTTATGTCCTCCACCGGTTGAGGCGGTAAAAATCAGAATTTTCATAATGTATTGCTCCATCGGAATTAATATCTTCAAACTATATTATATCGTTAATATAAACAATTTTCAACCGAAAAGTAAAAAAGATTAATAAATTATTCTATTTGCCAAAATATCGTCACAAAAATATGGCATAGCATAAAAATTAAGGCGGAAAGTATAAATAAAATTTGGGAATTATTTTAGCCTGATTTTTGAATTTTTCTCTTTATTTTTCTTAAAAAGTGTAGTAGAATTATATGTAAACATACATAATAAAGGAAACACTGATTAAATCGTTTGTGCATATTGCGCCGTCAGATTTTTTGTCAGATTGCCCAAATAAACCACAGTAATGCTGACGCATTACGAGGATTTTTTGGGCAAGCTGGCGGAAAATATGCAAGCAAGATGTGCAAACAGCTTTCAGCGTGATTTATTCAGTGTTTCCTAAAGAATTTGTAAACAGATATTTCCCAAACGGAGGAATTTTTTAATGGTCAATTATGACAATGATTTTATTTTTTATGATGATTCAGACGATGAGCTTGTTGATGTTTCCAACGGAGTAAAATCAGCTGAAAATTCTAAAAAATCAAAGAAAGGCTCAAAGGATAAGCGTTCGGCATCAGGCGCACGCCACTATGCAGGCATTGTGACCTATGACGAAGAGGACGGGCGTAAAGAAAAAAAGAACGTTAAAAAACCCGTGAAGTCTTCTGAAAATAAAGAAAATGACAAAAGCAATAAAAAGAAATTCATTATTGCAGGCTGTGCGGCAGGCGCAGTGGTTCTCGGTATTGCCGTTGCAGGCGTGATTATGCTTATGCCGAGCAAAAACGGACAGACGAACGCTGATAATCTCGGCTTAGGCTTTCATTTTTCCGATGACGCACAGGTGTCGGGAATTTCCCTTGCAGGCAGGACCTATGACGAGGCTCTCAGTCTTTTAACCTCAAAGCAGGAGTCCTTTATAAAGCCTGTTTCTGTTACCGTAAAGGCAAAGGACAAGACCTACACTGTTACAGAAAAGGATTTTAAATATACATATAATACAAAGGATGTACTTACACAGCTCAAAAATGACGAAATAAACAAGGATACTTCAAATAAGTCTGCAAAGACCTACACGATAACAGCAACCTGCACCGACGAATCAATCAAGAGCAATGCGGAGAAAATTAAAAAGGATGTTGATGTAAAGGCGAAAAACGCCTGCGTTTCACAGTTCAATCCATATGACGGCGATAACAGATTCAAGTATGCCGACGCTCAGAAGGGCGCCGAGCTTGACGAAAAGGATTTGATTAATCAGCTCTCATCCGCCGTGAAAAACGGTACGGGTACAATGGCTCTGACAGCCGTAGTAAAGGATGTTGACGCAAAAATTAACCTTGATATGGTTAAGAAAAACATCGTAAAGCTTTCTACATATGAAACCGTTTCCTACAACAACGAAAACGGCAACTCAAATATGAAAACTGCTCTTTCAGCCTGCAACGGCTCAGTGCTTGAGCCGGGGGAGGTGTGGTCGTTCAACGAATGCACAGGCGACTCAAACCTTTCGGAAAACGGCTACAAGCCGGCAGGCGTAATTGCTGACGGAAAGCTTGTTCAGGGTATCGGCGGAGGAATTTGTCAGGCAAGCTCAACTATCTATAATGCCGCTATCAGGGCAAATGCTGAGATTGAGGAAAGATATTGCCACCTCTGGGCATCGGATTATGTTCCGACGGGACTTGACGCTACTATCGACTACCCGAATCTTGACCTTAAATTATCCAACCCGACTGAATACCAGATGTTCATTGAGTGCAAAATGGACGGCACAACGCTTTCGGTTACCTTCTGGGGCTGGAAAAGTCCTGATTATGACGAAATAAAAACAGAGAACGAAATCGGCTCTGCAAGCGGAAAGGAATTTTCCGCAAGGGCGTGGAGAGTTTATTACAAGGACGGCAAAGAGGTTGACCGTGAGGAATTACCGTCTTCAACCTATGAAACAAGCGGCGGTATGGGCGGCGGTTCTGCAAGCGGAGATAACGGCACTGTTTCAAGACCGAGCGAAAGCTCTCAGTCCTCCGACAATAACTCCTCGTCAAGCAACAATAACTCGCAGGTTAATCCTAATCCTCCGACGCCTTCACCCGAACCTGAGCCGGAGCCTGTTCCTGAGCCTGAGCCGACTCCTGCTCCAACGGAGCCTGAGCCTGAGCCCGAGCCGACTCCTGCTCCGACCGAACCCGAGCCTGAACCAACCGAGCCGGAGATTACCGAATAATTCATAAAAAATCCTCCGTACACCTGTGCGGAGGTGGATTTTTATAAGCTGTAATTATGAGGGCAGAATAATTTATTTATATTGAAAGTGACAAAGCAATCCTATTTAAATTATAATGAAAAACAAAACTCTTGCTCAAGGGAACCCCTGATGTGGGTTCCCTACGGTAAAACAGTCCACCGGACTGTTTTACCTACCCTCCTGCATTTTAGGGAGCAGTTTTTTTGCGGGCTCTGCCCACACCCGCAAGCCTTTAAAAAGGCTTGACCTAAACTTTTGCCCCGAGCAGATAGTTCGCTATAATCTTTACTTTTGTTGCCCGACCGAAAGTTTCGTTTATCAGCTAAATTATAGTTTATCATAAAAAGGATACCTATAATATCGTAAAGAAAGGTGATATATAATGTATATAGATTTTGACAGTATGCAGACAAAGGAGTTTCCAAGATTTAAGGGCGGCGAAAAAATATTCAGAGCCGATATGTTTGATGACGGCGATACGAAAATTATGCGTGGCATACTTGAAAGCGGTGCGTCTATCGGTTTCCACGCCCACGAGGATAACTGCGAGATAATCTATATTCTCAGCGGTAACGGTAAGGTTAAATATGACGATACCGAAGAAAAGCTTTCACAAGGCTCCTGCCATTACTGCCCCAAAGGTCACAGCCACAGTCTTATCAATGACGGCGATGAGGATTTGATATTTTTTGCAGTTGTGCCGCAGCTCGGATAAACTGAATACAACACTAAAGGACAGCTTTTTTACGGCTGTCCTTTTTCCTTGAATATTTATTGCTTATTGCTTTTTCTCGTTCATTTCCTTGATGATATCGGCAACAAGCTCACGCTCGTCCATATGATACTTAACGCCCCTGATTTCCTGATAGTCCTCGTGTCCCTTGCCTGCAAGCACAATGATGTCGCCGTCCTGAGCGTTTTCCATACAATATCTTATTGCGTCCTTTCGGTTCGGAACAACAACATACTTTCCGTCGGTTTTTTCGATACCCGTTTTAATATCTTCAATAATATCCATAACATCCTCAAAGCGGGAGTTATCCTCGGTAATTACGGAGAGATCGGAAAGTCTGCCCGAGGTTTCGCCCATTTCGTAGCGTCTTACCTTAGGACGGTTGCCGCCTGCACCAAACATTGTAATAAGTCGGTTCGGCTTGTAAAGGCGGAGAGTTGACAGCACATTTTCCATAGAAAGTGCATTGTGCGCATAATCTATAATCAGCGAGTAGTTTCCGGGTACGGGAACAGGTTCAACTCTGCCCTTGACCCTTGCCTTGTGAAGTCCCTCGACGATTGCGTTGTCGGGAATGTCAAAAAAGGATACTGCGCTGATTGCGGCAAGAGCATTGTAAACATTGAATTTGCCCGGAATATTGACATCAAGCGACAGCTGCCTTTTTCCGCTTAATTCAAAATGCACTCCGATAAAGCCGTTTTCAAATAATAAATGCTCGCCCGAGGCAATAAAATCAGCTTTCTCTGAAAAGCCGAAGGTAACGGGCTTTTCGGCTGCAAGCTTTGTTACTTCGGCAAATTTTTCATCGTCAATATTTCCTGCCGAGTGTCTGCACTGACCGAAAAGCAGGCTCTTGCAGTAAAGATATTCCTCCATATCCTTATGCTCAACACCGCCGATATGGTCGTGCGAGAAGTTCGTGAATACACCGACATCAAAGGTGATACCGGCAAGTCTGTGGTGCTTTAAGCCGATTGAGCTTGCCTCAATCACCATAGCACCGCAGCCTGAGTCGAGCATATCACGCATAGCCCTCTGTATTTCATAGGATTCGGGTGTTGTGTTCTCGGTTTTCACAACCTTGCCGTCATACAGAATGCCAAGTGTGCCGATTGTACCTGTTTTTATTCCTGCACTTTCAAGTATGGATGCAATCATTGCAGTGGTGGTGGTTTTGCCCTTTGTGCCTGTAATGGCAATGGTTTTCAGATTTTCTGACGGTCTGCCAAAAAGCTCTGCGCTCATATATGCAAGCGCATTCCTTGTGTTTTCAACCTTGATAACAGCAACATTTTCGGGTACTTCAAAATAAAGGTCGTCGCTGATAATAAGCGCCGCCGCCCCTTTCTCAACAGCAGACTCGGCGTATTTGTGACCGTCTGAGGTGTAGCCCTTAAGACATACGAACGCCGTGCCCTCCGTAACCTTTCGGGAATCGTATATTATATCCGTTATTTCGGGATTGCCGTCATTAACTACGGTATATTTTGTGTTTACAAGCAAATTACTCAGTTTCATAAAAGCTCACTCCATCTTTTACCTGTGATTTTCTATTACATTATATCAATTAGCGGAAAATAATACAACAATTATAATGAATTTTTTTGTACTGTGTTCATTGTGCGAAAATCATAAATCAGGCTATTGGTAATAATTACCTAAAATCAGAGAATAACACGAAAAAATTATGAAATTAGTCGGAAAAAGTTGATGGCTTTGATTTTATAAAACTAAAACCGGAAATGCTAAATGGTCAAGTTGCACAAAGGTAAAATCGTTATTATAAACAAAAAATAAAAAGAATTTTTGTCAAAAAAATCAAATTAACAAAAATCTATATGCATATTGCATAAAAATAAATCGAAGTTTTAACACTCTGTATAAAAAGTACAAAGGTAGTTGCAATTTATATGTTTTTTTGATATTATAATTATAGTGATAGGGCAGAAGGACTGTCCTCACATCATTCAATGGAATGAAACAATATATTTTTATGAAAGAAGGAAATATCCGATGAAAAAGATTTTTGCCGTTCTTTTGGCAAGTATGATGGCTGCTACAGCTCTCGTTGGCTGCGGCGGTTCAGGCTCAGGCGAAAGCAAAACAGAATCCAAGACAGAGTCAACAGGTGATGCTTCTGCAACAAGCAACGATTTTGGTGATGAGGATAACATTTCACTTAAGGTGTGGGCTCCTGATAAGGCTGTTTCTAAATTTGAACAGCAGTGTGAGGCTTTCAAGGCACTTTATCCTGAAAAGAAGATTGACATCACAGTAGTTGCTCAGGGCGAGAACGACGCTGCTACAAATCTTCTCAACGACGCTTCGGTTGCTGCCGATGTATTCGGCTTTGCAAGCGACCAGCTCAACAACCTTGTTACAGCAAAGGTTATTTCTAAGGTTGCTTACGCTGACGCTGTAAAAGAAAGAGATACAGAAGAGTCTGTTTCTGCTGCTACAGTAGACGGTACTCTTTATGCTTATCCGGAGACAGGTGACAACGGTTACTATCTCGTATATGATAAGTCAATAGTTTCGGACGATCAGGCTAAGAAGTTCGAGGATACTCTCGAGGCCTGTAAGACAGCAGGCAAGAAGTTCATTATGGATGCAGGCAACGGTTTCTATGCATGCGTATTCACATTCACAGCCGGTCTTAAGATTGACGGCTTTGAGGAAGACGGTCTTACCCAGAAGTTCACAGAGTATGATGAGGCTGAGGTAGTAGCTACACTCCAGGCATTCTCAAAGCTTATGCATGACTATAAGGGTACATTCCAGTCTCTTTCAACAGACTCTATTTCTTCCGGCTTTGCTCAGAAGAGCTGCGGTGCAGGTATTGACGGTTCTTGGAACACAGTTGTAAACAAGGAAGCTCTCGGCGAGAACTTCGGTGCAGCTAAGCTCCCGACAATCAATGTAAACGGCGAAGACAAGCAGATGGTTTCAATGCTCGGTTACAAGTATATCGGTGTAAATGCTGCTTCTAAGTTCCCTCGTTCAGCTCAGATTCTTGCTAACTATCTCGCAGGCGAGGATTGCCAGAGAGAAAGAACTGTAGATCTTGGCTGGGGTCCTTCAAACAAAGTTGTAAACAGCGAAGAAGTTGTTACAGGCAGCGCAGTACTTACAGCTATTGCAGATCAGGGTAAGTTTGCTGTTCCACAGGTAAATGTTGCTTCAACATTCTGGGATCCATTTGCTAACCTCGGTAACAAGCTCGTTGCTGCCGAAACAGATCCTTCAGATGCTGAATTCTTCAAGAAGTTAATCACAAACACAATTGCAAATGTAAGAGACGAATAATTTCAGTTTCAAAATAAATCTTCTCAGGCTCATGGGGTTCTCAAGTCGCTGAGAGCCCCATTGGGCGACTGCTCGTTATCAATGTCGCAGACATTGTATTGATTTACACCAAACTACTAATGTATTTATGATGCTAATTGATAACGCAGAATATATTATTAGTTTGGTGTAAGTTTTTGCAAACTATTTTAAGGAGAGCTTATTAATGAAATATATTGATTATGTTCAGCTTAATCCTTTCCAGAGGTTTGCCTATAATGCTAAGAATTTCTTTAAGGCTTTGCCGGGTAAGGTGGCAGGCTTTTTTAAAGCAGTAGTAAATGCTGTTGTTAAGTTTTTCGTTGGCATTGGCAAGGGCTTTGTTAATTACGGCAAGACCTTTGTAAACGGAGATATTATGACAAAGCTTTCTTACATAATCTTTGGTATCGGTGATATATCAAAGGGTAAGTATTACAAGGGAATTTTATTCTTCCTTGCAGAAGTTTTGTATATTCTCTATATGGTATTCTTCGGCTGGGGTTATATTTCAAAATTTGGAACACTTGGCGAAAAGGCAACAGAAGTTGTAAGTGACGGTATATTTGAGAAAACAATATTCGTTGATAACTCAATGCTTATTCTTCTCTACTCCATTCTTACCATTGTAATTACAGTAGTAGTATTTGCAATCTACATTGCAAATATCAAGGATGCATACAAGCATCAGCTTCTTGTTGCAGCAGGCAAAAAGCCTACTTCACTCAGAACAGATATCAAGGATTTCCTTGACGGAAAGTATCATATCACACTTATGTCTTTCCCCGTATTGATGATCGGCATTTTCCAGATTCTTCCGCTCATCTTTATGATTCTTATTGCATTTACAAACTACGACAAATCGCATATGCCTCCCGGAGAATTGTTTACCTGGGTTGGTTTTGAGAACTTCGTATCGGTATTTGATGTTGCTAACTCAGCCACAAGAGCTACAACCTTCGTAGCGCTTGCTAAATGGACACTTATCTGGGCAATTGCAGCAACCTTCACAAACTATATCCTTGGTATGATTGTTGCTCTTATGATCAATAAAAAGGGCATCAAGTTCAAGGCTTTGTGGAGAACTCTCTTTGTTATTGCAATCGCTGTACCGCAGTTCGTATCACTTCTTCTTATGAACCAGATGCTCCAGACTGACGGTGCTTTCAATGTATTGCTTACGGATATTTCCCGTTGGTTCAATCCTGATGCGGCAACCGTTGAAATTCAGTGGCTTAATACCGACCCGACGCTAGCAAAGATAGTTGTTATCATTGTAAACCTCTGGGTAGGTATTCCATACACTATTCTTTCAATGTCCGGTATTCTTATGAATATTCCTGAGGATCTTTACGAATCAGCCCGTATTGACGGTGCAGGTCCTGTGAGAACATTTATGAGCATCACACTTCCGTATATGCTCTTTGTAACAACTCCTCAGCTTATTACTCAGTTCGTTGGTAACATCAACAACTTCAATGTAATCTACCTCCTCACAGGCGGCGGTCCGACAACATCAGATTTCTATCAGGCAGGTCACACAGATATTCTTGTAACGTGGTTGTTCAACCTTACTATGAATGCCGAAAAAGACTACAAGCTTTCGGCAACAATCGGTATCCTTGTATTTATCATCTGTGCTGTTCTCTCGCTTATTGTATTTAACTCATCTAAATCAGCTAAAGACGAGGAGGCGTTCTCATGATAAAAAGCTACAAACTCAGAAGAGGTTTGGCAAATACTTTTATCTATATAATCCTCGCTATACTTGGATTTATCTGGATTTGCCCATTTATTTATCTCGTAATGCACTCTTTCAGAGGCGGCGTTGGTACGGTTGTACCTTACATCATTCCTCGTGAGTGGACATTCCAGAACTACATTGACCTTTTCACAGGAACAGGTACTCTTAACTTTACAAGATGGTTTGTAAACACATTTGTAGTTGCTTGCTTCAGCTGTGTAATTTCTACAATTTCTGTACTTATGGTCAGCTACGCATTCAGCCGACTCAGATTTAAGGCTCGTAAAAAGTTTATCAATGTTGGTATGATTCTCGGTATGTTCCCGGGATTTATGACAATGATTGCTATTTACTACCTCTTGAAGGCTATGGGTCTTACTCAGACTCTCGTTGCACTTGTAATCTGCTACAGTGCAGGTGCAGGTCTTGGCTATCAGATTTCAAAGGGCTTCTTTGATACGATTCCGAGAGCTCTTGACGAGGCGGCGACCATTGACGGCGCAACCAAAAATCAGATTTTCTGGAAGATTATTCTTCCTATGTCAAAGCCAATCGTAGTTTATACGGTACTTACATCATTCATCGGACCTTGGACAGACTTTATTCTTGCCAAGATTATTATGGGTGATAATCGTGATAACTACACGGTTGCAATCGGCTTGCAGCTGATGACAAGTATTGACTTTAAGACTCAGTACTATAAACAGTTCCTTGCAGGTTCTGTTGTAGTTGCTGTTCCGATTACCCTTCTCTTCCTCAAGATGCAGAAGTATTATGTTGAAGGCGTAACAGCCGGCGGCGTAAAGGGTTAATCAGAAATTTTGCTCACTTATGGGTGGCAGTCGTTGGCTGCCACCCTTTTTCCTTAATTCAGCTTTAGACATATAACAAATGATAAGGAAACACTGAACAAATCACGCTGAAAGCTGTTTGCACATCTTGCTTGCATATTTTCTGCCAGCTTGCCAAAAAAATCCTCAAAAATAATGCGTCAGCATTACTGCGGTTTATTTGTGCAATCTGACAAAAATCTGACTGCGCAATATGCACAAACTATTTATTCAGTGTTTGCATAAGGAGAATTTATGAAAAAATTATTTTCACTACTGCTCGTTTCAATTATTTGTGCAAGCGCACTGCTGAGCGGCTGCGGCACTCAGGAATATCAGGACCCTGTAAGTACACTGACAGCAACTGCCTCAGCCGATAAATACAGAAATTTCTATCAGATTTTTGTTAATTCCTTCGCAGATTCAAACGGAGATGAGGTAGGAGATTTGCAGGGAATTATTGATAATCTTGATTATCTTAATGACGGTGATCCGAACACAGGCAATGACCTCGGAATTGACGGAATCTGGCTCACGCCGATTATGCCCTCGCCGTCATATCATAAGTATGATGTAACCGATTATTATAATATTGATCCTGAGTTTGGTACGCTCGACACCTTTGACAAGCTTGTTTCGGAGTGTCATAAGCGTGGCATAAATCTTATTATTGACCTGGTTTTAAATCACATATCAGCTAAGCATCCGTATTACCTGAATGCGGTTGATGAGGTCGAACAGGGCAAGCTCGACGGTTATGCCGAATATTTTGAAATTCACCCCACATCTTACTTTGATTCGGGAACTCAGACTAATTATCTTTCACACGCTATGGCTTGCGAGGCAAATTTCTCACACGAAATGCCTGAATGGAACTTAAATTCTGAAAAAACAAGAGAAGAATTTGCAAAAATTGCAAAATTCTGGCTCGACAGAGGTGTTGACGGTTTTCGCCTTGACGCTGTAAAGTATTTTAGCAACAAATCTACTGACGGCACAGAGTTTTTGTCCTGGTTCTATGATACCTGCAAAGAAACAAACCCAGATGTTTTTGTAGTTGGCGAGAACTGGGATGATGATTCTGAGATTCAGGAGGTTTTCAAGTCAGGTATTGACAGTCAGTTTGCATTTAAATTTTCTCAGACGAGCGGCACTCTGACAACCGAGGTTATAGCACAGCGTGGCACGGCTATAGCCAAAAAGGTAATGAACTACAACGACAAAATGTATGAGAATAACGAAAATTACATTCCGACAATGTTCCTTTCAAACCACGATATGGTGAGGAGCGGAAACTCTCTTGAGCCAAAGGGACTCAGCTATCAGAAAATGGCGGCGGCTGTTTATATGCTTTTCCCCGGCAGTCCGTTTATTTATTACGGCGAGGAAATCGGAATTACTGCTCCGAATACAACCTCAGATTCAGCATACCGCACACCGATGATTTTTGACAGCAATAATTTGCCCTCAATCTGGATAAACGGCGTTGGCGACGAGGCAGTTGCTCCACAGTTTGGCGGAGTTAAACAGCAGCAGGTTGATCCGAATTCATTACTCAGCTTTTACAGCCGAATTATCAAAATCAAAAATCAGAATCCTGAAATTGCCAGAGGTAAGATAATAGGACTTGAAAGCTTTGACAATACCTCAATCTGCGCATATTATATTGAGTATAACGGCACAAAGCTTATGATAATTCATAATATGAATGCCGAAGAAGGCGCAGAGCTTACAATCACTGATGATATGATTGTAAATCCCGAGATAAGAGCGGAGCTTGTAGCAAGCTATCCTGTTGATAAGGACGGTGCGTTTACCTCTACTGAGGATGAAAAGGCTGTTTATCAGCACACCTCAATCAAGGAAGGCGTGCTCACAATGCCTGCGCAGTCAACTGTAATAATTAAAACAGCAGAAAATACAGAAAATTCCAAATAATGCTTTAAATCGCTGAAATTCTATTGACATTTAAAAAATTCCGCTGTATAATATCATTAATTTAAAAGTCAAACCATTGAGCGAGAGTAGTAAGAATAATCGGCGCTTTCAGAGAGTCGGCGTGTGGTGCGAGCCGATAGCAGAGATTTTTCCGAATGGACTTGTGAGGGCGGACCGAAAGAGTAATCGAGTAGTTTCCGACGGAGCCTGACCGTTAAAGCAGGAGGCATATGTTAGTATGCTGTAAGAGTGGGCGGATTTTTCCGTCAATTTGGGTGGTACCGCAGAAGTCGTTTCAGACCTTTGTCCCTTAATTGGGGCAGAGGTCTTTTTGTTTATTAATTTTTAGAAGAGGGTGAGAAAATGATTAAACCGTCTTTTGATGAGGTAATGGCTATTAAGGATGAATATGATGTTATTCCCGTTTACAAGGAAGTTTACGCCGATTCAGTCACGCCTATTACACTTCTGAGAAAAATATTGCAGAGGTCAGACAAATGCTTTCTGCTTGAAAGCATAGAGGGAGGTGTAAAGTGGGGCAGATATTCATTTATCGGCTGTAATCCAAAGGCAAGGCTCGTTTATAAGAACGGAGTTCTCACCATTACAGGCGAGGGCGAGGCGGTAATCAGAACCGCAAAGCCGTATGAAGAAATCCGCAGGTATATGAAAAACTATAAAAATCCTCGTTTTGAAGATTTACCGCCGTTTACGGGAGGTCTTGTGGGATATTACGGCTATGCGATGATAGCGGTCAGCGAGCCTGTTTTAAAGCTTAAGGAAAGCGAAATGAATGATTTTGACTTAATGCTTTTTGACAAAATCATAGCATATGACCACCTCAGAGAAAAAATGACGGTTATAGTTAATATGAAAACCTATGACCCGAAAAGGCAGTATGATCAGGCAGTTGATGATATAAATGAAATCATAAGCACGATTACCGATACCGCACCTCTGCCAAGGCTTGAAAGCGACAGCAAGGTAGAGTTTAAAAGCACCTATACCAAAGAAGAATTCTGCGATATGGTTAATAAAACCAAGGAGTATATTTTTGACGGCGACATTTTCCAGTGCGTGGTGTCAAGACGGTTTGAAACCGAGTACAAGGGCTCGCTTTTAAACGCCTACAGAGTGCTGAGAATTACAAACCCGTCACCGTATATGGTGTATATGAACATTGAGGGCGATGAAATCATAAGCACATCTCCCGAAACACTTGTAAAGCTGCAAAACGGCGTGCTTAACACATTCCCGATTGCAGGCTCAAGACCGAGGGGAGCAACAAAAGAAGAGGACGATGCTCTTGCAGACGAGCTTATCAAAGACGAAAAGGAGCTTGCCGAGCATAATATGCTTGTTGATCTCGGCAGAAACGACATCGGCAGAATTTCAAAGTTTAATTCCGTAAAGGTAACTTCTTATCAGCAGATTTTGAGATATTCAAAGATAATGCACATTTGCAGCGAGGTTGAGGGTGAAATCAAAGACGGACTCGACGCCTTTGACGCAGTGGAGTCATTGCTGCCGGCAGGTACGCTTTCGGGTGCGCCGAAAATAAGAGCCTGCCAGATTATTGACGAGCTTGAAAAAACACCCCGTGGAGTGTATGGCGGTGCGCTCGGATATGTTGATTTTAACGGCAATCTCGATACCTGCATAGCAATCAGAATGGCTGTTAAAAAGGGCAATAAGGTTTATGTTCAGGCGGGCGCAGGAATTGTTGCAGACAGCAACCCTGAGTCTGAATATATGGAAACCTATAACAAGGCGCTTGCGGTAATCAACGCTGTTAAAAATGCAGGGGAGGTTGATGCTCTGTGATACTTTTTATTGATAATTATGACAGCTTTACCTACAATCTTGTACAGTTCTGCGGCAGCATAAATCCCGATATAAGGGTTATACGAAATGATGAGGTAACTGTTGACGAAATAAGGAAAATTAATCCGAGCCATATTATCCTTTCTCCCGGTCCGGGTTATCCGAAGGACGCAGGAATTTGCGAGGAGGTTATCAGGGAGCTTAAAGGGGAGTATCCGATTCTCGGCGTATGCCTCGGACATCAGGCGATTTGCGAGGTGTTCGGCGCAGAGATTACAAGAGCAGTAAAGCTAATGCACGGCAAAAAGAGCAATATCAATCTTGACAACAGCTGTAGTATTTTTAAAGGCTTGCCAAAGGTAGTTGACGGTGCAAGGTATCATTCGCTTATCGCAAAGAAAGACACAATCCCCGATGAGCTGATAGTAACCGCTGAGGACGATATGGGCGAGGTAATGGCGGTGCGCCACAGAGATTATGAAATCTACGGCTTGCAGTTCCATCCTGAGTCAATATTGACCTCTCACGGAATGGATATGATTGAGAATTTTATAAATATTTGAATAAAAATCAAAGCATTGAAAGGGTGACAAAAATGATTAAGGAAGCAATAAAAAAGGTAGTGGACGGCAACAACCTCACATATGACGAGGCGTCAGCCGTAATGAATGAAATGATGAGCGGCACAGCCACTCAGGCGCAGACGGCGGCGTTTCTGACAGCGCTCAAAATAAAGGGCGAAACTATAGACGAAATCACAGCCTGCGCAACCGTAATGCGTGACAAGGCTCTCCATATAAAAAGGGACAGCGATGTGCTTGACATTGTAGGCACAGGCGGCGACGGCACAGGCACCTTCAATATTTCCACTACAGCGGCTTTTGTGGTTGCGGCGGCAGGAATTGCTGTTGCAAAGCACGGCAACCGTTCAATGTCGAGCAAGAGCGGTGCGGCAGACTGCCTTGAGGCTTTGGGCGTTAATCTTACAATCAGCCCCGAAAAAAGCGAGGAAATCCTCAAAAACAACGGCATATGCTTTATGTTCGCCCAGAGCTATCATTCTTCAATGCGCTTTGTAGGTCCTGTCAGAAAGGAAATTGGAATCAGAAATATTTTCAATGTCTTAGGACCTCTTACAAACCCTGCATTTGCAAATCTTCAGGTAACAGGCGTGTATTCAGAGGCACTTGTAGAGCCGATTGCAAGGGTTTTTGCAAACCTTGGAGTCAAGCGTGGATATGTTTTTTACGGTATGGACGGTATGGACGAGGTTACCGTTACCGCACCGACAAAGGTTTGTGAGATTAACAACGGTAAGTTCAGCACATATGAGATTACTCCCGAGCAGTTTGGTATGCACACCTACAGCAGTGCCGATCTGGCAGGCGGCGACGGCAAGGAGAACGCCGAGATTACAAAACAGATACTTAAAGGCGAGTTAAAGGGCGCAAAGAGAGATATTGTTCTGCTTAATTCTGCGCTCGGAATTTGTGCAGGCGGCAAGGCAGAGAGTATTGCCGAGGGTATCCGTCTTGCAGAAATTATGATTGACAGCGGAAAGGCTTATAATAAGCTCGAAGAGTTTGTAAAGGCAACTAACGAATAACGGTGGTAATATGATACTTGAAACAATAGCACAGGCAAACCGTGAACGCTATGCGGAAATCGAAAAGCAAGTACAGCTTGAAGAAATAAAAAAACAGGCTCTTTCAATGGAAATTACAGATGAATTTCCGTTTGAAAAAGCACTTGCCGGGGGCGGAATTTCCTACATCTGCGAGGTAAAAAAGGCGTCGCCGTCAAAGGGGATAATTGCCGAGGATTTTCCGTATGTTGAAATTGCAAGGGACTACGAAAAAGCCGGAGCGTCGGCAATATCGGTGCTGACCGAGCCGAGGTGGTTCAAGGGCGAAAACAGATATTTGCAGGAAATTTCGCAGAATGTAAAAATACCGCTTTTGCGCAAGGATTTTACGGTATGCGAATATCAGATATATGAGGCAAAGGTAATCGGAGCGTCAGCAGTGCTTTTAATCTGCGCACTGCTTGATACTCAAACCATAAGAAAATGGATACGCCTTTGCGACTCGCTCGGACTTTCCGCACTTGTGGAGGCACACACCGAGGAGGAAGTAAAATCTGCTCTGGCGGCAGGCGCAAGAATTGTCGGCGTAAATAACCGCAATTTAAAGGATTTTACCGTTGACCTCACCACCTGCACAAGACTGAGAAGGCTTGTACCGAAGGAAATTTTATTTGTCGGTGAAAGCGGTATAAAAACAGCCGACGATGTGCAGGAATTAAGAGATGCAGGGGTAAACGGACTTCTTATCGGCGAAACGCTTATGCGAAATCCCGATAAAAAACAGGCTCTCGAAAGCCTCAACGGCGGTAAATTATAAGGGAAACACTGAATAAATCACGCTGAAAGCTGTTTGCACATCTTGCTTGCATAT
>JBJEOV010000009.1:0-4848 GCA_051880895.1 Ruminococcus sp. | reverse complement strand
TATGCAAGCAAGATGTGCAAACAACTTTCAGTGTGATTTATTCAGTGTTTCCTTAGGTGTTATTACAAAACGACAACGGCGTGTTGCCGTTTATTCAGTAAGCATTATATAACATTATTTTACCAAAATCAAGTGATTTTTAAAATAAAAGCGGTATGAATACACTCATACCGCAGAATTATTCATATTATTAAAGCTGAGCCTGGGCAACCTTCATCATAATTGCACATTCCATACGCTTTTTGAAAAGCTCACAGCCGTATTCGTAAATGCCCGTAATCGAGCCTGTTGCGTGATATGCGTTTGCAGCACATCCGCCGCTGCAATACAGCTTTGCCCAGCAGTCCTTACAGCTCGGTCTTGCATAGGCGTTGCAAAGCTTAAATTCATCCTGAACAGCAGTATTTGTAACACCGTCATAGATATTTCCGAGGCTGTACTTTGGGTCGCCCACAAACTGATGGCAGGGGTAGAGTTCTCCCCAAGGCGTAACCGCCATATATTCAGTACCTGAGCCACAGCCGGAAATTCTCTTATATATGCACGGTCCGCCCGTTAGATCAATCATATAGTGGTAGAATGTGAGCGGTCTGCCCTCTTTTTCTCGCCTGAGCATTTCCTTTGCAAGAATTTCGTACTGCTCAAAAAGCACAGGCAAATCGTCATAAGTGAGCGCATATGGATCATCCGGCGAGCAGACAACAGGTTCCATTGAAAGCTCGGTAAAGCCGAGGTCAGCCATATGGAAAATATCGTTTGTAAAATCAGTATTGTTGTGAGTGTATGTACCACGCACATAGTAGCCCCTGTTGCCACGCTTTTTTACAAATTCCTGAAATTTCGGTACTATAATATCGTAACTGCCCTTGCCGTTTACGGTTTTTCTGAGGTTGTCGTGAACCTCTTTTCTGCCGTCAAGGCTGAGTACAACATTGTGACATTCCTTGTTTGCAAATTCGATTACATCATCATCAACGAGCATACCGTTTGTGGTGAGTGTGAAACGGAAATTCTTATTCTTTTCCTTTTCAATACTTCTTGCGTAAGCAACAATCTGCTTTACTACATCAAAATTCATCAAAGGCTCGCCGCCAAAAAAGTCAACCTCAAGATTTACCCTGCTGCCCGAGTTTTCAACAAGAAAATCAATAGCTCTCTTACCCACCTCAAAGCTCATAAGCGCTCTGTCGCCGTGATATTTACCCTGACTTGCAAAGCAATACTCGCAGTTCAAGTTGCAGGTATGAGCAATATGCAGGCACAAAGCCTTGATAACCGTATTTCTTTTCTTAAAATCAAAGGCAAGGTCCTCGTACTTATCGGTTGTAAAAAGCTTTCCGCTTTCCTTTAATTCAGTTACATCATCATAGCAGTCTGAAATTTCTTCAGCCGTAATCTCGGCATTATCCTTGTATTTTTCAAGCATAGCCGTGATTATATTTTCTTTATCGGAATTTTCATACATTTCTATAACATCATACGCAAGGTCATCAACGCAGTGAACGCTGCCGCTGAACACATCAAGCACAATGTTATATCCGTTTAATTTATACTGGTGTATCATATATTTTCTCCAAAACCTTTTATAGACAAAAGGAAAGCCGTTCTCCAAAAGGTGAAACGGCTGAAAATCCTTTTTAATGCAAAATCTGCACAGCTGATTATTTCTCGCTGAGGCACTTCTCGCACTGCTGGTTAGCAACGCCGCAGGATGTTTTGCAAGCAGACTGACAAGATGTCTGGCACTCGCCGCAACCGCCTGTTTTAACGCTCTTCTTAAGGTCACGAGTTTCAATAGTCTTAATTCTTTTCATAGAAAATCATACTCCTTGTAAGATTATATTTTTATTATAATATCACATAATGTGTAGTTTGTCAATAACAATACAAGTCAATTTGTATAGCGGTTGGTAAACTGCTGTTATTTCAATGATTTACAGATTATACTATATATCAGTCAAGATAATCTCCCAGCAGAACTGAAGGCAGATTTTCAATTTCCATATAGCTTTTATTGCAGGCTGCAAAAAGATTGTAACCCTTTTCCTCGTTAATGTAATCTATAGAGGTGTAGCTGCCAATCATACCGGAATGACCTACGCCGCCAAAAAATGAAACAAACATACCGTAACCGTATCCTTTGGCTGAGTCAACAGAATAGTTGGTAACCATTTCACGATAGCTGTCAATTGATATGATCTTTCCGCTGTTAAGAGCCGTCATCCATTTGTCCATATCAGCAGCATTAGAGGCAATATCGCCCGCTCCCCTCGTAAGACCTTCTGTAGCCTCCCCTGCTGTAAAGGTGTCATAAGTAAGACCGTCTGACCACGCAGGAGAAGTCTTTATTTCGTTAATAAAACCTGTATGAGTCATTTCCAGAGGTTCAAAAATATTTTGGCGGATAAAGTCGCTGTAGCTCTCTCCCGACGCCAGTTCTACAATATTGCTGAGCAGAAAATAGTTAGAGTTGCAATACTCAAAGGTGCTGTCAGGCTCAAACTCAAGCGGCTGATTGAAAATCCACTCCTTTATCAGAGTAATATTTTCTGTTGCTAAATTATCGGCGGATACGCCCTCCACCTTGCAAGCCGAATCGGCCTCCTTGTTCGCCATATCAGGAATACCTGAGCGCATAGAGAGCAAATTTTTAATCGTAATATCCTTGCCATTGGAATATTCGGGAAAATAAGCGTCAAGAGTATCGTTCACGCTTAGCTTGCCTTGCTCGCTGAGCAACATAACTGCGGCGGCACAGAATTGCTTGGACATTGAACCTATATACATAGTTGAATCAACGGTCAGAGCATTTCCGTTTTCGTCTGTTCCGGTTGCAGACTGATATACAACCTTACCGTTTTTCGTCAGGTAAACAATTCCCTCAAAGCTGTGCTTTTTGAGCGCACTATCCATTTTCTCCTTCATTCCGTCACCGTCAGAAACTAAATCGGTAGTTTCGACAGCTAAACTCTGTTCAGCATCAAGCGGTGTGCAGGCGGCAGCGGATAATACCGTTATCAGACTCAGAATTACAGCAATTATTCTTTTCATATTATATCCTCCGTTTTTTCAGCTGTTATCATTATAAGTCTGAAACAGGATATTTGCAAACAACCAATAATCTACTTGCTCAACCAAAGTTTATAGAGTTAAACCACAGGTTGATTACAGCAGAGGCTTTGTACGGTCAAACGAGCCGACAAAATCATGATAATCCTTCTTTGCTATCTCATCGGCAAAGCAAAGCAGCGGAATAACAGAGCTTTCCTGATGAAACATATATGAGTAAATATCACCATCGGCAGTGGCAACTACACTACGGGTTGCAAGGTTATTCTTACAGAGAATTTCCATACAGCGATCAACTTCTCTTGTATCTATGCCTGTATTTTTACTTATCAGCGAGGTTGCTATTGGCGTGTTGAGTCGAGAATACATATAAAAGATGATACTTAACAGCTTTTTATCTGCAAAAATTTTAAAGATTCCTCTCAGAGTTTCCATATCGGCAATTTTAGACTTTATACTGCTTTGCGGTTCTACCATAAGAAAAAAGTGATGAAAATCTGGGGATAACCTTGCAGTGGCAATACCTCCGTCCTGCATCATCTTAGAAAAATAATCTGTTTTATCGGCTGCGATTGCGGTATGCTCAACGAAGGTACAGAGAAAATCATCAAGCATTGATATATCCTGCATCAAACCTATTTCTATTGCCCAACAAATACTGAACGCATAACGGTAAGCCTCCTCATTCGGCATCCGGCAAATCTGCCTTGCAAGCGATGCTGCAAGACTCTGCTCCTCACGGCCGAAAAGTGAGTCAATACTTACGCAAAGCACCTGCGATATACGGGGCAACAGCTCCGCATCGGGCGTTCCGCCCCTTTCCCATTTTGATACCGCCTGTGTTGTCACTCCCACCAGCCTTCCAAGCTCCTCCTGAGTGATACCTTTAGCTGTGCGATACTTCTTTATTTGCTTTCCTATAACGCCCATCTTATCAACCCTCCGTTGATTTATTTTTACTTTATTGTATCAGAATAAAACTGATAATGCAATAATAAGCGGACTTTGTATGCCATTTTTATTAATTTCGGTTTGGTACTATTATTTTGAAACTGCATAATATGTTACTGAGTAAACAAGCTCGGAAAGGAGAAATATGAATGGATATAATCAACACAATGATAACAAGATATACCACACCGAAGTTCCCCGAAAAAACACCGCCTGCAATGGCGTATGTGCCTTTTCAGGAGAGCAATCCAAAAACCTACTCCCCTGTGCAGGCACTTGACGCAGGCACAATTTTCCCGGAATTGAACAAGCCGTTTTACGGTAAAAGATGCGGTGGTGTAAAAAATGACTGAGAGAGAAATTCTTTTAAAGAAAATATCAACATATCAGTTTGCAATTTTAGATTTGCAGATGTTCCTTGACACACACCCTTATGACCAGCAGGTGCTTTCTCAAATCAAAGAGGCAAAGGAAAAGCTGTTGCCTTTGGTTGAAGAATACGAGGAAAAATACGGACCATTGAGGAAAGAAAGAAACACCGCCAACAAATGGCAGTGGGTAAAAAATCCCTGGCCTTGGGATAACGAGGAGGATTTGTAATGTTTGTATATGAAAAAAAGCTGCAATACCCGATAAATATCAGACAAACCAACGCAAAGCTTGCTAAAATAATTATTACTCAGTACGGTGGACCTGACGGCGAGCTTGGAGCGTCGCTGAGATATTTAAGTCAGAGATTTACAATGCCGCTGCCTGAGCTAAAGGCAACACTTACCGACATAGGTTGAGAAGTGCCTTGGTTGGAAAATTTTTCATTATAGCTGTCAA
>JBJEOV010000008.1:0-21934 GCA_051880895.1 Ruminococcus sp. | reverse complement strand
GCAATTTGTTTGATGATTTCTATGTTTTTGAATTGTTCAGCAGGCATTATATAATTTTTGCGAAAAAATAAATACGGAGGGAATACCGATGAATTTGAAAAAGCTGATTTCAAAAGCGTCGCTCGGAGATAAGAGGTCGCTCGACTTTATCGCCGAAAAATATAGGAGCTATGTGTATTTTTTCTGCACAACAGTAATTTCGGATGCTCAGAAGGCAGAAAAGGCCTTTGAAAAAGCCTTTAAGGCAATATTTACGGGTATTGCCAAAAATGCAAAAACAGACAATCTTGATGAATTTGTAACATACGAAACCGCAAGGGTATGCAAGGGTGTTATTTGTGATGAAAAGAGCCTTGAAAACTTAAGCGGCGGACTTCAGCCTTTTGCAGAAAAAGACAAGATATCATCTGCGTCTGTAATTACCGATGAACAGAAAAAGCTGTTGATTAATTCGCTCAGAGCAGTTAACGCTAATCAGCGTATTGCGGTCACATTAAATCTTTTGTGTGATTACGACTCAAAAAAGATAGCTGATGTGCTGAAAATATCGGAGGACAAGGTTCAGAAGTCCCTTGACGGCGGCAGAGAAAATATTAAAAAGCAGTTAAGGCTTTCCTCAGACGGTTTTAGCAAAAGAGATATTATTTTCCTTATGACTGCGTCTGCCGACATCGTAAAGGAAGAGGCTGCTAAAACCACTGTTTCTGATTCTGCCAAAAAATTAATTGATGAAATCGTGCTTTCCTTTGCAAAGCCGCAGAAGTCTGAAAAGAAAAAAGCACTTATTGTTACTGCCTGTGCAGTCGTAGTTCTCGTTGCGGTTATTATTGTATTTGCAGTAACCTCAAACAAGCCTGCCAATAATCAGGCTGCGACCGACTCTGCAAGCACCTCTGCGACAATCGGCACAGAGCAGGCAAAGGGTACTCATCACGCAAAAATTGATATTAAGGATTACGGTGTGATAAAGGTTGAGCTTAACGGTGATGTTGCTCCGATAACGGTTGCTAATTTCATAAATCTTGCAAATAGCCATTTCTATGACGGTCTTACCTTTCACCGTATTATTGACGGCTTTATGATGCAGGGCGGCGATCCGCTCGGCAACGGAACAGGCGGCTCCGACAATGAAATCAAGGGCGAATTTTCAAATAACGGTGTTGAAAACAACCTTTCTCATACAAGAGGAGCAATTTCAATGGCACGAAATTCGGTTTCTATGGACAGCGCAAGCTCGCAGTTTTTCATTGTGCAGTCAGACAGCACCTTCCTTGACGGCGATTACGCCTGCTTTGGCTATGTAACGGACGGTATGGATATAGTTGATAAAATTTGCTCTGAGGCTGTAACAACAGACAGCAACGGCTCTGTTGACGCTGAAAATCAGCCTGTCATAAATTCAATTACAATTACAGACTAAAGATTAAAGGTAACGGACTTGAGTTCATTTCAAGTCCGTTTTTTGAGGAGATGATGACTTGAAAATTCTGGTTGACGCAGACGCCTGTCCTGTAGTAAGGCTTGTTGAGAAAACTGCTGAAAAGTACGGTATTCCTGTAATTCTGCTGTGTGACACAAATCATATTCTGAAATCCGATTACAGCGAAATCAGGGTGATTTCGGCAGGTGCAGACGCAGTGGATATTGCGCTTACAAATCTTTGTAAATGCGGAGATGTTGCGGTAACTCAGGACTACGGAGTGGCGGCTCTTGTGCTGAGCAGGGGAGGTTATGCAATACATCAGTCGGGCAGGATTTTTACAAACGAGAATATCGACGGCTTGCTTATGGAAAGGCACATAAATAAAAAGGCAAGAATGTCAGCTTCAAAAAATCATCTTAAAGGTCCTAAAAAACGCACAAAAGAGGACGATTTAAGATTTGAATCAGCGTTTGACAGCCTGATTGCCCGAATAATGGCTGATAAATAAAAATCAATGGCATAAAGCAGAAAATATTGTCTTGTTTTTCTTTACAAAACAGGTATTTTATAGTATGATTATAGTAATTATATTACACAGTGGGGTGTTAAGTTATGAAACCAAAATACAATAGAATTTTATTAAAGCTTTCGGGTGAATCACTTGCGGGTGACCAGAAAACAGGTATTGATTTTGACGAGGTTGTTGAAATATGCAAACCGATAAAAAAATGCGTTGACGCAGGCGTACAGGTAGGTATCGTAGTAGGCGGCGGCAACTTCTGGAGAGGCAGAAGCTCGGGCGATATGGACAGAACAAGAGCAGACCATATGGGTATGCTGGCAACTGCAATCAATGCGCTCGGCGTTGCAGACGCCCTTGAACAGCTCGGCTGCGTTGTCAGGGTTCAGACGGCTATTTCAATGCGCCAGATTGCAGAACCGTATATCCGTAACAAGGCTATGCGCCATCTCGAATCAGGCAAGGTTGTAATCTTTGGCTGCGGTACGGGTAATCCGTTCTTCAGCACAGACACAGCCGCAGCTCTTCGTGCAAACGAAATTGAGGCTGACATTATGATGAAGGCAACAATGGTTGACGGCGTGTATGACAGCGATCCGAAAACAAATCCTGATGCAAAGAAATACGATGTTGTTTCTTTCCACGAGGTGCTCAATAAGGACCTTGCGGTTATGGACAGCACAGCGGCTTCACTCTGTAAGGATAACAAGCTGCCTGTTCTCGTTTTCAGCCTTGAGGATCCTGAGAACATTTACCGTGCAGTATGCGGTGAGAACATCGGTACTGTAGTTGACGCTATAGACTGAATATAAATTATGTTGAATTAACGGAGGAAACATTATGCAGACACAGATTAAAAAGGCTTCTGAATCTATGGACAGAAGAGTAGCTCATATGCAGCAGGAATTCTCGGAAATCAGAGCAGGCAGAGCAAATCCCGGCGTGCTTGACAAGGTAAAGGTTGACTACTACGGTGCACCCACTCCCGTAAATCAGCTTGCCGCAGTATCGGTAACAGAGGCAAGAACCCTTACAGTTCAGCCATGGGATGTTTCTGTATTAAGACAGATTGAAAAGGCTATCCTTACATCCGACATCGGTATCAATCCGCAGAACGACGGCAAGGTCATCCGCCTTGTTTTCCCGCCTCTTACAGAGGACAGAAGAAAGGAAATCGTAAAGGACATCGTAAAGATTACCGAGGCTACAAAGGTGCAGGTAAGAAATGTGCGCCGTGACCTTATCGACAAGCTCAAGGCTATGAAGAAGAGCGGCGAGCTTACAGAGGACGATTTAAAGCAGGGCGAAAAGAAGGCTCAGGAGCTTACTGACAAGGTTATAAAGAACATTGATGTACTTTCCGCCGCAAAGCAGAAAGAAATTCTGGAGATGTAAGATGGCTTTCTGGAATACAAAGTCCGAAGACGCCAAAAAAGCGGATATAATTCTTCCCGAGCACATAGGTATTATAATGGACGGAAACGGCAGATGGGCAAAAAAGCGCAATCTGCCCCGTTCGGTCGGGCACCGTGAGGGAGCAAAAACCTTCAGGAAAATTACAAGATACTGCTCGGACATCGGCATAAAATACCTCACTGTTTACGCCTTTTCCACAGAAAACTGGAAACGCCCCGATGACGAGGTCAGCGCACTTATGAAGCTGTTTAAATCCTACCTTAACGAGGCGCTTGAGGACTTTAAGGACGACAGCATTGTCGTAAAATTTATGGGCGACAAATCACACTTTGCTGATGATTTGCGGAAGCTTATGATTGAAAATGAGGAAAGCTCAAAGAACCGTGACGGTATGGTTCTTAACATTGCTATGAATTACGGCAGCCGTGACGAAATTGTGCGTGCCGTTAAAAACATCAGCAATGATGTAAAAGAGGGCAGACTGGATGTAAACAGTATTGACGAGTCGCTTTTTTCGAGCTATCTTTACACCGCAGGTCAGCCCGACCCCGATCTGATAATCAGACCGAGCGGCGAATACAGAATTTCAAACTTTATGCTATGGCAGGCTGCCTATACCGAGTTTGTCATAATGAATAAGCTTTGGCCTGATTTTGAAAAGTCAGACCTTGACGAAGCTATAAATATATACTCACAAAGAAACAGGCGTTTTGGCGGAGTGTAAAAAAGCAGGTAGATCAGATATGAAATCATTAAAAGCAAGACTTCTTACGGCAGTTGTCGGCATTTCGATAATTCTTGTTTTGCTGTTTCTGGGAGAACTTCAGCCCCTCGTTATAGCCTTTGCCGTTTCGGCAGTAACAGCCTTTATGACAGGAGAATACTTACACGCAAACAAGCTGCTTAAAAAATATTTTATTTCTTTTCCGTGCATACTATTTGCAGCAGTAATTCCCGTAATTTTAAATACCGGCTTTGTGTATGCAGCTGTTGCAGTATTTATTATAGCAGGCTTTGCAATGCTGATTTTCAATCACAAGCAGATTAATTATCTCGATTTTGCCTATGCAATGTTCGGCACACTTCTCATCACCTTCGGAATGAGTGCACTTTCGGCGCTTTGCCTTAGCTGTAAGCCTCTTAGTTTTTATTTTGCAACTATTTTTTCACTTCCGTGGATGGCAGACGCAGGCGGATTTTTCATCGGTGCAGGCTTTGGCAAGCACAAGCTTTGCCCGAATGTCAGCCCTAAAAAGACAGTTGAGGGCGCAATAGGCGGAGTTCTGTTCTGCGTTATTGCCGCAGTAGTTATCGGACTGCTCTTTGCATTTTTGATTGCGCCGGAGTATAAATATAATTTTGTTCCGCTTATAATTCTCGGCATTGTTGACGCCGTGGTTTCAATTATCGGCGATCTGAGCTTTTCACTTGTAAAAAGGAGCGTAGGCATCAAGGATTACAGCTCGATTTTCCCCGGTCACGGCGGTATGCTCGATAGATTTGACAGCATTATTTTTACAGCGCCCGTTATGCTCGCCATAAATCAATTCTTGCCTTTTGTTACGGTGGTGTAAACTATGATACAGAATATTTCTATTTTAGGCTCAACAGGCTCTATCGGCACTCAGACGCTCGATGTAGTTGATAAGCTTAACTTAAATGTTACTGCTCTGACGGCTCACTCAAACGCAGAATTGCTTGAGGAGCAGATACGAAAATACAAGCCAGATACAGCCGTACTTTTTGACGAAGAAAAAGCACAGCAGCTCAGAATAGCAGTTAAGGACACCGACACAAAAATCTATTCGGGAATGGACGGTCTTATTGCCGCCGCTACCGAAAAAAACTGCGAGCTTGTGCTTAATTCGGTTGTCGGTATGGTGGGCTTACTGCCTACTATCGCCGCCGCAAATGCAAAAAAGGACATTGCTCTTGCCAACAAGGAAACTCTTGTTGCAGGCGGTCATCTTGTTACAGACGCAGTAAAAAACAATAATGTAAGGCTTTTGCCTGTTGACAGCGAGCATTCGGCTATCTTCCAGTGCTTACAGGGCAAGCCGCATAATAAGGCTTTAAAAAAGCTTATTCTTACTGCCTCGGGCGGACCGTTTTTTGGCAAAACCCGTGAGGAGCTTAAGACTGTTACGGTTGAGCAGGCTCTCAATCATCCAAACTGGAGTATGGGGGCAAAAATTACCGTTGACTCAGCCACAATGATGAATAAAGGACTTGAGATTATTGAGGCAAGCAGACTCTTTGATGTAGAGGGCGACAGGATTGATGTTGTGGTTCACAGGGAAAGTATAATACATTCGCTTGTTGAGTACGACGACAATTCGGTGATTGCCCAGCTCGGCTTGCCCGATATGCGTATTCCGATTCAGTACGCCGTTACATATCCCGACCGTTACGAGTCGCCCGTGGGTGAGCTCAGACTTGCGGATATCGGTAAAATGACTTTTTTTGAGCCTGACTACACGACCTTTGAATGTCTTGCGGCTTGTAAAAAGGCTCTTGAAATCGGCGGCACTGCCACAGCCGTTGTAAACGGCGCAAACGAAGAGGCAAACGCATTATTTCGTCAGGGAAAAATACCCTTCCTCGAAATCGGCAGACTTGTATCGCAGTCGCTTAAAGAGGTTGAAATAATAAATCAGAAAAATGTTGAGGATGTTTTGAATGCAGACGCCCTTGCAAGGGAGTTTGTGCGCAAAGCGGTAAACAAATAATTTATTTTGCGGAATTTTTATCTGGAGTTGATTGACCAAATATGCAGATATTAGTAACTATAGCCTTGGTAGTAATTGCGGTGCTGCTTTTTGAGCTTATTATAGGTTTACACGAATTCGGACATTTCATTACGGCAAAGCTTTCGGGCATTAAGGTAAATGAATTTGCACTCGGAATGGGACCAAAGCTTTTTAGTTTCAAAAAAGGCGAAACTCAGTATTCCCTCAGACTTTTCCCGATTGGTGGTTTTTGCGCAATGGAGGGCGAGGACGAGGACAGCGACGAGCCACGAGCATTTAATAATGCAAAGGTATGGAAACGAATGATTGTTATTATTGCAGGTGCGGTAATGAATATCATTCTCGGAATCATTTTTTCTTTTATAATGGTTATTCCACAGGAGGCTTATTCCTCCACCACCATACAGCAGTTTGACCCACGCTCATATTCCGCAAACAGCGGCTTGCAGACAGGCGACAAAATAATTAAGGTCAACGGCTACGATATTTACAACTCAAAGGATTTATCCTTTTCCTTTGCAGGCGTAAACTGCGAAAATGTTGACGGCAAGTCTGTTGCCGTATATAAGCAGGACTGTGCAAATGCGATATGCACCGAGTACAGCAAAATCGCAACGAACAACAACCCCGATGACGATATGCTTTTAAAGCTTTACAATATTACTTCTGACGGCTGTACCGCCGTGAATAATTCCACCGACAAGCAGAGTGCGCAAAAGGCGATGAATGATGCGGTTAAAAAGCTTTACACGACAGTCGGCGTGTCCGATTACTCCTTGCCCGAAATTACTGAAAAGGAAACCCGTCAGAGATATACGGCGGAGGTTACGGTTTTAAGAAACGGCGAAGAGGTTGAGCTTAACGATGTTCAGTTCTTTACCTATTACAAGAATGAAGAGGATCAGGCGGCGGATAAACCCTCTGTTGCACTCGATTTCTATGTTGAGCCAATCGACAAGACATTTACCTCTGTAATCACTCAGGGCTTTTCGGAGTCTGTGTCTGTTGCAAGAATGGTGTGGCAGTCGCTTGTGTGGATAGTACAGGGAAGATTCGGCTTTAAGGATATGTCGGGCCCTGTAGGTATTGCAACCGCTGTTACTCAGGTTGCCTCGCAGGGACTTGAAGTAAACTTCGGCTCGGCTGTATTCAATATTTTAAATGTAATGACCTTGATTACGATTAACCTCGGTATATTTAATATGCTTCCGTTCCCGGCACTTGACGGCGGAAGATTTCTGCTTTTGCTCATTGAGTGGATATTCAGAAAACCTATACCGAGAAAGGTTGAAAAATACATCAATGCGGCAGGCTTTGCTGTTCTTATGTTGTTTATGCTCGTCATAACCTGCAAGGACATCTGGCAGTTGTTTACGGGACAGCTCGGTCTGTAGCTCAGGAGGAATTACTGTGGGAAGTAAAAAACAAGTAAAGGTCGGCAATGTGCTTGTCGGCGGCGGTGCAGAGGTTAGTATTCAGTCAATGCTGAATGTGCCGTCAACCGATATTGAAGGCTCTGTAAAGCAGGCTTTAGAGCTTGAAAAAGCCGGCTGTCAGATAATCAGAGCCGCAATCCCGAATAAGGAGGCGGTTAAGCTTATACCAGCCTTAAAGAATGCGCTTACAATCCCCGTTGTTGCCGACATTCATTTTGATTACAAGCTGGCTCTTGAGGCTTGTGCCGCAGGAGTTGATAAAATCCGCATAAATCCGGGCAATATCGGCTCGGACGACAGGGTAAAGGCGGTTGCCGACGCTTGCCGACAAAGAAATATTCCGATAAGAATCGGAGTAAACTCCGGTTCGCTTGAAAAAGAAATTCTTGCAAGGTACGGTCATCCTACCCCTCAGGCACTCTGCGACAGCGCACTTTATCACGCATCTCTGCTTGAAAAATTTGATTTCAACGATATTGTGCTTTCAATGAAAAGCTCGACCGTACCGTTTATGGTAAAGGCTTATGAGCTTGCAAGCGAGCAGTGCGATTATCCTCTTCACCTCGGAGTTACTGAGGCAGGAACTGAGAGAATGGGCATTATCAAGTCAGCCGCAGGAATTGGCTCGCTGTTACTTCACGGCATAGGCGACACAACCAGGGTTTCGCTCACTGCCGACCCCGTTAAAGAGATTTATGCGGCTTACGATATTCTCAAGGCTCTCGGTCTTAAAAAAAGCGGAGTGCAGTTTGTTTCCTGTCCTACCTGTGGAAGAACAAGGATTGACCTTGTAAAAATAGCAGGCGAGGTTGAAAACAGATTAAAAGACTGCAAAAAGAATATCAAGGTTGCCGTTATGGGCTGTGTTGTCAACGGTCCCGGAGAGGCAAGAGAGGCTGACATCGGCATTGCCGGCGGCGACGGCTGCGGTCTTGTATTCAAAAAGGGCGAAATAATCAGAAAAGTATCCGAGGAGCAACTCGTTGATGCTCTTATGGATGAAATTGATAAATTATAATTCTTATAAGGAAGTATATGAAAACACTTGGCGAAGTTTTTAATCCGTATCTTGCGGATAAACCGCTTGCTGATGATATTTCATCAGCGGAGCTTTTAAAGCTGAATATCAACAGCAGCAATCGCTCAATCACAATGACTGCCAAATTTGGCGGTCTTGTGATGAGGGACAGCATATTTGCGGCTGAAAAACAAATTTCCAAATCAGAATTAAATCTCGGCTCGGTAAGAATTAATCCTATATTTGACAAAGGTCTTTTTACGGCAGATTACTTTCCTGAGCTGTATAAGGCGGTTAAGCGTGATATTCCCAGCATTAACGGCACGCTTAATAATGCGTTTGTTACCTATGAGGAAGGTAATTTGCAGATAAGCTTAAACAACGGCGGCAAGAGCCTTCTTGACGCAAAGGGCTTTGACAAGGCGTTGAAAAAGCTTGTTTTTGAGGAATTTTCTCTTGAAATAAATATAATTTACACAGGCACTCTTGAGGTTGACGGAGAAAGCGAAGAATATATGCAGTCAATGAAAAATGCCGCAGAGAAAATTGAAAGGGAAAAGCTGGAAGAAACAGTTAATAACACCTCAAGCGACGAGGCGGTTACAAAATCAGTAAAAGAAAAGAGAACGGCAGACGCTGTTCAGGAAATAGAGGTAAGAAAGGGCAGATTTCTCCTCCCTCAGATTGTTGAGTCCTCAATCAAGCCGTTTTACGGCAGGGTTATAAGAGGAAAAATTGAGCCTATCAGCACCATTGTTTCCGATACGGGCAGAATTGTTGTGTGGGGCGACATTTTTGATATAGATAAAAAGGTCACAAAGTCGGGCGATAAAAACATTTTTGTAATTGACATTACCGATTATACAGGCTCTACCTCGGTTAAGGTTTTCGGCACTATCAAGGACACCGCCATTCTCGATAATCTGAAAAAGGGCGACACCATAGTCGTTCAGGGCGATGTTGAGTACGACCGCTACGCAGGCGAGCTTATGCTTATTGCAAGGTCTATCAGCACTGCAAGCAAGGTAAAGGTTGTTGACAAGGCAGAGGAAAAGCGTGTAGAATTGCACCTGCATACAAATATGTCGCAGATGGACGCAGTTACCTCGGCAGGCGACCTTGTAAAAAGAGCGTATGAATGGGGACACCCTGCGGTTGCAATTACCGACCACGGTGTTGTTCAGGCTTTTCCCGATGCAATGAAGGCAGCCGATAAAATCAATAAGGACGGAGAAAAAATCAAGGTCATTTACGGCACAGAGGCTTACTTTATTGATGACCTTGTAGAGTCTGTTACAGGCAACAGTGCAGAGCCGCTTGACGGCAGCTTCATCTGCTTTGATATTGAAACAACAGGGCTTTCTGCAAGCCGTGACAAAATCACGGAAATCGGCGCAGTCAAGGTAGAAAACGGTCAGATTACCGACACCTTTTCAACCTTTGCAAATCCGGGTATGCCAATTCCCTCCAAGATAACAGAGCTTACGGGCATTAACGATGCAATGGTAAAGGACGCTCCGTCACAGAGCGAGGCAGTGTCTGCTTTTCTTGAATTTGCAGGCGGCAGCGTGCTTGTTGCTCACAATGCTCCGTTTGATACCTCTTTTATCCGCAAGGCGTGCGAGGAAATGGGCAGAGAATACAACTACACCTCGATTGATACCGTTGCCATTTCAAGGGCAATTCTTACCGATATTAAAAACTGTAAGCTTGATACGGTTGCAAAATATTTAAGGCTCGGCGATTTCAACCACCACCGTGCAACCGACGATGCCGAAATGCTTGCAAAAATCTTTATAAATCTCTGCACCCGTCTTAAAGACGACTACAATATAACAAAGACAAACGAAATCAACACGCAGATTGCAGGCGGCGGCGACTTTAAAAAGCTGCCGACCTACCACCAGATAATTCTTGTAAAGAATTTAACAGGTCTTAAAAATCTCTACAAGCTGATTTCATTCGCACATCTCACATATTTTTATAAGAAACCGAGAATCCCGAAGAGCGAGCTTATAAAGCACAGAGAGGGACTTATTATTGGCTCTGCCTGCTGTGCCGGTCAGCTTTATCAGGCAATCCTTATGGGAAAGCCGTGGCCGGAAATCAAGGCGATTGCCTCTTTTTATGATTACCTTGAAATCCAGCCGGCAGGAAACAATAATTTTATGCTTCGTGACGGTACATTTGCAAACGAAGAGGAACTGCACGAAATTGACAAGACAATAGTAAGGCTGGGCAGGGAGCTTGGCAAGCCCGTCTGCGCAACCTGCGATGTGCATTTTATGGAGCCAAAGGACGCTGACTACCGTAAAATTCTGATGGCAGGTCAGGGCTTTAAGGACGCAGAGGATCAGGCGCCGCTTTATCTGAGAACCACCGCAGAAATGTTAGAGGAATTTGAGTATCTCGGCAAGGATAAGGCTTATGAGGTGGTTGTTACAAATCCAAGAAAGATTGCCGATATGTGCGAATCCATAAGACCTATTCCGAAGGGTACATTTCCGCCTAACATTGAGGGAGCTGAGGAAGAGCTTGTTTCCATCACCTGGGAAAGAGCAAAGGCAAAATACGGCGACCCTCTCCCCGAAATAGTTAAGGCTCGTCTTGACAAGGAGCTTAATTCAATCACTACCTATGGCTTTTCGGTGCTTTATATGACGGCGCAAAAGCTTGTTGCCGACAGCGAGGCTCACGGCTATCTTGTAGGCTCAAGAGGTTCGGTCGGCTCGTCCTTTGTTGCTACAATGTCGGGTATATCGGAGGTAAATCCACTTTGTCCGCACTATGTCTGTCCAAACTGCAAGCACAGCGAATTTATAACGGACGGTAGTTACGGCTCGGGCTTTGATATGCCGCCTAAGAACTGCCCCGATTGCGGAACTCTTATGGATCAGGACGGACACGAAATCCCGTTTGAAACCTTCCTTGGCTTCAAGGGCGACAAGGTGCCTGATATTGACCTTAACTTCAGCGGCGAATATCAATCAAAGTCACACAGATACACGGAAGAGCTGTTCGGTAAGAACAATGTGTTCAAGGCGGGTACTATCTCAACCGTTGCGGAAAAGACCGCTATCGGCTATGTCAAGGGATATGCCGCCGATAAAGGAATAACCCTGCACAAGGCAGAAATAAAGCGCCTTGCACTTGGCTGTACGGGCGTTAAGCGCACAACAGGTCAGCACCCCGGCGGTATGGTTGTTGTGCCGAGAACAAACGAGGTTTACGATTTCTGTCCCGTTCAGCACCCTGCAAACGATATGAAGTCCGATAACATTACAACGCACTTCGACTTCCATTCCATACACGATACCATTACAAAGCTTGACGAGCTCGGACACGATGTTCCTACGATTTATCACTACCTTGAGCTTTATACGGGTATTCCTGTTATGAAGGTGTCAATGAGCGACCCCGAGGTTATGAGCCTGTTCACCTCTACAAAGGCGCTGGGAGTAACACCCGATGAAATCGGCTCGGAAACCGGTACTTTCAGCCTGCCCGAGTGCGGTACCTCGTTTGTAAGAGGAATGCTGGTTGAGGCAAAGCCAAAGACCTTTACCGACCTTTTGCAGATTGCAGGTCTGTCGCACGGAACGGGCGTTTGGCTCGGAAATGCGCAGGAGCTTATCCACAACAAAACCTGCGATATTTCAAGCGTTATCGGTACACGAGATTCAATTATGACCTACCTTATGCATAAGGGGCTTGAGCCGGGTATGGCGTTCAAGATAATGGAAATTGTGCGTAAGGGCAACGCAACCAAGCTTCTGACCGAGGAGCATTTCAAGGCTATGAGAGAGCACGATGTTCCAGAATGGTATATTGATTCCTGTATGAAAATTCAGTATATGTTCCCTAAGGCTCACGCTGCGGCTTATATGATTTCTACGCTCAGACTCGGTTGGTACAAGGTGCATCATCCTGTTGAATACTATGCGGCTTACTTTACCGTAAGAAGTGAAAATCTTGACGGTATTGTGCTTATGCAGGGGCATCAGGCTGTAAAAAACAGAATGAATGTTATAAAGCAAAAGCAAAACGCACACGAGGCGTCTGCAAAGGAAGAGCAAGAGTACGCTACACTTCAGATTGTAAATGAAATGCTTGCAAGAAAAATAGAGGTTCTGCCTGTTGATATATATAAATCCGAGGCTAAAATGTTCAAGGTTGAGGACGGCAAAATCAGACTTCCGTTTTCAACAATTCCCGGTCTTGGCGAAAGTGCCGCAATATCCCTTGCAGAATCGGGAAAGGTAAATACATACCTTTCTATTGAGGATATGCAGATAAAGACCAAGGTTTCAAAGTCCATTATTGAGTCGCTCAAGAGTATAGGAGCACTGCAGGGACTTCCCGAAAGCTCTCAGATGTCATTGTTTTAAGGGGTGGTAAATAAATGAAAAACTTGTTTTCATTAAGAAATGTATTAATCTGTATCCTTTTTACAATTTTTTTGCTGTTTGTAAAGGATAATTTTTCTTTTGTATGGAATGCAATATGCCTGCTTGCGTCTATTCTTACTCCGTTTTTAATAGGCTTTCTGTTTGCATATATTCTTAATTTTCCTTACAAGTTCTTTTATACCAAGGTGTTCGGATTTTTGAAGAACAAAAAGAAGTTTTTTGCTAATATGAGAAAGCCTCTTTCCATAATCTGCACCTATACATCGGTTGTTGCCATACTCGGTATTTTGATTGCAATTCTTATTCCTCAGATTGGCGACAACATAGTCAGCCTTGCAGATAAAGTGCCGGATTACTTTAATTCCGTATATGACGGGCTTTCAAATGCGGCGGAGTGGCTTAACAAAACCTTTGGCGCAGGCATTGATATTGACGCTTCCTTTGCTCAGCTCGGAAACGAGATTGTAAAAAATCTCAACGGTATGGCTATTGCAAATATTTCCAAGAATGTGCTGATAGACACTCTTATTCCTATGATTTCCAATACAACGGCAGGAATATACAACTTTGCTATGGGTATCGTAATTTCGGTTTACTTCCTTTCGGCAAAGGAAATGCTTTGTATGCAGGTGAAAAAGCTTGCCGTAGCGTTTATTCCGATTAAGTTTTTGCCAAAGCTTTATGAGATTGTCGATATTACCGATACAAAATGCGGTAGATTTCTTGTTGGTGACATCATAGACGCTGCATTTATCGGAGTGCTTACCTTTATTACAATGTCGATTTTCCAGCTCCCGTACGCAGCTCTCATTGCAGTTATTATCGGCGTTACAAACATCATTCCGTTTTTCGGTCCTTTTATCGGAGCAATTCCGAGTGCGTTCATTCTTTTCCTTGAAAATCCGTGGGATATGATAATATTCATCGCTATAGTGTTTGTAATTCAACAGCTTGACGGCAACCTTATCAAGCCGAAGATTATCGGCAGTCAGGTAGGACTTTCAAGCTTCTGGGTACTTTTCAGCGTAATTGTCGGCGGCAGCCTGTTCGGTATGGTAGGCTTTGTACTGGGTACTCCGATATATGCAGTTATTTACACCCTTATAGGCAAAAGGGTAAGAAACGCTATTGACAATAAAGGAAAACTTGCACAGGAGGCTCTCGACTTTGAGGTGCTCAATTATGCCAAGATAGCCGCTGAATAGAAAAAACTCAGGGAAGAAAAGGAAAATGCTCAGAAGGAAAAGCTTTTGAAGCTTATTAAGGTTGAAAAGCAGGGCGACGAGCAAAAACAAAAACACAACAAACACGATGACAAGGACAAATAAGACAAATAAATTTAAATTACAGGGCAGTATATTTTACTGCTCTGTAATTTAAAAAAATTTGTTAAAAGTTTGACAAGTGTAGTTTTATATGTTATTATATTAGCATATTAGCACACTAAAGTGAATTAAAGAGGTTTTTATGAAAAAGAATTTAAAAATTACACCCGAGGGTATGAAGGATTTTCTTTTTGCAGAGAGTTCGGCAATGGACGATGTATGCGGCAAAATAGAAAAGGTATTTTCAAAGGGCGGCTTTAAAAAGGTAATCACACCGGGCATAGAATTTTACGATGTGTTTTCGCTTGAATGCAGCGGAATTGACCAGCAGTCAATGTTCAAGTCGGTTGACAACAAGGGCAGACTTCTGGTAATGCGCCCCGATTCAACCCTGCCCATTGCAAGAATGGTAAGCTCAAGACTTAAAAACAGCGTAATGCCCGTAAGGCTGTACTACAAGCAGGCTGTTTACAGAAACAACCCGACTCTTATGGGCAGAAGAAACGAATTTATGCAGATGGGCGTTGAGCTGCTCGGAGTAAAGGGTAAAAGGGCAGACCTTGAGGTGCTTTCTACAGCTATAAGAAGCATAATGAGCGTTGCAGACGATTTCAGAATTGAGCTCGGACACGCTCAGGTGTTTAATGCGCTTATAAGCGAGCTTGAAATAGACGATGATTCTAAGGAGAAAATCAGAGTTACCATTGAGGGCAAGAATTACTCGGCTCTTAACAACCTGCTCGATAAGCTTGAGCCGTGCAAGGCGGTTATCGCTATAAGAAGTCTTCCGTCGCTCTTTGGCGGCGACGAGGTGTTTGAAAAGGCAGCCGAGCTTTGCAGCGGCACAAAGGCTGTTGACGCTCTCAATTATTTACATACGCTTTACGATTCACTTACCTCGCTCGGACTCGGCGACAAGCTCATTGTTGACCTCGGTCTTGTGCAGAGGAACGATTACTACACAGGCTTTGTTTTCTGCGGATATATTTCGGGTATCGGCGATGCAGTGCTTTCGGGCGGAAGATATGACGAGCTTCTTTCTGAGTTTGACGCTCCTATGGGTGCGGCAGGCTTTGCAATAGATACAGATGCCATTACCGAAAAATTACTTTCAGACAAAAACACAAGCTACGCAGATGTGCCTTCGGTGCTTGTTTATGCAAATGACGGTGCAGAAATTGAGGCTATAAACACCGTGCAGGATATGCAGAAAAACGGAATCAACGCCCGTTTCTGTGTACTTGAAACCCTTGAGGAGGCAAAAGACTTTGCCGAAAAAATGGGTATAGAAAAGGTAGAGATAATCGGCTGAGTGCGAAAGGATATAATAAATGAAACCATTAAGAATAGCTCTTACAAAGGGCAGACTTGAAAAAACAACTATTGAGCTTTTTCAGAAAATCGGCTACAACTGCGACGAGGTCATCAATAAGGGCAGAAGATTAATTCTCCCTGTAGGTGACAACGATTTTGAGGTTGTTCTTGCAAAGGCAGCCGATGTTATTACATATGTTGAGCACGGTGTGTGCGACCTTGGCGTGGTAGGCAAGGATACAATTCTTGAAAACGGCAATTCCTTTTATGAATTGCTCGACTTGGGCTTCGGAAAATGCAGATTTGCCCTTGCAACTAAAAAGGGCAGCGATTTTTACAGCGGCTACAATACCAAAACAATCGCAACAAAGTACCCGAATGTAACAAGAGCATTTTTTGACGACAAGAATATGGACGTCAGAATTATTAAAATTGAAGGCTCGGTAGAGCTTGCTCCGCTTGTCGGACTTTCCGACGGCATTGTAGATATTGTGGAAACAGGCTCAACGCTCAAGGCAAACGGACTTGAGGTTATTGAGTGGGTAACAGAGATTTCTGCAAGACTTATTGCCAACACCGCAAGCCTCAAGCTGCGCAAGGCAGAAATTGAGGAGCTTCAAAAGAAACTGGAGGCTGTGACAAAATGATTACTACTGTAATTGCAGACGGAAAAAAGGAATACGAGTTTATTGAGCTGCTCAAGAGCAGAGCGCAGAATTCAGACAAGGATGTTGTTCCTGTAGTATCTGAAATAATAGAAAATGTCAGGACAAACGGCGACAGGGCTGTGTATGATTACACCGTTAAGTTTGACGGAAAAGCACCCGAAAAGGCTGAGATTTCCGCCGAAGAAATTGACGCTCTTATTTCAGAGTGCAATACAAAATATATTGAAACAGTCAGAAAAGCCGCAAAAAATATTGAGGACTTCCACAAGCGTCAGGTTCAGCAGAGCTGGCTTACCACAAAGAATAACGGCGTAATTATGGGACAGCGTATCAGAGGATTAAAGCGTGTGGGCATCTATGTGCCGGGCGGCACGGCAGCTTATCCGTCCTCTGTGCTTATGAATGCAATTCCTGCAAAGATTGCAGGCGTTGAGGAGATTGTAATGTGCACTCCTCCTATGAAAAACGGCAGTCCGAACCCGAATATTCTCGCCGCCTCCAAGCTTGCAGGCGTTGACAGAATATTCCTTATGGGAGGCGCACAGGCTGTTGCGGCTATGGCTTACGGTACTCAGAGTGTGCCGAAGGTTGACAAGATTGTAGGACCGGGCAACATTTTTGTTGCAACCGCTAAAAAGCTTTTGTACGGCACGGTTGACATTGATATGATTGCAGGTCCGAGCGAAATTCTTATTATCGCAGACAAATCTGCAAATCCGAAATTTCTTGCCGCCGACCTTATGAGTCAGGCAGAGCACGACAGGCTTGCCTCGGCAATTCTCCTTACTGACTGCAAGGAGCTTGCAGAGCAGACCGTAAAGGAGCTTGAAAGACAGGTGCAGTCGCTTTCGAGAAACGAAATCATCAATTCCTCACTCGACAACTTCGGTGCGATTATCGTATGCAGTGATATGAAACAGGCTGTTCTTTTTGCAAACGAGCTTGCTCCCGAGCACCTTGAGGTTTGCTGTGAAAATCCGATGGAGTATGTAGGCAAGCTTGACAACGCTGGCTCAGTATTCCTCGGCAACTACTCTCCCGAGCCCCTCGGAGATTACTTTGCAGGTCCTAACCATGTGCTCCCCACAAGCGGAACGGCAAGATTTTTCTCACCGCTTTCTGTTGACAGCTTTGTAAAGAAGTCAAGCTTTATCTGCTACACCGAGGAGGCGCTCAGAAATGACGCACAGGATGTGGTGCGCTTTGCAGACACCGAGGGACTTTCAGCACACGCAAACTCAATTAAAGTCAGATTTGACGATATTGAATTTGATTAAAATTTTGTAATATTTATTGTAAATCTTCTTTAAAAGGGATATAATCATATAGCCCGAGTAATCGGACTTTCATAGAATTTTTATCAGAGGTGAGAAAATGCGCCAGACTCAAATCAGCCGCAAAACAAAGGAAACCGATATTTCTCTTTCGCTTTGTCTTGAGGGCGGTAGTATTTCTATTGATACGGGTATAGGCTTTTTTGACCATATGCTTAATTCCTTTGCCACACATGCAGGCTTCGGACTTGAGCTTAAGGTAAAGGGCGATTTGTATGTTGACGAGCATCATACGGTTGAGGATACGGGTATAGTCCTCGGCAAGGCGTTTTCTCAGATTTTAAAGGATAAGGCGTCAATCGACCGCTTCGGCAGCTTTTATGTTCCGATGGATGAGGCTCTTGCTTTTGCCGCTGTTGACATAAGCGGCAGACCTTTCCTTGTGTTTGACGCTGATTTTCCGCAGGAGATGTGCGGTCAGTACAACTGCGCAATGACGGTGGAATTTATGAGGGCGCTTGCTTACAACGCAGGTATTACCCTGCATATTAAATCTATGTACGGCGACAACTCCCACCATATTACAGAGGCAATCTACAAGGCTGTGGCACACGCTTTAAGAATTGCCGTAAAGGAAAATACCTCTGATAAGCCGCTTTCTACAAAAGGAGTGTTATAAATGATTATTTTACCTGCTATAGATATTAAAGACGGAAACTGCGTAAGACTTTTTAAGGGTGACTATTCCACCGTGGAAAAGGTGTGCGACACCCCTTACAAGGCAGCCGAGCTTTTTAAGGAGGCAGGCGCAGAATATATGCATATGGTTGACCTTGACGGTGCAAAGGACGCTACTCTTGCCAATGCAGAGCTGATTATTGATGTTGCAAGGCAGAGCGGACTCAAGGTTGAGGTCGGCGGAGGTATCCGTGATATGGGTGCAATCGAGCGTTATCTCAACAACGGAATTGACAAGGTTATTTTAGGCTCAGCCGCTGTAAAGAACCCAGATTTTGTAATTGAGGCTGTAAAGGCATTCGGCGATAAAATCGTTGTCGGTATAGACGCTAAAAACGGTATGGTCTGCGCAGAGGGCTGGATTGACGAGTCCGAAATCAACTACATAGAGCTTGCAAAGCGTATGGAGGACATCGGCGTACAGCAGATTGTTTTTACCGACATTGACCAGGACGGTACGCTTGCAGGTCCGAATTTAAAGCAGCTTGACGACCTTGTGCATGAGGTAAGCTGCCGTGTTGTAGCGAGCGGCGGCGTGGCTGTACTCAAGGATATAATCAACCTTGCCGAGCTTGATGTTTACGGTGCAATCTGTGGTAAGGCTATATATACCGGCGACCTCGATTTAAAACAGGCTATTGAAATAACAAGCAAGATTTAAGGAATGTACTATGGATTTTGATAAATTTTTTGTGAAGTCGGATTTAATTCCTGCAATTATTCAGGAAAAATCAACGGGCGAGGTGCTTATGCTTGCCTATATGAATAAGGAAAGTATGAAAAAAACCTTTGAAACAGGCTATACCTGGTTCTGGTCGAGAAGCCGTCAGGAGCTTTGGAACAAGGGCGCAACCTCGGGACATCTTCAAAAGGTAATCGAGATTTTCGGCGACTGCGACAACGATACTCTGCTTATTACCGTTGAGCAGACGGGAGCTGCCTGCCATACAGGTAATCATTCCTGCTTTTATACAAAATTAAATTAAAAAGGGTGAACACAAGTGAACGAGAATGAAATTCTTTCAGCACTTTATCAGACTGTTGTAAACAGAAGAGATAATCCAAAGGAAGGCTCTTATACCTGCTACCTGCTTGACAAGGGAATTGACAAAATTCTTAAAAAGGTGGGCGAGGAGTGCAGTGAAACCATAATTGCCGCTAAAAACGGCGACAACAGCGAAACTGTTTATGAGATTGCTGACCTTATCTATCATCTCACCGTTATGATGGTTCAGCAGAATATTCCGCTTGAGGATGTGCTCTCTGAGCTTGACAAGCGCAGTGAAAAGACAGGCAACTTAAAGCAGTTCCACACTGTTGACAAAAATTCCTGATATAACAAAAACCCTATGGCTGATGTCATAGGGTTTAAAAATATGTTTAAAATTAATTATGCGGCAACCATATATTTTGAGAGCGCATTGGTAAAGCTTTCGCTCGGCTCACTGCTCAGGATAAGCTCAACGGGCTTGTTAATATCCAACGAGAAAAATCCCATTATTGAGTGTCCGTCAATGGCTACATCTCCGTTTTTTATCATAATTGTTTCGTGGGGAAATCTTGTGAAAATTTCAAATACATCCATAATTTCACTTTTGTTTGTAATAGTAATCGGCATATTATACATCTTGTATCTCCTCGCTAATTTGATAACAACATAATGATAACACTTTTTTGTAATTCATTCAATAACAAAATAAGCAATATTTTAAAATCCACATATTACACTAAAAAAAGGAAAATGAGTATGAATTTTAATATAATAACTCTTGGCTGTAAGGTAAATCAGTATGAATCACAGGCAATGCGTGAGGACCTTCTGAGAAACGGTTTTGAGCTTGCAAAGCCCGACTTGCCAGCCGACATTACCGTTGTAAACAGCTGTACCGTAACCTCTGTAAGCGACGCTAAAAACCGCAAGCTTATCAATAAAATCCGCAGAGAAAACCCCGATACCATCATTGTCCTCACAGGCTGTATGCCGCAGGCTTTTCCCGATAAGCAGGAGAATTTTGAAAACTGCGACATAGTGCTTGGCAATGCAAAAAGGGCGGAGCTTGTACCTGCAATTTATGAATATATTGACACGCATATGAAAAATATTTTCATAACCGAGCACCCTGCAAAGGACGAAAAATTCGAGGATTTATCAATATCCTCGCTCGGTGAGCATACGAGGGCATTTGTAAAAATCGAGGACGGCTGTAACCGTTTTTGCTCATACTGCATAATCCCGTATGCAAGGGGCAGGGTGCGCTCAAAGAGCCTTGAGTCGCTGAAAGCAGAGGTTGAAAGAATTGCTCATAACGGCTACAAAGAGGTTGTGCTTGTCGGCATAAATCTTTCTGCCTACGGTCAGGACGAGGGACTTAATCTTGCCGACGCTGTTGAGTGCGTTTGCTCACAGGAAGGCATTGAAAGAGTAAGGCTTGGCTCTGTTGAGCCTGAACAGATGGATGAGCCGATGATTAAAAGGCTTGCCGCACAGCCGAAATTCTGCCCGCAGTTCCACCTTTCTTTACAGAGCGGCTGCGACAACACATTAAAAGCAATGAACAGGCATTATGACACCGCAGAGTACAGCAAGATTGTATCTGATATCAGGAAAACCTTTGACAATTCATCAATCACAACCGATGTAATGGTCGGCTTTGCAGGTGAAACCGAGGAGGATTTCAAATCCTCAATGGATTTTGTAAGGCAGACAGGCTTTGCAAAGGTGCATGTGTTTCCGTATTCAAGGAGAAAGGGAACAGTTGCAGATAAAGCGCCCAATCAAGTTGCACCGAACATCAAGGAAGAGCGGGCAAAGAGAATGGGCGAGCTTGTGGCTGAGTCAAGGGCGGAATTTCTGCGTACCCAGACAGGGAAGACAGAGGAAGTGCTTATTGAGCGATTTCGTCACGGCTACCTTGAGGGATATACCAAAAATTACACACCCGTTCATATTATTTGCGATAACGATAGCTTATGCGGACAGATTGTAAATGTAAGAATCACTAAGGCAGAGGATGATTTCTGCGTAGGAGAAATAATCTAATTTTTTGTATCGGAATTATTCATTGCGCTTGTAAGATTATTTATTTCCTCCAGAGCGTTTTCATCCTCGAGAGCCGTGTATGAATAGAGCATAATTCCGCTTACCTTTTCATTTTCCATAGCAATTCTATATTGCTCGGAAAGAATATTACTGCTCTCAAGCCAGGTGCCTTCGTCCGAATCAGTGCCTGCCTTGTAGCCTGCAAGACCGACATACAGCTTTACAGTCTTGTTCAGGTCAAGTCCTGCCCAGCTTTCGAGCGAGTCCTCAAAGGTCAGCGCAGGGTTATCGAGGCTGTAATAAAGCTGAGGACAGATATAATCGACAAACCCTTTACAGATGCACCAGGTTTTTACATCTGCGTAAATGTCTGCGTTGTTGTCAATATTTCCCTGCGGAGAAATTCCGAATTCAACATCGTCAGACGCCTTGTGTATCGCCCTGTAGGTGTCGCAAATCAGCGTATTCACATTTGCAAGCCGCCAGTTGTCAACAGACATACAGTTCATTCGGCCCACAGTGTCAACATATTCGGCGTATTCCTCGCTGTCAAAACTGCTGTCCTGAGTGGGGTAGAAGTAATCGTCAAACTGAATACCGTCA
>JBJEOV010000007.1:0-22054 GCA_051880895.1 Ruminococcus sp. | reverse complement strand
TGATTGCAAACAGTTGCAAGCGTAAACGAGCTAAATTATTCGGTCAGGTTGACAGTAAACTCAAATCTAAGCTTGAAGAGAAAAAGATTGCTCACGGACTTAAAACCGATAGAACGGTTAATCAGAATGAAATCGAAAATGACGAGGAGCAGGGATTTACAATGTCAATGTAAGCCCTCTGTTGAGCCGTGTGTCGCCCGTGTTGCGATTTTATTGCATTCAGCAGGAAAGTAATCGAAAACAACAAATAAAAACGATGTGGGCGATTTTTGAGAAATTCAAATTTGGTCTGGATATCCAAAGTGATTTATGGTATGTTGTTGTACTTGAAAAGGAGCTGATACTTATGTCAACAAGAAAATTACTTACAAACGGAAATACTTTCAAAAGAACGGATAATCGTTGGGGCGGTGTTGTGTGGTATATGGATGAAAGCGGTGAGCGTAAGAGAAAAAGCTTTTCGGGTACGACAAAAGCCGAAGTCAACAAGAAAATGACGGTATATATTGCGGCGTTTAATGACTCAATAATTGAGTCGCAGGAAACAAAGAAAAGGCTTCGGGACAGTATGCAGAACTGGCTTGAGGTGTTTAAGTTTCCGTCTGTTGAACACACTACATATGACAGATACGAATGTACGGCGAAAAATCAAATCTATCCGTATATTGGTGATAAGGTTGTCGGAGATATTAAGTCGGCAGATATTAAAAAATTGCTCAATGATAAAATGAAGGAGGGTTATGCTTACACAACGGTTAAGAAGGTTCATAATGTGCTGAATGAATATTTCCGCTATCTTACTCAACAAGAGTACATTGACAGAAATCCTATGATAAGTGCTCCGATGATTAAAAAGAGCAACTTTCTGGCGGCGCAGGACAAAGAAAATCTTCCGACGAGCGAAACCATAACGGTGTTCACGCCGGAAGAGATTAAAATATTCAAAGATGAAGCGTTTAGTATGTTTTCAAATGGCAAAAGAAAATATCAGCAAGCCGCCGCATATATTCTTATGCTGAACACAGGCTTGAGAACAGGCGAGGTACTCGGACTGCTGAACAGCGACATTGACCTTGAAAACAGGGTTATGCACCTGAACAGAGGTGTTAAGGAAATATCAAAGCGTGACGGTGTCACAGCAGAAAAAGGAAGAGAAGTAAAAGTCGGTAAGCTGAAAAGCGCCACAAGCAAACGAGATGTACCGCTGAACGATACTGCAATCGAAATGATAATTGACCTGAGGAATGAATTTTACTTCGGTGAGGATTCACCTCTGATACCCGATGAAAACGGCAATTTCACCCGACCGGTAAATTTCCGCAAACGCTATTACAGAATCCTCAAAGCCGCAGGCATAGAAACCAAAGGCTTGCACTCGCTCCGACATACCTTTGCCACAAATCTTGTAAACGGCATAAAGCAACCTGACGGTTCAATTAAATCTTTAACTCCACGACAAGTCGCAGACTTGCTCGGTCACACAACTTCCGAAATTACAGAACTGTATTATGTGAAAAGAGATTTGACAAAGCTGAATGGGATAACGGATGGGTTTGAGTTGTGATGTTGTTTCTAAAGGAAAATACTCAGGACAAAAAATCTGTGGTTCCCGAATTTTTTATTTGAATCATAAAACTCCTGTAATTAATGTCCACAGAGCGCTACAAAATGTAGATAATAAAATTGCCACTATTAAATATCCTAAAACGCTTATAACACTTATAGATTTTTTCTTAATCTTGATATTAATATAATAATGATCTTTATCTTCGCACTTCCATTGATAAGATAAGGTGTCGTTGCCAGAAAAATTATTTGGCAAATAAGTTTCGTAAAGAGTTTTTTCTAAAGTTCGAATTCTATAACAGTGATCGTCGCAAATGTCAAATTTTGTTGGTATTGAAGCGGTTACTATGATTTTGTTAATTCTTGAACAATTAGACTTTAATAACATTCTTATATTTTTATTTAATGTTCTTACTTCATTAACCCTAATTACGTAATTGTATTCAAAACTGTTTTCTGGACTGATAAGACAGGATGTAAGATTTATTTTTGACTTGAATAAATCTTTTATTGGTTTATGTGGAATTCTAAATCTAATATATAGTTCATTCTTTGTAAATTTTTCTTTTGCATTTTTTATGTCTAGATAAATGATAGTTCCTTTTATATTATTATCGTCATATACTTCTTGTGTTGAAAAGGACAAGAGAGATAATTCCACAATATTTTCTTCTCTATCATTATACTTGATTTCTGTTATAGATTCAGCGGTTGAACTATTTATTTTACAATCGGAGTTAAAAATTATTCGTGAAATATTTTTGTCGGACATTTGGTCAAATAAATCAGTGATTTCTTCTTCGTTAATTAGAAAGGGTATAAATATCCCTATTTTATCAATACTATTTGCACTATAAACTCTCAGACCAATATCCATAAAAGTTTGTTCCTTGGGAGAAAACCATTCATTAATATGCACGTCTAAAGAACAGTTTATCCTATCTCTAGTTTCTAACCAAAAAGCAAATCCTTCGTCATACAAAGTTTTTTTAGTCATAGCAATGCCTCTCTTTCTTAATTAAAATGATGCTATTTTGATGATGTAGCAGACGGAAACGTTGGAATTATTAGCACCGGTTGAACATTTTGATACCTGAAATGAGCGTCAAAAGCGAAAAATCAGACCGTGATCCGTACATGAAAATATATCAAAAAACGGCTTAAACGCAGTGTTTAAGCCGTTTTTGCTTGGCAGGGGCAGAAGGACTTGAACCCTCGGCACGCGGTTTTGGAGACCGCTGCTCTACCAACTGAGCTATACCCCTGTATATATTCTGTTTTCAGCAACAAAAGTATTATATCAAACCCTGCATAATTTGTCAAGAGTTTTTTGTAAATTCAGTCATAAGCCGTGTAAATTCGGGATAAATTCGGAATTGATTAGGGATAAATTCGGGATATAAGCTCCCGTTAAGCTCATAAACAGTAAATTTACTGCAAAAGCTGCATAATAACACCGCCAAATTTTTAAAAAATCTCAAAATATGCCTTGCAATCTGAGTTTTTTGGTGTTATAATATTCTACAATAAGTATTGTAAAGTAAGGAGTGGGAAGTCAGCCCACTCCTTTCTGTTTGCGGGTGCGGTGCTTTCATCCGTACACACGCTCATAAGGAGGTATTTATGGCTAAGAAGAAAGGCGGTCTTACCGTCACAAAGGTATGGGAGCTGTGCGAGCCTATAGTTAAGGATTTCGGGTTTTCGCTCTGGGATGTGCGCTATGTCAAGGAGGGCGCAGACTGGTTTTTAAGGATTTATATCGACAAGCCCGAGGGCGTTGATATTACCGACTGCGAAAAGGTTTCCCGTGCTATCGACAAGCCGCTTGACGAGCTTGACCCGATTGAGAACGCATATTGCCTTGAGGTGTGCTCTCCCGGTCTTGAGCGTGAGCTTGTGCGTGACGAGCATTTTATGCAGTTTATCGGCGCAGACATCAAGGTGAAGATGCTCCGCCCGATTGAGGGCATCGGCAGAGAGTTCGGCGGCGTGCTTGAGGCTTACAGCGACGGCGAGGTGTCAATCTCCGACCACGACGGCGAAAACCATATCACCATCAACAAAAAGGACGCCTCGTGGATTAAGCTTGACGACTTTGATATGTGATTTTTTCATTAATTCAGTTATTAACCAATATTAAATATTAAGATAAGAGAAAAGGATGATCAGAAAAATGAATACTAAGGAACTTTTTGCGGCGCTTGAAATGCTCGAAAAAGAAAAGGGCATTCCGATGGACTATATGATTGAAAATATCGAAAAGGGCATTGAGGTTGCCTGCAAGAATTACTACGGCGGTAACGACGAGGTTGTTTTCAAAATTCTTCCCGAAAGAAACATCTTTGATGTAAGACTTATGAAAACTGTTGTTGAGGAGGTTTTCGACCCCGACTACGAAATCTCTCTTGAGGACGCTCAGAGGATTTTGAAGAGAAAAACTATAAATCTTGACGAAAAAATCGCTATTCCGCTTGACCCGAAGGACCTTGGCAGAATTGCAATCGGCGCAGCGAGAAACACCATCCGTCAGGGTATCCGCACAGGCGAAAAGGGACAGACGCTCTCTGAGTTCAAGAGCAAGCTCGGTGAAATCGTTACGGCTACCGTTGAAAGAATTGACCCCAAGAGCGGTGCGGCTGTGATAAGAATAGGCAAGAGCGAGGCTATGCTGCCAAAGAGCGAGCAGCTCGGTCACGAAGACCTCAAGGAGGGCGACTTCATCAAGGTTTATATCGCCGATGTAAAGTCAAACGAAAAAGGTCCCCGTGCTATTATTTCAAGGTCACATCAGGACTTTGTGAAAAGGCTGTTTGAGCAGGAGGTTCCCGAAATTTTTGACGGCGTTGTTGAAATCAAGTCCCTTTCCCGTGAGGCAGGCTCAAGAACAAAGATGGCTGTTGTCAGCAACAACCCCGATGTTGACGCCATAGGCGCTTGTATCGGTACAAGGGGTGTTCGTGTAAACAGTATTGTTGACGAGCTCGGCGGCGAGAAAATTGATATTATCGAGTACAGCGACGACCCGCAGAAGTACATTTCAGCCGCTCTTTCTCCGGCAAAGGTGCTCAGCGTTGAGATTACAGACCTTGAGGCTAAGAGATGCAGGGTAACTGTTCCCGACAGTCAGCTCTCCCTCGCTATCGGCAACAAGGGACAGAACGCCCGCCTTGCCGCAAGACTCACAGGCTGGAAGATTGACATCCGCCCCGAGAGCGGTTTCTTCGGCGAGGACGAGAAGGACGAAAAGCTTGAGGTTGCAGAGGATACCGACGAAGAAACACTTGTGCTTGACGATGCGGCAGAGCTTGACGAGGAAGTAACCGACCTTGATATTGACGAAAACGAAGAAAATGCTGAGAACGAAATTACCGCTGACGAGGCTGAAACCGAGGAAGAGTAATATAATATATAAAATCTGACTATCCCTTTATCTAAGCTGAAATTTTCTGCTTAAAGAGTGAGAAAACTATAATTTATGGAGGTAATAAATAAATGAAAAAAGCTATATTGGGTATATGTGTTGGTGTTGCAATGGCACTTGTTTGGAGTGTTATATTTGTGAATTTACTTAATAGCATGGCTGGTATTGGAGTAGGTATCTGTTTTGGGGGTGCTTTTGGATTTCTTTTCACTTTGATTTTTTCACAAAACAATAAAAACAAATAAATTACAGTTTAACTTACTAAAAGGGATAATCAAATATAAAATACAGAAAATTCATTTTGCAGGGAGGGATTTTTTTGGCACAGAAAAGACAGCCGCTCAGAAAATGTACCGGCTGCGGTGAAATGAAAGAAAAGCGTGAGCTTATCAGAGTGGTAAAAGCTCCCGATACCAAGGACGAAAACGGAAATGTTATTTCCAAAGGAGAAATAAGCCTTGACCTTACAGGCAAAAAGTCGGGCAGGGGAGCGTATGTCTGCCCCGACTGCAAATGCTTTGAAAAGGCAAGAAAGGCAAGACGCTTTGAAAGAGCGTTTTCCTGCAAAATTCCCGACGAGGTCTATATTCAGCTTGAAGAGAGCCTGAAGGAAAGCAGCTGAGGGAGGATTATTATGAATGACAGAATACTGTCGCTGCTCGGTTTGTGCCGTCGTGCAGGTAAGCTTGTAATCGGCGCCGACCCCTGCATTGACTCAATGACAAAGGGCAGGGCAAGGCTGATTATTTATGCAAATGATTTTTCGCAGAACAGCTTAAAGCCTGTTTTGTTGCAGGCACACAGGCTGAATGTGCGTATTCTTGAGATAAACAGAGCTAAGGATGAGCTGAGCTTTTCGGTCGGCAGGCTTTGCGGAGTGCTGTCGGTTGAGGATAAGGGCTTTGCAGATAAGCTTGCTTTGCTTATTGAAGATGAACAGAGAGGAGAATAATATGATAAAATATAAAGTAAGAGATGTAGCCAAGGATTTGGGCGTAAGCGTAAAGGAAATTTCAGATATTCTTGAGAAGAACTGCAAGGTCAATAAAAAGGCTATGGCTACCCTTGAGGAGAGCGAGCTTAATGTTGTTTTTGACGCTGTAACTCAGAAAAATAATGTTGCAAGCCTTGATAAATATTTTGCCTCAAGAAACAAAGCCGCAGAGCCTGCAACAGAGGTCAAGGCAGAGAAAAAGCCTGAGAATAAGGATAATAAGGCTGAAAATAAGGATAATAATAAGGACAGCAGAGATAATAAGGGCGGCAGAAAGAACGACCGCAGGGCAGATAACAAGGACAAAAAGGCAGAGGGCAAAAAGCAGGGCAAGCCGCAGGATAAGCCTGCAAAGCCGCAGAAGTCCGAGCCGAAAGCCGATACAAAGCCTGCTGAGCCGACAGGCGGCGAGGAAACCTCAACCCGTAAGCGCAGAGTAATTGATACCCGTGCAACAAATGTAGATGTTGAGCGTTACAATCAGAAGTATGACGACCTTGCGAACGCTTCTTCAAAGATGAGAAGTACCGACAACACAGTTAAAAAGCAGAAGTTTACCAACCGTTCGCAAAAGCAGAAGGGCAGAAGGCAGGGCAAGAGAGAAACCGAGCAGGAGCGTTTGAAGCGTATCGCTCTTGAGCGCAAGCAAAAGCAGATGACAATTCAGATACCCGACGAAATCGTTGTTCAGGAGCTTGCACTCAGGCTCAAGGCAACCGTTGCCGAGGTTGTTAAAAAGGCGTTCCTTATGGGTACAATGATAACCGCTACCGATACAATCGACTTTGATACAGCCTCCCTTATTGCAATGGAGTTCCACGCAAAGGTTGAAAAAGAGGTAATTGTTACCATTGAGGAAAGGATTATTGACGACAGCGAGGACGACGATACAAATCTTGTGGAGAGAGCGCCGGTTGTCGTTGTAATGGGTCATGTTGACCACGGCAAAACCTCAATCCTTGACGCTATCCGCAATTCAAATGTCACCGAGGGCGAGGCAGGCGGTATCACCCAGCATATCGGCGCATACAGAGTAGAAATCAACGGCAAGCCGATTACCTTCCTCGACACCCCCGGTCACGAGGCTTTCACCACTATGAGAGCAAGAGGTGCGCAGGTAACCGATATTGCTATCCTTGTTGTAGCCGCCGACGACGGTATTATGCCGCAGACGGTTGAGGCTATCAACCACGCAAAGGCTGCGGGAGTATCCGTAATCGTTGCTATCAACAAGATGGATAAGGTGGGCGCAAACCCCGAGAATGTAAAGCAGCAGCTTACAGAATATGAGCTTGTTCCCGAGGAATGGGGCGGCGATACACCGTGTATCCCCGTATCTGCAAAGACAAGAGAGGGACTTGACGATTTACTCGAAATGGTAACTCTTATTGCAGAGATGAAGGAGCTTAAGGCAAACCCCGACAGAGCCGCAAAGGGTACTGTAATCGAGGCTCGTCTTGACAAGGGCAGAGGTCCGATTGCAACCGTGCTTGTTCAGAACGGTACTCTCCGCAAGGGCGATATTGTTATCGCAGGCACCTGCGTGGGCAGAGTAAGAGTAATGATAAACGATAAGGGCGAGAGAGTAACCGAGGCAGGTCCGTCTGTTCCTGTTGAGATTACCGGTCTTGCAGAGGTTCCGCAGGGCGGCGACATCTTCAACGCCGTTTCAGACGAGCGACTTGCAAGAGAGCTTGTCGAGCAGAGAAAGGCGTCGCAGAAGGAGGAGCAGTTCCGTGCTCAGACAAAGGTTACACTCGACAACCTCTTTGACCAGATGAAGCTGGGCGAGGTTAAGGAATTGCAGATTATCGTCAAAGCCGATGTTCAAGGCTCTGTTGAGGCTGTAAGACAGTCGCTCGAAAAGCTCTCAAATGACGAGGTAAGAGTAAATGTAATTCACGGCGGCGTAGGCGCAATCAATGAGTCCGATGTTATGCTTGCCGAGGCTTCAAACGCAATCATTGTAGGCTTTAATGTGCGCCCCGACAGCGTTGCCGCCGCTAATGCCGAGAGCGCAGGCGTTGATATGCGCCTTTACAGAATTATCTACGACTGCATAGAGGAAATCGAGGCTGCTATGAAGGGTATGCTCGCTCCTAAGACAAGAGAGGTAATTCTCGGTACAGCCGAATGCAGAAATGTAATCAAAATCAAGTCGGTAGGCACTGTTTCGGGTTCATATGTAAAGAGCGGCAAAATTCAGCGCAACGCAGGCGTAAGAGTTATCCGTGACGGCATTGTAATTGCCGAGGACACAATCGCATCCCTACAGCGTTTCAAGGACGCAGTCAAGGAAGTAAACGAGGGCTACGAGTGCGGTATCGGACTCGAACGCTTTAACGATATAAAAGAGGGCGACATCTTCGAGGTTTACACAATCGAGGAGTATCGTGACTAAAACCTTTACCCTTGACAGGGCATTGTTGGCTGTAGCTTTGCCTGTTGCGGCAGGGCTGCGGTCAGCTCCTTTCGGAGCAAAAATGGAGGATTTTTATGGCAGGACATAGATTAGAACGCACTACCGAGGATATCAGACGAGAGCTTACGGCTATTTTCCGTGAGCTTAAGGACCCTCGGGTGCAGCAGGCTTTTTTATCAATTATCCGTGTTGATGTTACAAACGACCTCTCGTACTGTACGGTTTATGTCAGCGCAATGGAGGGGCTCGACAGGGCAAACGAGGCTGTAAAGGGGCTGAAATCTGCGGCAGGCTTTATCCGCAGGGAGCTTTCGCACCGCCTCACGCTCAGATATGTGCCACAGCTTATTTTCAAGGCTACCGACAGCATTGAGTACAGCGCAAACATCAGCAGAATTTTAAACGGCTTGGATATTCCCGAGGACGAGGTAGAAGAAGATGAATCTGTATGATATTTCCGTTTTCCTCAGGGAGCACGATAATTACGAAATTCTCACCCACAACTACCCCGACGGCGACACCCTCGGCAGCGGCTTTGCGCTCTGCCTTGCGCTGCAGCAGCTCGGCAAGAATGCAAGGGTGATTACCGCAAATCTCCCCGAAAAATTCAGGTATCTGACCGAGGGAGTAGAGGAGCAGGAGTTTTCAGCCGAATATGTGATAAGCACAGATGTGGCGGCAGACAGCCTTTTAGCACCGGATATGCAGAAATATCTCGGTAAAATTGACATCTGCATTGACCACCACGGCTCAAATTCAATCACCGCAAAGGAAAAATTCGTGGATAAATTTGCGGCGGCTAACTGCGAGATTATCTATAAATTGCTTATGCGTATGGGCATTACCTTTACAAAGCAGATTGTAAACTGCCTTTACACGGGCATTTCAACCGATACGGGGTGTTTTCGCTACACAAACACCACCGCCGATACCTTCCGCATTGCCGCAAGCCTTGTGGAGCTTGGCTGCGACTGTGCATATATAAACAAGGTGATGTTTGAAACCAAGTCAAAAGAGAAGATTTTGCTTGAGCGTGAGGTTTACGATACAATCACCTACTGCGCAGACGGCAGGTGCGCCCTTGTGTGGGTTACCCTCGATATGCTCAGAAACCTTAATATCGGCGAGGACGAAATTGAGGGGCTTGCATCAATTCCCCGTCAGATAGAGGGCGTGCTTATCGGCATTACTATGAAAGAAAAAGAGGGCGGATTTTTCAAGGTGTCCGTCCGTACAAACGGCGATATTGACGCCGCAGAGTTCTGCTCACGCTTTGGCGGCGGCGGTCACCGTGCGGCGGCAGGCTGTTCAATTTCGGGAGCTCTTGACGAGGTGCGCAGTCAGCTCATAAGGGCGGCGGAAGAAACCCTATGAACGGCGTAATTATTATAAACAAGCCCGAAAACTTCACCTCCTTTGATGTGGTGGCTGTGGTGCGCAGGCTGACAGGTCAGCGCAAAATCGGGCATACGGGAACTCTCGACCCCAATGCTACGGGCGTTCTGCCGATTTTGCTCGGCAACGCAACAAAGGCTCAGGATATTGTGCCGAACCACGATAAAGCGTACACCGCAAAATTCCGTCTGGGAATTACTACCGACACCCTCGACATCTGGGGAACGGTGCTTTCGGAGTGCGGCAGAACAGAGACAAGGGCGGATATTCTGTCCGTTCTCGATAATTTCAGAGGAGAAATTGAGCAGCTGCCGCCGATGTATTCGGCTGTCAAGGTCAACGGACAGAGGCTCTACGACCTTGCAAGGCAGGGCAGAGAGGTTGAGCGCAAGCCGAGAAGGGTGACGGTTTACAGCCTTGAGCTTGTGGATTTTGACGAGAAAACGCAGAGCGGAACGCTCGGCATAAGCTGTTCGAGGGGTACATACATACGCACCGTGATTGACGATATGGGTAGACTTTTAGGTACGGGAGCGGTGATGACCGCACTTTGCAGAACCTCTGCCTGCGGCTACACCCTTGATGACAGCATAACCCTTGAAAATGCAAGAAAATCAGCCGAAAACGGCGAGCTTGCCGAGCATATTATGCAGACCGAGAGCCTTTTTGCAGGCTATCGGAAAATCACCGTGTCAGACGCTCAGGCAAAGCGCTTTTCAAACGGCGGCGCACTTGATATGGCGAGAACCGCCCTGGCAAGGGCGAATGCCGAAAGCGGCGAAATAATCAGGGTGAGCGACAGACAGGGAAAATTTCTCGGCTTGGGAACTGCCGACAGCGAAAGCGGTCAGCTTAAGATATACAAGCTTTTTTTGACAACATAAAAAACAGGAGAATAATTATGGAAGATATAAAGCTTTGTCCATTCTGCGAAAGTCCTATGATGGTTGTTGAGGACGAAAAAAACGGCGGCGAGCCGTACTACGAATGTTCAAACTGCGGACTCCGCTTTAAAACCGAGGGCTTTGACGAAAAGCCGGTTGAGGTTAGGGAATGAAGATAACGGTGGTGAATGGTCAGAGCCATAAAGGCTCTACATATCATATCGGCAAAATGCTTGCCGACAAGCTCGGCGGCGAAGTAACGGAGTTTTTTCTGCCAAAGGATTTTAGCGATATGTGCACAGGCTGTACCGGTTGTTTTATAAAAAACGAAAGGCTTTGTCCGCATTTTTCAAGACTTGAAAGATTGACGAAGGCGATTGATGAGGCTGATGTGCTGATTTTTACAAGTCCGGTTTATGTGTACCACGCAACGGGAGCAATGAAGAGCTTTCTCGACCATTACGGCTACCGTTGGATGGTTCACCGACCTGAGAAGAGGATGTTTTCAAAGCAGGCAGTCTGCATTTCCACTGCCGCAGGAGCAGGAACAAGGTCAACAAACAAGGATATTGCCGACAGCTTTTTCTTTTGGGGAATACCAAAAATCTACAAATACGGTGTTAATGTAAGAGCAACCTCGTTTGCAGGTGTTGACGATAAGATAAAAATAAAAATAGACAAAAAGACTACCGCTCTTGCCAATAAAATAAATGCAAAAAACGGAAGGGTAAAAGTTGGATTAAAGACTAAAGCCTTTTTTGAACTTATGAGAATCATACAGAAAAGTGCAGGCTGGAACGAGGCAGACACCGACTATTGGCACAACAATGGCTGGGACGGCGGAAAACGCCCGTGGAAATAAGGAGTTAATATGAAAAAATGCTTGATTGTGGTTGATTATCAGGTGGATTTTGTAACAGGCTCGCTCGGCTTTGAAAGGGCAAAGGAGCTTGAACCGATAATCGCCGATAAAATAGAAGAATACAGGGCAGAGGGAGCAGAAATTATATTTACCCTCGACACCCACCAGCCCGACTATCCTGCAACCCTTGAGGGCAGAATATTGCCGATTGAGCATTGTATTGAATACACCAAGGGGCACGAGCTGTATGGCAGAATAAAGTCTATGGTACAAAAAAATGACAAAATTTTTAAAAAATGCACCTACGGCAGCGAGGGACTTTTCGATTATCTGCGCAAGAGCAGCTTTGAGGAAATTGAGCTTTGCGGACTTGTGTCGAACATCTGCGTACTCTCAAATGCCGTGCTTGCAAAAACCGCCCTCCCCGAGGCAAGGCTTATTGTTGACAGCAAAGCCACCGACTCCGCCGATGAAAACCTCCATACCTCTGCACTTAATATAATGTGTGGTCTTGGAATTGATATTATTTAGCTGAACGATAATATTGAATTGCTGTATGTTTTTTCAAAAATAAGCGCAGAATACGCAAAAATGTCAGAAACTCCCTCTGCGTGTGAGAGGACTTCTGACATTTGCCTGCCGTTAATTGTCTTAATTTCAAAAAATAGAAATATTCTGAAAAATTTTTCCGAATTTCTTAAAAAATTTTCAAAAAACATTTGAAATTTGAAAATATATGTGATATAATACTAATGTTGTCACAACGCAGACAGAATAATGCTGATATAGCTCAGGAGGTAGAGTGCGTCCTTGGTAAGGACGAGGTCACGGGTTCAAATCCCGTTATCAGCTCCATCTATTTTTTAAAGTGTTGCTTCTATTACCTTTAAAAAATTTTTTAATTTTTTTTAAAACTCTGCACAGTGCATAGCATAGTTTCCTCGATTTCCTGAACAGGTGCAGGTATCTAACGCTTTAAACACTCAACAGCCTTGCTTAGGTCGGTTGTATGCGAACTTTCACAAGTTGGCTCAAATAGAGTTACCTCTATTTCTTCACATATTTGTCTGAAAGGCTCATTACTTCTTTGAGGTAGCAATCATTACTGCGAATAATGATTGGCTCGCTCGCTACTGCTGCTAACGCACAATAGGTTGTGGCGTATTTAATAAGGACAATACCTTCACTGTTACAAAAAATGTAATGCTTCAGGACGATGTGTATTCTCTGCTTTTGCAACTGCTATTAAATTTTTATAACAAGACAGCTAAATCCTTGATTTACAACTTTGTTAAGTTGAGGGTTTAGTTGTTTTGTTATGCCTGATTTTATGTTATAACAATATGTCGTATTTGTCAATGACTTTAACGAAATTTACAATTTTGTTTATCAATATTTTTTTATTTGTCGAACAGTCAGGGTATAAATTTGTACCCTGCTTTGAAATCGCAGACTTTGTTCGGGGTATAAATTTATACCCTAATTTCAGAAAACCGTTATACAAGTGTCCTGTTTTAAATTCCGTTGTAAGATGACTCAGGGTATAAATTTGTACCCTATTTTGAAATCGCAGACTTTGTTCGGGGGTATAAATTTATACCCTAATTTCAGAAAACCGTTATGTGAGAGCATTGTTTTAAATACCGTTGCAAGATAGCTCAGGGTATAAATTTGTACCCTACTTTGAAATCGCAGGCTTTGTTCAGGGTATAAATTTATACCCTGTTCCAATATAGTTATCTTTGAAAAAGTACAAATTCGCATACAAACAAATCATTTTATTTTATTATGCTTTTATTTCGCCTGCAATTAGCCTGTATTCGATTTTACTATTTATTAAAGCGAAACTATATCTGATAGCAAAAATCACTTACAGCTCAATTCTGACGATTTTAGGAATATTAAAGAAAAAACAAAAAAGGCAGAACTGCAATAATATTTTACAGTCCTGCCTGAAATTTTGAACTAAATTTTAAAAGGGTAGGGGAGTTGTTTCAGAAATTCGCCCCACGATTTTTGAGGTAAATATCTATATCTTCGTTAATGTAATCTTCCCCTACGGTATGGAGTACATCATAATTATCACTCAGATAATCAAGCACTCCGTATTTTTCAAATAGTTTTACAACTTCTTTGCCTGTAAGACAACGATGTACTTTGCAGAAAACCTGAAATTTCATTATTCTGTTATCCATAAAACTCACCTCATACATCAGGATAAATCAAGATGTCCGTTTTCTTCGTCTTTCAGCATTGAAAACAGTGTATGCGTACTATAGTACCAAAGCTTCGTTTCTTCTTTTTCAAGGTATGAATACAATTCAGAATTATACAGCTTGTCTATTGCTTCGTCATAAGATAATTTATCCTCTTTTGAAATCATATCAACCAAATCAGTACTCACTAAAGGCATTAGTGCTTGAAATTGTAACTCAGTCATCATTTATTGCCTTTCATTGTTTAAACTCATTTGTATTATAACACATTTCTTAATTATATTCCATAGAATACACAGCAACCGTAGAGCCAGAAAATTCTCTACGGTTGCTGTTTTTGTTATCTTATCTCAAATCAGTAAGAAAAAATGCCGAGCATATCGGGTTCATCGGGCAATCCGGTTCTCCGTCAAAGCTGTTGTCAATTACTGAATAGAGAGTATCGCCACGCTCAATACATTTGAGCCTTGAAGATAAACAGTTTGTGTGTTTCCAGAGTTTGCCGTTCTGGTCCTCATACACATATCTGTTCCAACTGTCCTCGCCGAGATATTTAAGCGTAAGCGTTTTTTCTTTTACGGCTATCAGAGCAAGTCTGTCAACATCGAAAAAGCTTACACATCTTTCACTTTCAATATATCCGTGTGCCGTTGACATAACCTCTTGCACGAAACAAGGCTTGTCGAACATATGCACATCAGTTACCTTAGCATAGCTGATTTCTTTAATATCCTGCTTATTAAGCAGTCTTGTAAGATAGTATTTCATAACAAATCATTCTCCCTTTATAATTCTTTTGATTTCCGGCTGTATGTAGTCGATAAACACATCAACGATTTTCCGTGCCTGATAAGAATAGTCCTCGGCTATGCAAGAGCAAAGCCATTCTGAATCATAATCAAGCTCCATTGAATTAAAAATTTCTGTTAATGCGTTGTAAATCTCGTTTAAGGTGTTGTAAGAACAAGCGTTCTGCAATTCATACTCATCATAATCAACATTAGGTTTTCCTTCAGTCAATTCGAGAATATAATCCTTGACTTCTTCAAAGGTAGCTTCATTGTCAACAATACTCTTACGGGATATTTTCTCTAACAGATAATCCTTTCTGACTCCTGTCATAAATTTCAAGAACGGTTCGTCATCGGGACACCAACCGTAACCGTACTCGCCGCAATCAGATGTAATGAGCAACTTGTAATTTGTGGTATCAAAATAGAATTTCGCCCACAAGCAAGAGCCGTAATCTTTATCGGTTGTTTCTTGTCTGTATTCCAACACTACAATTTCGGGGTGTAAAAGATTTACCTTTGCCATAACTATTCAACCTTTCTTACTGTTTTTATTCTTCGTCATCAAAGTCATTATTGACCTCAAAGTCATCGTCAAAATCAAGCTCCGAGTCTGACTTATTGGAAATATACGAGCCACATCTTTTTGCAAACTGACAGTCTATGTCATCGTTTTGGTAAATACATTCGTAATTACTGCAATAACCGCTGTAATAAGAATAAAAAACGCAGTTAATGTGACAGTTATCCGAATGAGGGCAGATGTCTCAAGGGTGTTTTGAATTGTAATCCATAATTCTTTCTCCTTTTTTATTTAGGGTATAAATTTATACCCTGTTTTGTTTAATATAGTGCTTTTTTATATTGTTTTTGTGCTTTTGGGTTATAAATTTATACCCTGATTTTCTTATATTGAGGTAAGGCTGTATGACAAAGCCACACAGCCTTACCTCATTTACACTGAAACTTTTACATTCCGCTTGCCAGTGACAAAACATTTTCAGGAACAACAGGTCTGAGATAATAGTCTTTTTCGCACACTACCTTCTCGTATTCCTTTTTGCCCTGAAAGCTGTCAATGACCTCTTTTTCTTCGGCTGTCATATCATCATAATGAATTTTACCGTATGTCGGCGGCAACCAGTTCTTATGCTGACAAGCGTAAATATTAAACCTGTCAACGAGCTTCTGGTCCTTAAATTCAATATGGACTGTACCCTTCTTGAAGATAGAAATATAAAAATACTTGAGTTCGATTTTGCGTGTAACGCCCATTTTTACATTTCTTTCAAGTATTCCCATAATATTACCGCTTGTAATCTCGTTGCCTTCAAAGTAATTGAAAACCTTTTCAACATCTGACAGCATATGTGCTATACAATAAGATTCAAGACTGCCATAGAAAGTGTATGTAATCATAGGGATAATTACCTTTTTGCCGATTTTGTGAGCCTTGTTTGTTTTCCAACCGTTGAAATAGTGGATAGTGTTCTTACATTCAGGATAATAGGAATGTTCCTCGGTGAATTTGTCGAACAAATCCATTATACTTTTCTCAACGCCCTGATAGATTTTGCTGTTCATCTCACAGATAAGCGTTTTGATGTTATACTCTGAGAAATCGTAATTACCAAAGGTTGAAACCATATCAAGGTAATGACTGCGAAGCTCGCTTGTAAAGTTTTTAGTTATACTTTCGTTGTTGAGCAATGCGGTCCAATACTTTCGCCTAACGCTTTCAACATAACCGTTTATGCTTAAATCACCATCTGGGATTGAAAGGGATAACAACGGTTGGGCATAGGGATTATTAGCCTTATCAAAACTGCCATCAAGGTAAGGTGCGAGGCTGTTATACTCTTCAATAAGCCTGATTCCGAGTTCTACATCAAGGTTGTATCTGTGAACGGAAGATTTGATGTAGTCGTTCAAAGATAAATCCGTAGCCACATACTCACTTTCAGACAGCTTTTCGGCTTCTTTCAGATGTTCAAGTATATCACTGCCGAAGGAATCCTTATGAGGAATAGAAACATACACAAGTGCAACCTCAACATCAGTGCTTCTTTCCGCACCCAGAAAACCGCCCTCAATATACTCTATATCAGCATTGTATTCATCAAGCAAATTTAAGAGGAGCTTTCTGTTATTGGTACAAGGATTAAGCAAGGTCTGAGCATTAAGCAGACAAACTATCTGACCGCCGTTATGTAACAGGCTGATAGCTTTGAGCAGGTGCTTGTCACCTTCTGAAAACGGTGGATTCATAATAACAAGGTCGTATCTTTTGAAAGTGTCAAAATTAAGAAAATTATCACCTACAATATGAATACCGTCTTGAAAAAAACATAAGCGTTCTTTTTTAAGTTCTGCAAGTCTTTCCTTCTGAGCTTCGCTTATTTGCTCGGTTTCATACCTTCCTGTTTCTCTGTTCCATTTTTCTTTCGGGGTAAGACTATGTATTTCAGAGTTAATTTCCTCTTTTCTCTCTTTAGAAAAGCTGTATTTGAGAATCTGCTGAAGGTTTTTGTCAAGCTCTATGCAGTCAATGTCATAAGAAGTACGATCATAGTCGTAACATACGCTCTCTTTCTGTGCAATTTCTCTGAGAATGTTTCCTTTGCCTGCACTCGGCTCAAGAATTGATTTTACGCCTTCAAAATCAACACGGGCAAGCATTTTCTGAACAAGCTCTGTCGGTGTAGGGTAAAATTCACTTTCAGTTGGATTTTCTGTAAAATTTTCAATTTTATTCAACATAATAAAACTCTCCTTCATTTTTAGTTATTACTAACCTTGACCTGACGGTCAAAATCTGTTCTGCTTAATTCCTCGCCGCCAAACAACGGAAATTCCGAGTCGCAAACGATTACTGTTTCACTGTCGATTGATAAAATTTCGTACAGCTTGTCTTTGAGTATAACTTTATCGCCTATATGATATTCTTTAGGTTTCCCAGATGCTTTTTCATCGTCAGCTTTGCTTTTATCAAGCACCTTATCAAGTAACCATTTTAGATATTTCTTGTATTCCTCAGGTGATAAATAACTATCTGTAGAAATAAGCTCTTTGATTCTCTTTTCAATCTGAGTCCAAGAAAGTAAAATCTTAGATTCACTGCAATCAAAGCCGACCGAGATAGAAATACCGTTGCTGTCGTGATTAGAGAAAACGCCGGAATATTCGTAGGACGAACCGCCGCCGATACCGTATTCCTTTTTCAGAAAGCTGATATTGTCCTTCGGAATGTTACACTTACTCAATTTTTCGTAAATACGGAATTTGCCTTCTACAAAGTGACTGCCTTCACGAAGAATTGAATCAATAAGTACATTTTTGAATGTCGGCTCAGTATTGTATTTTTCGAGAACAAGCATACTTTCAATGTGCCAGCCTATCTGATACCAATAACAATCAGTCTGTGCTGTACGGTTGCTGTAACTGCCTTCCCATACAAGCAAAACATTCTGATATGCTTTGTAGCCTGCTCTCCTGCCGTCACTAAGAATAAGCTCCGTATATTCGCAGTTAAAAATACTCCTGATATACTCGCTTTTTTCTTTATAATCCTTTCTGCTATTGAGAAAATCAAAAACTTCAGCCTTATCAGCACTGATTAAGCCTTCCTTGAAAGCTGTATCAATCACTTCTTCAATCAGCTTGCCACTGATTTGCTCATAGCTGTTATCTTCGATTTTTTCACCATATAGAGATGTGCAAAAACTATCTGAGGGATTGTTTGATTTGGAGATTGAAATAAGAATATCCATTGTTTCTTTAGTTCTTCCAATGCAGACAGCTTTGGGCTTTGCAAATTCGCTCAGGCAATCATCAAATGCAACAGTTCCTACATCAACAAGACCTATCCTTGCATTTTCATCAAGATACTCAAAGAAATCTTCCACGCCTGCCGTGCTTTCGCTTGCTTCAATTATGAAGTCAAACGGCAGGTGCAGTATTACAAACTGACCGCCTGCTGACGAGTCAGGGTTATAATACACCCCTACAAATTCTTCAATGTCAAACCTTGCGAAATAATAATCATCGTCCTCTATGGGTGATGTGTTTGGATCAAGCTCCAATACAACCGCTTCTTTTACTAAACTGCTGTTTTCCACAGAAATTCACTCCTTAATATAAAATACGAAACACGCAAGCCGTAATTTCAGACTTGCGTGTTCTTCTTATTGAAATATTCTGACTGATTTTTATGAAACAGGCTCTACTACAATACTGTTTCTCTCACAAAATTCAGCAAATTCACAGATATGATAGATATTTGTGCCGACTTCCATATGGTTGTCGTCTATATATCTGCAAATTTTTTCTGAAGTTTTTCCGTTGTTGTATGTGATTGAGATTTTTTCTCCGTCAGCTATGCGAAACTTCTCGTTATAATTTGAGTCAAAAAAACGAATACCTCTTTCAGCTTTTTCAAGGTGACTGTTAAGCCAATCTTTCCTGTAGCAATAACAATACAGATTGTACTCACCTATATAGGGATTAAGCCGCATAAGGTAACTGTACTTATCTGTATCAAGACGAATACCGTAATTGTGACGGTTATCGCAAAAGTCACTGTCAGGATTTGAAAAGCAGTAAGAGGACATAGCCTTCCAGTCGGCTAAAACATCGCCGTCACGCAGACCGTTTATTACATCATCAAATTCAGACTTAAATTCATCGGTTTTCAGGTCCTCTCTAATGCCGTTCCAAGTCGTCCAAAATTCCTTTCCGCTTGAACCGAAATCACCTCTCAAATATCCGATAAGACCAGTCTGTGAAGATAACTGGTAGCTCTGCTTAAAAGTGTATTTCTGTTCAGCTTTTGTTATTGCTCTGTATTCCATAGTCATTTCTCCTTGTGTTTGTTTTTTTAAATGTTATACCTTTGTGTAAGTGCTTATGCGACACTGAAAGCTGATTGCAATATATGTAACCAAAAAATTTACAATAGGAACAAGTAGTAGATACTGCTCTTTTATTGCAATCGTAACCGCTACACTGTTTGCACTTACTTTTTGTTATACAGTAATTAAGCATAATGCAGACACCCAGATATGAGCCGCCTGCACTGTCCTTACCTTTGCAATATCTTGTAACACTCATTTTTCTTTCACCTTTTTGGAAGAAGTTTGTCGGCTTCTTTTTCAGCAACCAAGCACAACTGTTCCATATAGTCGGTGCTGTCAAGCTTTGAAAAACTGCTGTATATCGCTTCCAAAGGAAACGGAAAACCGCAAAGTGCTTTGTACTGACTGTTTGACAATGTGCTATTTTCAATAGCAATAACAATGTCTTTTTTTACAGTGTATTCGTACGAATGTTCGATAGCCTCTGAGCAAGGCATATCAAGCAGGCTGAGTCTGTAGATTTCCAACTCGTTGCTCAATGTTTCTAAAAGTAACTCTTTATCGTTCATTGTTTGTTAAAGTCCTTTCCTTAATTTAATTTAATTTAATTTAATCCTAAGCAAAAAGAGCCAAGCTGAAATTAAATTCAACTTAGGCTCTTTTACTCAGAGTTATTCATTTTTTACAATACCTTTCGGGTAAAATCAAATTTCAATTACATAATCGTCAATGATGTTTTGCACTTCTTCTTCAGGAATAGCATACAAGTCGGCAATACTCTGAACAGAGTCACCTCGTTCAAAAAGCTTTCTTATAGTATTTACTCTTTCATCAACTTTGCCGTCATCATAACGATTGTTATAATCGGCTATAGCTCTTTCACGCTTGAAAGCCGCCTTTCTTTTGATTTCGTCCTGACTTATTGCTCTCAAATCGTCTGTTACGCCGCAGAACAACTCCTTATTCTTGCTTTCCAACATAGCTAAGTCACTCTCCGTCTTTACGCAAAAGAACTTCGCCCAAAGTTCTATATCAGTTTCGGGTTTGAGCGTTTTTTCTTTTATTTGTTCGTTATCCTTTTCGTTCATTTTAAGCACTCCTTCGACAAATAAGCAAATTCTATATGATTATTTGGAATATTAGAGTTAGTCATTGTTATTAGCCTCTTTGCCGCCGTTGATAATATTATTGATATTATCAACACTCATCTTATAAATTTGAGCCAACAAGTCAACTTCAACACCTGCATTGTATGAAGAAATTATATTGCTGATTTTTTCATCAAATCTGCCTTTTTCAATGCCTTTTTCGTATCTGTGATTGTAGTCAGTAACAGCCCTTGCTCTTTTAAAAGCAAGTTCTCTTGCTCGCTCGTCATCATTGTAATCACGCAACTTTCTTACTGCGTCATTAATTGTAGGATTATTAGCCTTTTCGATCATATCTAATTCCTCCTTTGATTTTGCACCAAGAAACTTCGCCCAAAGTTCAAGCTCTGTTGCATTAGATAAATCTGTAACATCGAGTTTTGGCAGCTCAATAAAGTAGAGGTTCATCTGCTTTGCAAGCGTTGGTTCAACTTCATTTCTCTCACTTTCTTTGAGAATGTAGTGGGAAAAGAAAGCGTCTGTTTCCAATAACTTACAATCCAAAAAATTAATACAAATAGTTGGCTTTAATTCTTCGTAGTTTTCGCCACTATGCAAATCTTTTGTAAACATTTTTGCCCAATAGAAAAGAGTTCTTTGAAAAAAATCAAGTTCTTTACAAACTTGCATTTCTATATCAATTTTCTCTTCTGTTGTTTCAACCTCAATGTCAAGGCGAATTGCTTTACCTTGCGGCTCGTTAGGTGCTTCTTCCACAATTCTTACTGTCATTTTATCCGCACTAATATCTAACTTTGTTACAGTTCTTATTACTGCCGCAAGTAACTCAGGATTTAGAGTATATAAGGTTTTGAAAATCCAATCATTACTCGCTGGGATAAACTCTTTTTCAATTTCATTATACATCGTTTAATTCCTTTCTGTCAATATAACATTGTCTGAAATAGTATCATAGCAGAAGTCCGATAAGATACTATACATAAGATGAGTGAGCGACAAATCGCTGTGAATATAATAATCGTACAAGGTTTCCAAAGCGTTTTCAGCCTTGTTAAGTGCGATTACCGCAGTATTGTCGATACTCTCAACGGTTGAAGAAATATGCCCTGCCAAGCACTCCTTGATAGTAAGCTCGTAAGCGTTTTGCATTATTTCTTCCTTTGAAAGCGACATCAGGTGCGTTTTGTACGCCTTTATCTCGCTTTCAACCTTTTCTGCCAGTTTGTTTCTTAAATCTTCTTCGTTGTTCATTGTTCTTATCCTTTCTGAAATCTCTACAATCGGATTTGTTTTTAATCCGAAGGCTCTTTTTTATTTTTATATAAAAATAAAAAGAGCAGTTCGCCGAGATTTTCAGAAAAGGATTTAGAAAAATCTATTTGAGAAACAAAAAAGACAAGTATTATTTTTAATACTTATCTTCAATACAAAATAGATTTTTTAAATTTTTTAGAAAAACTCAGCAAAACTGCTCTTTTATAAAATAAAATAAGAAAACATCAACCAAGATGTTGCTCCTAAGAAGTATAATAACAATAAAA
>JBJEOV010000006.1:0-22353 GCA_051880895.1 Ruminococcus sp. | reverse complement strand
CCCTACGGTAAAACAGTCCACCGGACTGTTTTACCTACCCTCCTGCATTTGAAAAGCAGTTTCTTTTTTGGGCTCTGCCCAAACCCGCAACCCTTTAAAAAGGGTTGACCGAAATTTTATCCCCGGGTAGATAGTAAGCAATAATCTCTAATTATGTTGCCCGACCGAAAGTTTTGATTATCCGTTCTTGACTTTTGAGAAAAGACTGTTGCTGAGCTTTCTTTCCTGTGCCGAGTAAATTCCGGATTTGCCGGAGGCAACAAAGCTGATAAGACTTGCAAGAACGAAATATGGCGTTGCCTCTGCGCCAAAAAGCTCAATGCCGAGCATAATTGTTGTGAGAGGTGTTTTGGCGGCTGAGCCGAAAACGCAGACCAGACCGATTGCCGCAATAAAACTTGGCTCAATGCCGAAAATATCTGCGTACCATCCGCCGAATGAAGCTCCCATATCAAACAGGGGAGTTACCTCGCCTCCCTGAAAGCCTGCGCCGAGAGTAAGTACGGTAAGAATGAATTTTACAGGCATATCGTACCAGCTTGCATTACCGTCAAATGCGGCTGACTGCATCCATGTGCTGAGTCCCTCGTAATCATTCAGCTTGAATAACACTACAATTAATGTTACTAAAACCGAGCCGATTAATGCGGAAAGCACTGTATTCTTAAAAATCTTAGCGTACAGAATTTTTAAATATCTGACAGCAAGCGCAAACAGCTTGCCGATTAAGCCGAATATCACAGAGGCAGATATGAAAACTAAAACAAGCTTAAGGCTAAAGTCAGGTATTGACGAGATTGTATGTACCTCGTGAGTTGCGCCGAGCAGGAGAGTGACGGAATTTGCAAGGTATGAGGACAGAAAGCAGGGGACAATTGCGTTGACCGAAAGCTGCCCGATACAGCAGACCTCCATACCAAAGAATGCGCCTGCAAGCGGAGTGCCGAAAACCGAGCCGAAGGCGGAGCTTAATCCGCTCAGAATAATTATTCTTCTGTCTTCATTTTTAAAGCCGAATTTGTCGGCAACATTGCTTGTCAGTGTACCGCCGATCTGTACGGCAGTTCCTTCTCTGCCTGCCGAACCGCCTGAAAAATGAGTCAGCAGGGTAAAGAGGAAGGTGAAAATTGCAAGCCTTTTCGGGATGTTTACCCCCTCGTTGGCACTTTGAATAATAAGATTATTTCCTTTTGATGACTCACCGCCGTATTTTTTATATACAAAGGCTGTAATCATACCCGAAATCGGTAAAAACCATATGCACAAAGGGAAGTTTTCTCTGAACACCGAAGACAGATTCAGCAGATATAAGAATATATATGAAATTGCGCCCATAACTGCGGCACAGCCAAGTGAAACGGCAAGCACCCTGAAATCTACAAATTTTTTCTTCATAAATTACCTCCTCAACAGAGAATTACAACTTATAATGAAATAAAAAAAGCCAATGCCCCTGTAACAAACAGAAGTCATCAGCAAAAGCGGTTTCGGCAAAAGCCGTGGGAGAACCTCATTCCCAATAAGTATTATGATATATACAGTATATACTGTATGAGTTGAAAAAGCAAGAGGAAAAAATATTTTTCCGCAATACAGGGTAGGGGATAATCAGATTGATTTATCTCCAAGCCCTGCTTCGTTCTGAATATGGTTGAAATAACCTATATCATCATCGGTATATGAGGTTCTGTTATAGAAGCCCTCTTTAATATGGATATCCTTATCAATAAATGCCCGTCTGCTCCACATACATATCCAGCAATAAGGCAAAAGAAACGGCATTTTTTCTAAAAACGGATATTTTATTGACATAGTTTCCTTGCCCGGAAACAGTGACGCTATGAAATTTGCAAGCCTTGACTTTTTTTTGCCTGTGACGGTGTCAACACGCTGTTTTTCCATTACGGACATTACGGCAACATCGGCTCTTCCCAGAGCAAAGCTCATTAGAATATATTCCTCAACATCGTCAAAATCTTGTATCTCGCTTTCAGGCGAAAACCATTTCAGTGCAACAGCACGCAGTTTTTTCTCAAAGCTGTCTATACCGCATTTTTTCAGACGGCTGTTTATGTATTTCCAATCAAGCGTATCGGCATATTTTCTGTAAAAAACATACTCGTCTGCAAGCATACGCAGACCGATCCCGCCCTCTGAAAAATGCTTGGCAGAATGAATCAGCATATAAATATAGTAGTCCTCATACGACATTTCCTTTGAATACGAATATCCGTTGCGAGTCTTTGCGATTTCAAGCTGATTTGCCAGAAGAGAGTAGTTTTTATCGCTCTTTTTAACAAGCGAGTGATGCATTTCAATGTACATAAACGGCTTTTTTGTAAAATGATACTGCTGGTCGTCATTTTTAAGAAATTTATATCCGTTATTTTCAAATACATTTTTTATCCTGTCAATATCCTTTAAATCAAACAGAATATCATAATCGGATATTGAGCGCTCAAAAGGATTCGGATAATCCTTTTTTAAAAAATAGCCTTTCATAGGCAGATTATATATTTTATTCTCATCAAAAGCCTTCAATATCTTTTCAATCTCAAAGCTCATCAGAGTATCAATATATATATAGTGATTAAGATTGTCTTTAGCATAGGAAAGCAATTCATCGGGTACTTCACAGCGTTTTGACAGCAGAATAATTGCCTCGTCAAAGATAGCGTCTGTGCGGGTATCCTTGGAAATCTGTTTCATTTTCTCAAGCTTGCAGTTTTCGTATGGAATTTCAGGGCTTGTGCCGTTAAGTACAGCAGAAACCAGCGACAAATAATAAATATATTCTTTTTTCTGTGAGTCAGTAAGATGTTTTTTCATTATCTGAACGCTACCTTTTCTTTTTGATAGATTTTCTCATTCTATGTGCAGAATAAAGCATACGCATAGGAGCTTTCAGATACTCCCAAAGCGTTTTATATATCCGGTATGAAAGAGAGTCGTTTGTATAGTGCTTGCCCTTGCGGTAAAAAGCTGTAACTACGCCGATAATATCAGCGTCAGTTATCCCTCTTTCTTTAACGAACTGATTATCACCGCAGAATATATAGCCGCCGTTTTTATCAAATCCGATTACTCTGTGAAGTACAAAGTCGCCGTTATTCCTCTGATACAAAGCTACATCAAGGTGTTTCAGTCTGCCGTCCGGCTTTTTAAGCACAACTACATCTTCACCGTTCCTGAGCATAGGGAACATACTTGTTCCGTGCGGAGTAAAGGTGACAGTACCTCCGCCATCAAGCTTTTCCTTGATTATTTGTATTACATCCTCAAGCTGAATTTCCCTGTTATTCAAAGACATCTGCATCCTTTAGCTTACTAATAAATGCGTCAATATCGGCGCTTGCTTTTTCTCTGGTAACATCATATTCATCAAGCATTTTGCAAACAAGCTCTTCCTTTTCAATGCCGTTCTGGAGCTGTTCAAATAAAAACGCTCCTGTTTCGTTAAGATTCATAACGCCGTTAAAATCAAGAGTAAGACTGTTCACGGGAACAACCACATATGAGTCTGCAACCTTTCTTAAAACGAAATCATTTTTTATTTTCATAACCACATCTCCCGAGCATATTTCTGTATAATATTGTAATATATATTACTGAAAAATGCAAGCAATACAGAGGTAATAGCATACAAAAAGCTCCGCAGAATTACTCTGCGGAGCAAAATGCTTAAGTATTAGTGTTTATCAAAAGATAAATCAGTTCTCTCTTCTTCTCATAAGGAACATTACGCCTGCAGCTGCAACCATTACGCCTGCAAATACGAAGAAGATTGTTGTCTCCTGACCTGACTGTACTGAGTTAGAACCATTACCGCCATTGCCGTTGCTGTTATTATTGTTGTTATTGTTATTGTTATTATTGTTATTGTTGTTGTTATTGCCGCCGTTAGCGTCGTCCTTAGCTTCTGTTTTCTCGAGCTCCTCAGTATCAACCTTTTCGCCGCCCTTTGTCGGGTCTGTGCAGTTAGCAAGGATACCCTGAATTGTAGCCTGCTTCTTGTTAGCAGCATCCTGAGTTGTGTCGCCCTTTTCAACTGACTGAGCTAACTTGAACTTAACACTAGACATAATATCAAGAGGACTTACCTTGAGCTGATCAATAAGATCCTGAGTCTTGTCTGTCTTAGCTGTATCAGCTACACCGTCATCTGAAATGTACTTGATGAGGTAGTCAGCCATAAGAGTTACATCAGTTGTACCATCAGCAAGAGCTGTACCTACAACTGTACCTGATGAAGAAAGAACCTTCTGAGGACCGCAATCCGGATTGTTTCTCCAAGTAGCCTCTGTTGCCTTCTTGTTGTTATCCTCAGGGTTTTCAAGCTGGTTACCTGTTACATATACAGTATCACCAAGGCAGTTACTGTTCATAATTGTATTATAAGTCTGCATTCCTGTGTTAGTACTGAAAATTACGCAATAATTATTTTTGCCTCCAGAATTTATAATTTCATCACCAACATCTTCATTAGAAGCTGACTTTGTTTTCGATACATCGTATGAGTAAAGACCATCATTCTCTTTTGTGCAAAGTCCTTTCCTTGATTCCCACTGCATTTTCCATTTACCATCTGCTCTATAAATGTAACAATAAACTTTCTCAACATTTTTCCAACCAGAGCTTGCAAGATCGAAATAAATCTTTGTGCTTGCGCCAACCTCTGACTCGTCACCTGCTGCTACTGCTGAAGAATCATCAGCTGCTACTGCAGACTCGTCACCTGCTGCTACTGCGTCCTCTGCCTCAGCTGCGCTTGCTGCGAATGCGCCTGCTGAAAGCACTAATGTTGAAGCAAGAGCAAGGCTAATTACTTTTTTGAACATTTTAAATCTCCTCCATTGTTCATTTTCTTTAGGAATATACTATTCCATTGGAAGTATTATACATCAAATATTACAAAACTTCAATACTTTAATCCTTTTTTGTTATTGCTGTATTATACAATTTTGCTGTCCTGTTTTTAGTAACTCTAAACAAGAACCACAATAATTTGCAAATAAGTAAACATCAAAAAATCAAATTTTGCAAATCTTGCAATATCTTATGCCTTGAGCATACCAAATACTGTTTCCTTTACAACAGCGAGTGCGTCATCAATCTTTTCGGGATTTTTTGCGCCTGCCATTGCAAGGTCGGGCTTTCCGCCGCCGTTACCGCCTGCTGCCTGAGCAACAGCCTTTACGAGCTTGCCTGCATTTACGCCGAGCGCCTTTGCCTCTTTACCGCAGGATGCGGCAAATGTAACCTTGCCGTCATTCTCGCAGGCAAGTACAACTACTGAGAGCGGAGCGACATCTCTGGTTCTCTCGCACATAGCACGGAGCGTGTCTGCGTTTGCATTTTCAACCCTGGATGTAATAATTCTTACGCCGTTTTCAACCTCTGACTTTGCAAAAAGGTTATCAACCTGCATTGCGGCAAGCTTTGAATTAAGCTCTGCAATCTCCTTCTGCTGGTCGTGGAGCAGGACTGCAATCTTCTGCGCACCCTCAGAAAGTGCCTTTGTGTTTGTAATCTTGAGCGTTTCGCAAACCTTCAATACGGTTTCACGGACATCATTCATATATTTAAGCACGCCGATACCCGTAATAGCCTCAATTCTTCTTACGCCCGAGGCAACCGAGCCTTCCTGACGGATTTTGAACAAGCCAAGGCTTGAGGTATTCGTTGTGTGTGTACCTCCACAGAATTCAACCGAGAAGTCGCCAACGCTTACTACTCGTACAACATCGCCGTATTTCTCGCCGAACAATGCCATTGCGCCGAGCTTTTTAGCATCTTCTATAGGCATTTCCTTTGTGACAACGGGGATGGATGCAAGTATTTTTTTATTTACAAGGTCTTCAACCTTTCTCAGCTCTTTATCGCTCAAAGCCTCAAAGTGAGTAAAGTCAAAGCGAACTGCGCTGTCAGTTACAAGCTGACCTGCCTGGTGAACATGATTGCCGAGAACCTCACGGAGTGCAGCCTGCAAAAGGTGAGCCGCTGTGTGGTTACGCATAATATTTGCTCTTCTGTCAAAGTCAACAATCGCTCTCAGCTCTGCACCAACCTCAAGAGTACCGCTCTTGACTGTGCAGGAGTGCAGATAAACGCCCGATGCGTCCTTTGTGGTATCGTCAACATCAATCTCAAGTGCGCCTGCCTGCATTATTCCGGTGTCGCCGACCTGTCCACCGCTCTCGGCATAGAAAGGTGTTTTGTCAAGAACAACAAGTGCAGTTTCGTTTTCGCCAACGCTGTCAACTCTTACGCCGTCCTTAACTATGGCAACTACCTTACTGCCTGTGTTGAGGTCGGTATAACCGCAGAATTCTGTCTTGGCAATATCTGAGAGGTCGGTTGCGTCTGAAATCCAGGCGTCTGTATCTTCTTTCTTTCTTGCATCTCTTGAACGCTGCTTCTGCTCCTTCAAAAGCTCGTAGAAACGGTCAACATCAACATCAATGCCCTGCTCGGAGAGAATTTCTCTTGTGAGGTCAATCGGGAAACCGTAGGTATCATTGAGCTTGAATGCGTCCTCACCGCTGAGAATTTTGATATCCTGATTATCAACAATTCCCTGTAAAAGCTTAAAACCCTGGTCGATTGTTTTCTGGAAACTTTCTTCCTCAACTCTGATAATCTTTGTAATAAACTCCTGCTTTTCTCTTAATTCGGGATAAGCGGTTTCATTTTCTTTAATTACAGTTTCGCATACCTTATATAAGAATGCGTCCTTGTAGCCTAAAAGTCTGCCGTGGCGGGCAGCTCTTCTGAGCAGACGGCGGAGAACATAGCCCTTGCCCTCGTTTGACGGAAGAACGCCGTCGCCAATCATAAATGTTGTACTGCGGATATGGTCGGTAATAACACGCAGTGAAATATCCTTTTTCTCGTCCTCGCCGTAGCTCACGCCTGTGATTTCGGAAATTTTCTTCATAATATTCTGAACGGTATCAACAAGGAAAAGGTTGTCAACCCCCTGCATTACGCAGGCAAGTCTTTCAAGTCCCATACCTGTATCAATGTTAGGATGTGCGAGAGGTGTGTAGTTGCCGTTGCCGTCGTTTTCAAACTGTGAGAATACGATGTTCCATACCTCAACAAAGCGGTCGCACTCGCAGCCGACATGACAGTCAGGCTTGCCGCAGCCCTTTTCGTCGCCACGGTCAAAGTAGATTTCAGAGCAGGGACCGCACGGACCTGAGCCATGTTCCCAGAAGTTATCCTCTTTGCCGAGTCTTACCATATGCGACGGGTCAACGCCGATTTCCTCTGTCCAGATTTTGTAAGCCTCATCGTCATTTTCATAAATTGATACATAAAGCTTGTCAACAGGCATTTCGAGAACCTTTGTGAAGAATTCCCAAGCCCACGCAGTAGCCTCGTGCTTGAAGTAATCACCGAAAGAGAAGTTGCCCAGCATTTCAAAATATGTGCCGTGACGGGCAGTTATGCCTACTCTTTCGATATCGGGAGTGCGGATACATTTCTGACAGGTTGTCACACGCTTTCTCGGAGGTGTAACCTCGCCAGTAAAATACTTTTTCATAGGAGCCATACCGCTGTTTATAAGCAGAAGGCTGTTGTCATCCTTCGGAACAAGTGAAAAGCTCGGCAGTCTTAAATGACCTTTGCTTTCAAAAAATGAAAGATACTTTTCACGAAGCTCGTTAAGTCCTGTCCATTTCATTAAAAATCTCTCCTTAAAATTGCAAAATAAAATCCTGCCCCATATAATGGGACAGGAGAATAATTCCTGCGGTACCACCCAAATTGATGCAGAGCACCCTCTTTGAGTAATCTTGCGATTACATATCCTTAACGCAGATATACGCTGTGCTTAATCACACAGAGCTCAGGGGCAGCGTGCTGTAAACATTCCTGAAGTCTTGCACCGACCGACTTCTCTCTGAAAAGGAATCAATTACAGCTGATCCCGTCAACGCCGAATAAATATATTTTTATTAGTAGCATTATAAATCTAATTATTATCAATGTCAAGAGAATATCGGCAAATTCCGAATATTTTCCCCGGTTTTTATTATACTATTGTATATTTGATTTAATTTGTGATTTTATTGATGATGAATCTGTTTTAAAATGTTTTAAAATGGCAAAAAAATCATTGACAAAGGCATAAGGATATACTATAATAATTATCTTAAAGCAGTTTTTTATAGATTTGCTTATATCCGGGGATGTAAAGGCTTCGACGGGGAGCGTGAACCTCGGTAAGCGAGCAGTGGTGCGGAGAACCACTATAAAATCCGCAACTTTAAAATAACTGACAAAACTACAGTTAGATTAGCAGCGTAAGCTGCTCGTTCCTGCACAGAGCACCACGGCTGTGCAAGGGGCGTCGATTAGTGGTAAATGTGAATGCAGCAGCGCTTCGGGCTGTGTCACACATCAGAAGCTACCGAGCCGTATAACCCGTTGTCGGGTGCTGCGGTAAGGGAATTTTAAAACGACAACTACGCTCGTAGAAAGCCTTGGCAAACACTTTTCGGACAGGGGTTCAATTCCCCTCATCTCCACCAAATAAGAACCGCAATTTTGATACAATGTATCAAGACTGCGGTTCTTTTCTTTTTGCACCGATTAAATTTTAAAGTGCTTGTTTTCAAGCCTTTTCTGACTTCTTTCACACGAATACAAATTACAGTACCTCGGCGGATTGACTTTTTTCGAGGTATTTTTGCATTTATAAGGACTTTTTAATATATTTACTTAATGCCTATCAAATGATTGGCAATGCAGTTCCGGTGCTTCTCGCAAAATCAGTTGCTAATGCATTATATAAAATATTGGAGGTGTAGTAGAGTGTTTCACTATTTGTTTACAAATGATTTAAGAATATCAAATCTTGAGAGCTTTTTGATTGAAGCTGGTCGTTGCTTTAGAGATGGTTGTGTTCCAAGTTCGTCTGAAAATAAAAATGCAAATAATAATATGAATACACTTTATCTGATGGAGAGCCGAGGTGTTTAAGAACGGCGGTGATATTTACTGTGCGTCTGCAAGTCAGATGTTTCACTGCAAGGTGGAAAAGCACGGAGAGAACGCTCATCTCCGTCAGAAGGGCAAAATTGCGGAATTGGCACTCGGTTACGGCGGTGCTGTCGGAGCATTAAAAGCAATGGGCGCACTTGAAATGGGACTTTCGGAAGATGAATTACAACCTCTTGTTGACAGCTGGAGAAGTGCCAATCCCAATATCGTAAAACTGTGGTGGGATGTTGACCGATGTGTCAAGGAAACTGTAAAAAAGAGAACTGTAACCCAAACACACGGTATTAAATTCATTTATCAAAGCGGTATGCTTTTTATACACTTGCCAAGCGGCAGACGACTGCCATATGTAAAACCACGGATTGGTGAAAATAAATTCGGCGGTGAGTCTGTTACCTATGAAGGTACAGGCAGTACAAAGAAGTGGGAACGCATCGAAAGCTACGGTCCGAAATTCGTTGAGAACATAGTTCAGGCTATCAGCAGGGATATTCTCTGTTATGCGATGAAAACGCTGTCGAAATGTTTTATCGTGGGTCATGTACATGATGAAATAATAATTGAGTGCAGTGAAAATACAACCGTTGAAGAAATCTGTAATCAAATGGGAAAAACACCGCCGTGGTTACCCGGACTTTTACTGCGGGCTGACGGCTATGAAACAAAGTTTTACAAAAAAGATTGATATTGCGGTTCTTAAAATCAGGGTATCTGTCCTTTAACTTTCAGAAGGCAGATGCCCTGTTTTTCTGTGAAATTTTTTGTAGGTACTTCGGATTACCCCGTTTTCTTTTGCCTATAGCCACAGAAGGCAGAATATATGCCTTACTTTTTAGAAATCGGAGGTAATTCGTATGTATGAATTACAAACATTCAGTAATGCAGAGCTTGGCTCTGTAAGAACAGTAACAATTGACAGCAAACCTTATTTTGTAGGTAAGGATGTAGCGGAGATACTCGGTTACAGCAACACAAGAGATGCGCTTGCAAAAAGAGTTGATGATGAGGATAAGTTAGATGGGGTAGCAATTTGCGACTCCATAGGCAAAGAGCAGAAGCCGGTCTTAATCAATGAAAGCGGTCTGTACAGCCTTATCCTTTCAAGCAAACTCCCGGGTGCAAAGAAGTTCAAGCGTTGGGTAACGGGCGAAGTTTTACCGTCTGTCAGTAAGTACGGTATCTATGCAATAGATGAAGTTTTGAACAATCCGGATATGCTGATTGCGGCACTTACAGATTTAAAGACGGAGCGTGATAAAAGAAAATTATTATCGGAAACTGTATATAAACAGGAGAGTTTATATGGCGAGTAAATACAACAGCGAGGGTTATTACGACCCCACAACATATGAAGCTCTTTCCTCAATAGAAAAAGAAGAACGCTCTCTTCGTGCGTTCAGACCTATCGTGTATATCTGTTCTCCCTATGCCGGAGATATAGATGCCAATGTGAAAAATGCAAGACGATATTGTCGTTTTGCAGTGGATAAGGGTTACATACCAATCGCACCGCACTTGCTGTTTACACAATTTCTCAATGATGACAATCCAAAAGAGCGACAGCTCGGAATCTTTTTCGGCAATGCTGTTATGAGTAAATGTTCCGAGGTTTGGGTGTTCGGTGACCGTATTTCTGACGGAATGGAAGCGGAGATCAAAAGAGCAAAACGGAAGAACTATCCATTGAGATATTTTAGCGAAGAGGAGGTAATGGAATGACATTCACTTTGTATAGCGCAGATTCAATTAACACTCCCGGCAACTGCATCTATCCAAACAAAACAGAAGTAACAGATAGTACAAGCTTTGCAAAAGCTGTCAGCCATGACTATGTATGCGCCGAATACCGAAACAGCTATCGCAATAGTGTTAATTTCATCGGTTCTGACTGTCTGCCGGTGGATTGTGACAATGACCACTCCGAAAATCCTGCCGACTGGGTTACGCCTGATGATATAAAAAAGGCTTTTCCAAAAGTCAGCTTTGCTGTTCATTTCAGCCGATACAATATGCGTGAGAAAAACGGAAAGCCTGCAAGGCCTAAGTTCCATGTGTTGTTTCCAATCAAACGCATAACCGATGCTGATAGTTACAGTGAAATGAAGAAACTTGTAAATGCAATATTTCCGTATTTCGATACCAAAGCTTTGGACTCGGCTCGCTTTTTCTTTGGTACTGATACGCCGAATGTTGAACTATATCAAGGAGAAATTACACTCAGCAAATATCTGTACTCTGATGATTTTGATGAAGATATGTACGGCGGTTCTTACGGTGACAACAAAATAATTCCCGAGGGCAATCGAAACTCTGCTATGTCGCATTTTGCGGGTCGTGTAATTAAAAAGTACGGGAATACAGAAAAGGCACATCAGATTTTTATTGATAAATCCAAGCTGTGTTCTCCAAGACTTTCACAAAATGAACTTAAGACAATTTGGAACAGTGCAGTTAAATTCGGCAGGAAATTAGAAAAACAGGACGGATACATACCGCCGGAGCAATATAATAAACCGCCCGATTGGGAAACGCCGATTCCGTTTGATGAATACGAATTGCCTGTTTTTCCTGTTGACGCTTTGCCAAAGGCTATAGGAGATTATGTTACTGCACTGGCAGAAAGTACACAAACACCAGTAGATATGGCTGCGTCTTCGGCGTTAGCCGTTATTTCGGTATGTATGCAGGGAAAGTTCAAAATAAGGGCAAAAGCTGACTGGACTGAACCTGTAAACATATTTGTGCTTGATGTTATGAATCCCTCCGAAAGAAAATCGGCGGTTGAAAATGCAATGATACAACCTATTAATTTATTTGAGTCTGAACGCAATTCTCAAAATACACCTGCAATAGAGTCAAGTAAAATGCAGAAGCGAATACTTGAACGCAGGCAAAAGGCTATTGAAGACCAAGCGGCAAAAGGAAAAGCAGATGCGGAGGAAGTAAGAAAAATTGCCGAGGAAATTGCAAATTACAAAGAGATAAAACCTATGAAGTTGTATGTTGACGATATAACAACCGAAAAGCTGACATCTGTTCTTGCCGGCAATAACGGTTGCGCCGCTATCCTTTCCACAGAGGGCGGAATATTTGATACGCTTGCAGGCACTTATTCAAAATCGGTAAATATTGATGTTATGCTGAAAGGTTATTCGGGGGACAGTATTCGTGTTGACCGTATCGGCAGAAACAGCGAAAGTATAATGAACCCGGCTCTTACTGTGCTTTTAATGGTTCAGCCGAGCGTGTTGTCGGGACTTATGCAAAACGGAACATTCCGTGGACGAGGTCTGACTGCAAGATTTTTATACTGTATTCCGAAATCATTTGTAGGAATGAGGAAGTATCGTTCAAATCCTGTACCCGATGAGGTTTATCGTGCGTACGAAAGAAGTATTATAAATCTTTTGGAAGATGAGCCTGAAAATGAAACGGAAATAATAACACTTTCAAAAGAAGCGGACGAGATGATAGAAAATTTTGCAGAACAGTTAGAGCCGAAACTAAAAAAAGAGTATGCAGATATATCAGATTGGTGCGGTAAACTTGTAGGCAATATACTGCGTATATCGGCTCTGCTTACCCGTTCATCAGTCTACAGAAGTCACGAATTTTTGGAAATTCCCGAGCCGTTGAAGGTTGATTCCGAAATGATGAAAAAAGCGATAAAAATCGGAGAGTATTTTACAGAACACGCAAAGGCTGCATTTATGATGATGGGAGCCGATCCCGTTATCCATAAGAGTAAAAGAGTAGTTGAAACTATTCGTGAAAACGGGATAAAAGAATTTACTCGCAGAGATATTATGCGTTTCTGCAGAAATTTAAAAAAAGCCGATGATGTGCAGAGTGTTCTCAATCGCCTTGCGGATTACGGATATATTGCCGAAAAATCACAGGAAGGTTATTCGGGAAAGGGAAGACCGCCGGCACAGGTTTATATTACAAATCCATATGTTTTTGAAAAAGATAACATTTAGTCCTTTCTGTCCTTTTAGTTCCTTATATATACCCGTATATATGATTACCTGTCCTTATAGTAACACCTATATATAATACTTATATTTATATATTTATTATTTATATTTATATATACGCTTAAGCATAGGACACATATATACGCTTGGGGACATAAGGACAAAAAGGACAAAATAAATAATTGGAGGTAAATTATGATTAGAGTAAAAGAAAGAACAATTGATGTATATAAAAGGGCAGGAGCAGAAATGCGCTTGCTTAAAAGCGTTTTATCCAAGGTAACAGTTGATGTTTCAAAGGTGTTGCCTGCTGCTGAAACGGATAAGCTTATTAAGGAACTTGATAGGATTTGACTAATATGTTCAAGGGCAGAAGAAAATATGTTTAAGGATTATCCTAACCTTTCAAATGAGTATACCGATGTGTTTTACGGAGCATTAAACTTTGAGCCAAGAAATGAGGTTGATGCAGAAATTATTGAAACAGCAAAAAGGGTGGCAGATGAATTATTCAAATAAATCCGAAAAATCAATTGAGCAGAAATTAACTCTGATGGTAAAAAGTGCGGCGGCATCTGTCCTAAATTTGTATCACCCAGCTTTGACGGTATGCCGGACAGACTTGTGCTGTTGCCCTTCGGGAAGGTTGCCTTTGTTGAAGTAAAAGCACCAAACAAAAAACCTCGCCCTTTACAAAGAGCAAGGCATAAAATGCTGAAACGATTAGGGTTTAATGTGTATGTGCTTGATGATGCAGAACAGATTGGAGGGATAATTGATGAAATACGAACCGCATAGCTATCAGAAGTATGCTATTGAATATTTGAAGTCACACCCTGTGTCAGCTTTATTTTTGGATTGCGGTTTAGGAAAAACTTCAATCACACTGACAGCAATAAATGAGCTGTTGTTTGACAGCTTTGAGGTGCGTAAGGTGCTTGTTATAGCACCTGTACGAGTTGCAAAATTTTCATGGCCTGACGAGATAAAGAAATGGAATCACCTTTCAGACCTGAGATACTCATTGGCTGTTGGTACGGAGGAACAACGAATTGAGGCGCTTAATGCAGATGCAGACATATACATAATCAACCGAGAAAATATTCAATGGCTTGTTGAGAAAAGCGGTATTCCCTTCGACTTTGATATGCTTGTAATAGACGAGCTTTCATCATTCAAAAATCATCAGACAAAAAGGTTTAAGTCACTGATGAAAGTAAGGCCAAAGGTGAAACGCATAGTCGGCTTAACAGGCACACCGTCAAGTAACGGACTTATGGATTTATTCGCTGAATTCAAAATTCTTGATATGGGAGAGCGACTTGGGAGATTTATCGGACAGTACAGAAACAAGTATTTCAAACCCGACAAAACGAACGGACAGGTTGTTTATTCATACAAGCCTTTACCCTATGCCGAACAAGCCATATATGAAAAAATCTCCGACATTACTGTTTCAATGAAAGCAAATGAATACCTGAAAATGCCGGAGCTTGTAGTAAGCAATTATGAGGTTCAATTATCGGACAAAGAGAAAAAACACTATGACGAAATGAAGAAAAATTTAATCATTGAAATCGCCGACGGAGAAATCACTGCATCTAACGCTGCATCGCTTTCAAACAAGCTGTGCCAGTTGGCAAACGGTGCGATTTACGATGATAAGCAGAATATCATTGAAATTCACAGCCGAAAGCTTGACGCACTTGAGGACATTATTGAAAGTATGAACGGCAAACCGCTTTTAGTCGCCTATTGGTAAAAGCACGATTATGAAAGAATTACAGAACGGCTCGAAAGTCTGCGTATTCCGTTTTCAAAACTTGATACAGACAGAAGTATCAGCAGATGCAATAAAGGCGAAATCCCGGTGGCACTTATACACCCTGCATCAGCAGGACACGGACTCAATCTTCAAAGCGGAGGTTCAACACTTGTGTGGTTCGGCTTAACCTGGAGTCTTGAACTGTATCAGCAGACAAATGCAAGGCTTTACCGACAAGGTCAGAAAAACACCGTTGTAATTCAGCACATAATCGCAAAAGGCACTATTGATGAGCAGATTTTAAAAGCACTGCAAAGGAAGGGCAAAACACAGTCGGATTTGATAGACGCTGTTAAGGCGGATTTGGGAGGTTTTCTAAAATGACAGCAAAGGAATATTTAAGTCAGGCACGATTTCTTGATAACCGCATAAATTCAAAAATACAACAAATATCCTCACTTAACGAGCTTGCAACAAAATGCACAGCCACAATTTCGGATATGCCACACAGTCCCAACAGCGGTGGCTCTACAATGGCAGACGCAGTATGCAAGATTGTCGATTTGCAGGAGGAAATAAACAAAGACATTGACAAGCTTGTTGATTTAAAGCGTGAGATTATGGGTGTTATTAAGGCAGTGCCAAATGTTGAGTATCAGACAATTCTTGAAAAGCGTTACCTCTGCTTTATCAGTTGGGAGCAGATTGCTGTTGATATGAATTATTCAATGCAGCATATTCACCGTATGCACAGTTCCGCACTCAAGGAAATTACTGTTCCAAAGCAAGATGAGAGTAAATGTGATAGAATGAGAGTCGGCTGATATGATATTATTAAAATAGACAAAAAGAAAATGAATGAGCCTTGTGGGGAAATCCGCAGGGCTTTTCTTATGTCCCGAAGGAGGTGTGACACTTGCCAAGAAAACCGAAACGACCCTGTGCCTTTCCCGGCTGTCCTAACCTTACTGAAAAACAGTATTGTGAACAGCACGAGAAAGAACAGAACAAACGCTACAACAAATATGAACGCAGAGCTGATGTAAACATCAAGTACGGCAGAGCGTGGCGAAAGGTTCGTGAGCATTATGTGTCGGCACACCCGTTGTGTGAGATGTGTCTTGAAGAAGGCAGAATCACTCCTGTTGATGAAGTGCATCATATTATTCCTGTTTCTCAAGGCGGAACGAATGAGGAAAGCAATCTGATGTCACTTTGCAAAAGCTGTCACAATAAAATTCACCTTGAAATCGGTGACAGATAAAAGAAAAAGCCGCCCAAGTGAGCGACTTTTATTATAGTTGGTGTTTCAAAATCCACTGAAGTAAATCTTCAAAGTCCAGCTCCCCGGCAGCAATTTTTAAGACTGTATCAGATAATTCGTCTTGAGTGTAGTCGAGTTCAATTTTGTTCAGATCCAAGAAAACAAGCATAGTGTGAACACCAATACGCTTATTGCCATCGATAAATGCGTGGTTTTTTATCAAACCAAAAGCAAGACGAGCTGCCTTTTGTTGAATTGATGGGAATACATCTATTCCATCAAATGATTGAAATGGTGCATTTAATGCTGATTCTAACAAGCTGTCATCTCTGATACCATCAAATCCACCGGTTTCAGCAATAAGCTGTGTGTGAAGAGCAATTACTTGTTCTCTACTTAAAACAATCATTTGGCAAGCACCTCATACGCTTTTCTATTCTTGTCAATCAGTCGCTTTGAAACAGCAAGCAAATCTTCGTTGTCAGCAAGCTGTTCCTTTTCGGCGGCTTCAAATTCAACAAGGAGATAGCGTGGTGTATTGTTCTTAAGGATAACCACAGAGCCATTCTCGTCAACCATACGAGCAACACGAGAGAAGTTCTGATTGGCTTCTGTGATAGATACAAGGTTTTTAGTATTTACATTCATAGTAACAACTCCTTTTGTTCTCTGATTATATTATACACAAAAATAGGTAAAATTCAACCTAATAATATAATTTTTAAAAATTTTATTTACCGGTAGGGGGGTAAAAATCTCTACAGCCTTCATCTCGGACAACGGCCCGGGGTGTCACGCACAAAAAAGGCGAAATCAAAAGGGTAATAAAGGACGGTGATAAAAATGCCAACAAAATCGAATAACACGGGTGGTCGTGGAGGTAAAAGACCGGGTGCCGGACGCAAGAAATCTTCAGTAAAAGAGAAGTCTGCAAACGGTAATCCCGGCGGCAGAAAATTAGAGGTGCTCGACATTCCCGAGGTTGAGGGTGTAGATATGCCAAAGCCACACGATTTCCTTTCAGCAGACCAGCGTGACGGAAGTGTTCTTCAAGCAGCGGACATATATAGAGAAACCTGGGAGTGGCTTAAGAAAATCGGCTGTGCCGGTAAGGTATCTCCTCAACTGCTTGAAAAATATGCAATGGCGAGTGCAAGATGGATTCAGTGCGAAGAAATGACTAGCAAGCTCGGATTTCTTTCTAAGCACCCCACAACACAAAAGCCTATTCCGTCACCCTTTATAAATATCGGTATTAACTATATGAATCAGGCTGTACGGCTCTGGAATGAAATATTTCAGATTGTTAAAGAAAATTGCAGTACCGAATATGAAGATGCTGCTCCACAGAATGATTTGATGGAAAGATTGCTCATAGCAAGAGAGGTAAAATAAATGAATTTCAGATTAAACAGATTTATGAAAAAGCTAAAAAACAACAGACCATATCTTTCAAAGCAACAGTACCGCACAATAAAAGGTCAGGCTCTGTCGGGAAATATTGACGGTGCGGAAAAAGGTCTGAACTCAATTTTACGCAGGAGGTGTGTGTATGAACACAACAACAGAAATGCAGCTTGTTTCCGTTGAAAAGCTGATACCATATATCAACAATGTAAGAACACACAGTGACGAGCAGATAAAGAAACTTCGCTCATCACTGCGTGAGTTTGGCTTTATCAATCCGGTAATCATAGACAGAGATTTCAATGTCATAGCCGGACACGGAAGAATTTTAGCTGCAAAGGCTGAAAATATTTCAGAAGTACCTTGTGTGTTTGTGGACTACTTAAATGATGCACAGAAGAAAGCCTACATTTTAGCCGACAACCGTATGGCTATGGATGCCGGCTGGGACGAAGAGCTTTTGAGAGTTGAAATTGAGTCCTTACAGGGTGCCGACTTTGATATTGGACTTACGGGATTTGACGAAGATGAAATTGCAGAGCTTTTTGCCGATGACAACGATGATGTCAAAGATGATGATTTTGATGTTGAGAGCGAGCTTGAAAAACCGCCCGTAACAAAGAGCGGTGACCTATGGCTGCTGGGTAACCACAGACTTATCTGCGGTGACAGCACAAAGGAAGAAACCTACACTATCCTTATGGACGGCAAGAAAGCAAACCTTGTTGTTACTGACCCACCCTACAATGTCAACTACGAGGGCAGTGCCGGAAAAATAAAGAATGATAACCTTGAAAACGACAAGTTTTATCAGTTCCTTTTTGATGCTTTCCAAAATACCGAGAAAGCTATGGCAGATGATGCAACATACACAATATATAATGTGTATGTTTGTGCTGTAATCGTATTGCTATTACTCCGTTATGACGGTAATATACACACAACGAAAGGCAAAGAAAAGCCGAACAACGGAGGAAAATTATGAACGCAAAGACATTAAGACAAATCGAGGAAATGAAAAAGCAGACAATCGGTGTTGAGGTTGAGATGAACAACATCACAAGGAATAAAGCCGCAAAAATCGCAGCCGACTTCTTCGGCACAGACAGATTTGAGAACACAGCCGACAGAAACGGCTACTGCACTTGGTCAGCATATGACGAGCAAGGCAGAGAATGGAAATTCCAAAAAGATGTCAGCATCGCAGGACCTGACAGCGAGAAATGCGAAATGGTAACGCCAATCCTTACCTACGCAGACATTGAAACCTTACAGGAGCTTATAAGACGACTGAGAAAAGCCGGAGCAAAGAGTGATTCAACAAGGGGCTGCGGAGTTCACATTCACATCGGAGCAAACGGCCACACAGCACAGACCTTGAGAAACCTTGCAAATATTATGGCTAGTCACGAAAGCCTTTTATCCGAGGCTCTAAACCTTGACGGTGACAGAATCAGACGCTACTGCAGAACGGTTGACACAAGATTTTTAGAGCAGGTCAACAGAAGAAAGCCGAAAACAATGTCGGAGCTTGCCGATGTATGGTACAAGAGCCACGATGAAAACTACGGCAGAAATCACCATTACAACGGTAGCCGATACCATATGCTCAACCTCCACGCAACCTTTACAAAGGGAACGGTTGAATTCAGACTTTTCCAGTTTGACAAGCCGTCAGACGGCAAGCAGAACGGACTTCACGCAGGACAGCTTAAAAGCTACATTCAGCTTTGCCTTGCACTCAGCCAAATGGCAAAGGAAGTCAGAACAGCAAGTCCGAAACCACAGCAGAATGAAAATCCAAAATACGCAATGAGAACCTGGCTTTTAAGGCTCGGCTTTATCGGTGACGAGTTCAAAACGGCAAGAGAACTTCTCACAAAAAGGCTTTCAGGTGACGGAGCTTTCCGCAACGGCAGAGCCGCTTGAAGAATATAGGCACAGCCCCACCGACCGCTTCGGCGGTCTTAAGGTGGTAGAAGAACAATTCTTCGGAAAGGACTGATTTAATTGAAAAGATACTCTTTCGGGTTTAAAATCGAAGATAAACCCGAAACAAAAACTTGTCAAGGACTTGAGGGTGGAGATTTTGCAAAGCAAAATACTACCCGCTCCTTGACAAGGTTTTACATTGCCTACGGCAGTAACCTTAATGTAAGGCAGATGAAAATACGCTGCCCGAAAGCAAAGCTTTTGGGAACAGCGACTTTGGAGAATCACATACTCTATTTCAGAGGAAGTCTTACGGGTTCGTACTTAACAATTGAGCCAAAAATCGGAGCAAGCGTTCCTGTTGCCGTTTGGGAAGTTACACCATCCGATGAAAAGGCGCTTGACCGATACGAGGGTTATCCGAATTTTTACTACAAGCAGGACTACACCTTGCAAGTGACAAGTATGGATAAAACAAAAGAAACCACGCTTGACTGCTTTGCGTATGTTATGAGGTCGGACAGACCGATAGGCATACCGTCAGATTACTATGTTTACACTTGCCTTGATGGGTATGAATATTTTGGTTTTGACAAAAGAATTTTAATTAATACAGTGAACAGAATGAGGAGGATATTATGCAGACAAATGAAATAAGGGTTCGGGTATGCCCGAAGTGCGGAAAGCTTTTCAGTGAGCGAGGAGCTGTTTCAAGGGTGGATAATGTAACAATTATCTGCCCCGACTGCGGAACACGAGAGGCTTTGGAAAGTATAGGTGTTGATGAAAAGGAACAAGAGAAAATTCTTGATACTATTCACAGAACGGTTCACACTAATTGACTTCCCTTTTGTTTTTGATATAATTAAATGTATTAAGTTGTAAGATATATCGGAATTTGTGGAGATGCGTATTATTATTTTCTACGAATGAGCCACTTCGTATATGGTTTTTATATCATCAGGAAGATTATTCGGAATTATTGTATTTAGGCGTACTTCGTTACCGTCAGAAATAGCCTGTTCATAATACCAACATTTGAACTTAATCATTGCCATATTTTTTTCAAGCTCTTGAAGCTGTTTTTCAAGGGCTTTTCTTCTGTCCTCAAAGAGTTTTTTTCGGTTGGAATAAGTCGAAGGACCTTCAGCACACCAGTCCATAAACTGTTTGATATCCTTGATTTCCATACCGGTCTTTTTAAGACATTCAATCACACGAAGAGCCTCTATTTCGGACTCTGAAAATATGCGAATACCGGATGAGCGTTCCATATTTGGAAAAAGTCCTTCTTTGTCATAATATCTCAGGGTAGAAATGGGTAAACCAAACATTTTTGAAATCTGACCTATTGTATACATAAGAACCTCTCTTTGCATAAAAAATTTATAAAAAGCACTTGACCTAAAGTCAGGTTTAGGTATTATTATATAATTAAGAATAACAAAAAAATAATTTTGTGTAAAGAGAAAGGAGCAAATTATGTTAGGAAATTTTACTTATTGTAATCCAACAAAATTATATTTTGGAGAGGATTCCCTCTCAAATTTAGGAGCGGAGCTTAAAAAATATGGACAAAATGTAGTGTTAATATATGGCGCCGGTTCTATTAAGAAAAACGGAATCTATGATGAAGTAATGACTATCCTCAAAGAAGAGGGTAAGAATGTCACAGAGATTGCCGGTGTAATGCCAAATCCAACCCTTGAAAAATTGTATGAAGGTGTTGAAATTGCAAGAAATCACAAGGCAGATTTTCTCCTTGCAGTAGGTGGCGGGTCTGTATGTGATTATGCAAAGGCAGTCTCCGTATCTGTTAATTGCGAGGAAAACCCTTGGGAAAAGTATTATCTTAAGTTTGATGAGCCTTCCTGTGAGATTATCCCGGTAGGCTGTGTGCTGACAATGGTTGGTACCGGTTCTGAAATGAATGCAGGAGCAGTCATTACCAATCATTCTGCCAAGTTGAAGATAGGTCATGTTTTTGCAGATGAAAAGATTATGCCTAAATTCTCTATTTTGAATCCGAAATACACACTGACGCTCCCTCATTATCAGATGATTTCAGGAATTTATGATATTTTCAATCATATATGTGAGCAGTACTTTACCGGAGAGGATGATAATACCAGCGACTACATCAGCGAAGGACTGATGAAATCTGTAATACATTCTAGTCGTATTGCGAATAAAAATCCACAGGATTATGAAGCAAGGAGCAATATTATGTGGTCTGCAACATGGGCACTTAATACATTGGTTGCCAAGGCAAAATCAACAGACTGGATGGTACATATGCTCGGTCAGTCTGTGGGAGCGTGTACAGACGCAACCCATGGTATGACATTGGCGGCAGTTTCATTACCATATTATAGGCATATTATGCCTTATGGACTTCCAAAATTTGTTCGTTTCGCAAAGAATGTATGGGATGTTGATGCAACAGGAAAGACAGATGAACAGATTGCATCTGAAGGTCTTACAGCAATGGAAAACTGGATGAAGGAACTTGGTCTTATATTGAACATTACCGAACTCGGTGCAACAGAGGATATGATTGAGGATCTTGTAAAGGGTACAATAGTCCTCTCCGGTGGTTACAAGTTGCTTGATGAGAATGAGATTGAACAGATTTTCAGAGAAAGTTTCTAAAAAATACGAGAAAGGAATAATTTGATGAGCAAGAAGGTTGTAGTGATTTCAACAAGTATAAGAGCAAACAGCAATTCGGATATTCTTGCAAAAAGTTTTGCGGATGGCGCAGCGTATGCAGGAAATGAAGTGGAGTTCATTACATTAAAGGATAAGCAGATTAGTTTTTGCAAAGGTTGCCTTGCGTGCCAGCAGACCGGTAAGTGTGTAATCAAAGATGATGTAACAAAGATAATGGATAAGGTCATAGGCTCTGATATTGTGGTATGGGCAACACCTATTTATTATTATGAGATGTCCGGTCAGATGAAAGTGCTTATTGACCGATTAAATCCTATGTTTTC
>JBJEOV010000005.1:0-5014 GCA_051880895.1 Ruminococcus sp. | reverse complement strand
ACGGGCGCAGGCAGAAAGCCGACTCAGGGCAACCACTTCCCCGAGCTTAACGAGGGCTTTCACGCATACAAGGTAGCAAGCCACCGCCACACCCCCGAAATTGAGCAGACGCTCTCAAAGCTTTCGGGCGAGGATGTTACAATTACCTTTGTTCCGCATCTTCTGCCCGTGAACAGAGGTATTCTTGCCACCGTCTATGCAGACATCAACGAGGGCGTTACCTTTGAGCAGATAAGAAAAGCCTATGAGGATTTTTACAGGGATGAGTTCTTTGTAAGACTTCTTGACGACGGCAAGTGCGCCGACATTCACAATGTGCGCTATTCAAACTTCTGCGATGTTTCGATTCACCACGACAAGAGGGCAAACAAGCTTGTTGCCTGTGCGGCTATCGACAATATGGTCAAGGGTGCGGCAGGTCAGGCTATCCAGAATATGAACATTATCTTCGGACTTGACGAAAAAACAGGTCTGGTTATCGTTCCGCCTGCATTTTAATTTCGCTTATTTTCTGCCGGAAAAAACCGTTCAGACATTTTTATGGGCGGCTGATTTGTGCAGAGCCGTCAGGCGTAGTAATGAATGAATTTAATGAATAATGAATAATTATTTGTCCGACCGGAATTTAATAATTATATCGTCTATCTGTTAAAAAGAATAAAAATAAAATAAAACAGAACGGAGGCTTTATTATGGGAAACTATAAATTTATCGAAGGCACAGTTACTTCTCCATTGGGCTTTACAGCGGCCGGTATTTGTGCGTCAATCAAGCCGTCAAACAAGACAAAGCGTGACCTTGCATTGATTTTCTGCGACACTCCCTGTACTGCGGCGGCTGTTTATACCAAAAATCTTGTTAAAAGCTCGGCTATTGAGGTAACAAAAAAGCACCTTGAAAACGGTGTGGCTCAGGCTGTTATCGTCAATTCGGGCAACGCAAACACCTGCAATGCAAACGGCTATGAGATTGCAAGCAGAATGTGCCTTATTGCGGCTGAAACCCTCGGCATCAGTCCCGATGATGTAATTGTTGCGTCAACAGGCGTAATCGGTCAGCCCTTGCCGATTCAGCCGATACTCAGGGGTTGCGTATATATGAAAGGTCACCTCACAAAGGAGGGCGGCACTGACGCCGCCGAGGCTATTATGACAACCGATACCGTTAAAAAAGAAATGGCTATGCAGATGGAGCTTGACGGCAAAACCGTTACTATAGGCGGCATTGCAAAGGGCAGCGGTATGATTCATATCAATATGGGCACAATGCTTTCGTTTGTCACCACCGATGCGGCTGTGTCGGCAGATATGCTCAAAGAGGCTCTGCTTGAGGCTGTTGAGGACAGCTATAATATGGTAAGCGTTGACGGCGACACCTCAACCAACGATACCCTTGCAATTATGGCGTCGGGCAAGGCAGGCAACAAGATGATTACCACTAAAAATGAGGATTATTATACATTTGTAAGCGGTCTTACCGCCGCTTTCAGAACGCTTGCAAAAAAGCTTGCCGCTGACGGCGAGGGCGCAACAAAGCTGCTTGTGTGCAGGGTTGACGGCGCAAAGACAAAGGCTGACGCCGTTACAGTGGCTAAGAGCATTATCGGCTCAAGCCTTGTAAAGGCGGCTATGTTCGGCTCAGACGCAAACTGGGGCAGGGTGCTGTGCGCAATCGGCTACAGCGGCGCTGATGTTGATGTTAAAAAGGTCAGTGTTTCCTTTGAGTCCGACAAGGGCTGTATCCTCGTGTGCTCGGACGGCGCAGGCATTGAATTTTCCGAGGAAAAGGCAAAGGAAATCCTGCTTGAAAAGGAAATCAACATTCTTGTATCACTCAACGACGGCACAGGCTGTGCCGAGGCTTACGGCTGTGACCTCACCTATGATTATGTAAAAATCAACGGAGATTACAGAACCTGACGGCAGGGGAATAATAATGAAGAATGAAAAATGAATAATGAAGAATGAATGATGAAAAACGAAGAATGAATGATGAAGAATGAAAAATGAAGAATTTTTGAAATTCAGTTTACTGCAAGGGAAACCATAAATTTATATTCAGGGGAAATGGAAAATGGATACTAATAAAAGAGCGAAGGTCTTAATACAGGCGATGCCGTATATTCAGAAATACAGCGGCGAAACAATCGTTGTAAAGTACGGCGGCAACGCTATGGTAAACGAAAAGCTTAAAAGCGCCGTTATGAGCGACATTGTGCTTATGCGACTTGTAGGCGTTAATGTTGTGCTTGTTCACGGCGGCGGCCCTGAAATAAATGCAATGCTCAATGCAGTCGGCAAGGAAAGCAGATTTGAAAACGGTATGCGTGTTACCGACGAGGAAACCATTGATATTGTGCAGATGGTGCTTGCAGGCAAGGTGAACAAAAGCCTTGTTCAGCTTATGGAAAGGCACGGCGGAAAGGCTCTCGGACTCTGCGGTCTTGACGGCAACCTGCTTATGGCTGAAAAGCTCGTTACAAGCGCAGATCTCGGTTTTGTGGGCGAGATTAAGGAGGTAAATCCCGAACCGCTCAAAACCGCTATGGACAACGGCTATATCCCGATTGTTGCAACGGTTGCGGCAGGCTATGACGGAAATGTTTACAATGTAAACGCTGACCTTGCGGCGGCTCAGATTGCGGCTAAGGTGGGAGCAAAAAAGCTTATTCTTATGACCGACATCAGAGGACTTCTCAGAGATGTAAATGACGAGGATTCGCTCATTTCTGTTGTAAATGTAAGCGAGGTGCCTATGCTCAAGCGTGACGGCATCATCAAGGGCGGTATGATTCCGAAAATCGACTGCTGTGTTGAGGCTGTGAGGAACGGCGTAAGCAGAGCTCACATTATCGACGGCAGAATTGAACATTCAATCCTCCTCGAGCTGTTCAGCGACGAGGGTATCGGAACAATGTTCTATTAAAAGAGATATAATTTTGCCCGACAGGGCAGTTGATAAGGAAAAACAGATATGACAATCAGAGAAATGACAATAGCAGATTACGAGGAGGTCTTTGCCCTTTGGCAGATTACCTCAAAAAGAGCCTTGTCTAAGGCAGACGAAAAGGAAGAGATTGCGCAGTACCTCAGACGCAGTGAGGGTATGAGCAAGGTTGCGGTTGTTGACGGCAAAATCGTCGGCACTGTGCTTGCAAGCCACGACGGCAGACGGGGCTTTATTCACCATATGGCTGTGCTGCCCGATTACCGCAGAAAAAGAATCGGTCACGAGCTTGCAAAAAGTGCGATTGAGGCTATTAAAAATCAGGGAATTGATAAAACTCACATTTTCTGCTATCAGAACAACACAACCGGTCAGAGCTTCTGGCAGGACTTCGGCTTTAAAAAGCGTGAGGATATATTTGTTTTTTCCTTTAATAATGAAGATGTAGATAAAACCTGAGGGGGAGAGGGAGAATGAACACTAAGGAAAAGGACTCGCAGTACATAATGCACACCTACGGCAGATATAATGTTGCGTTAAAAAGCGGCAAGGGTGCAATCGCATATGACGAGGACGGCAAAAGGTATGTTGATGTTGCCTCGGGTATCGGCGTAAACAGCCTTGGCTGGTGCGAGGACGGCTGGGTAAAGGCTGTGAGCGAGCAGGCAGGTACAATTCAGCATATGTCAAACTATTTTTACTGCGACAAGGCAAGCGACCTCGCCGAAAAGCTGTGCACGCTTACGGGAATGTCAAAGGTCTGCTTCGGCAACAGCGGTGCAGAGGCTAACGAGTGCGCAATCAAGGTGGCAAGAAAATACAGCTTTGACAAATACGGCGCAGAGCGCAACGAAATTATTACGCTGAATAATTCCTTTCACGGCAGAACGGTAACCACTCTTTCTGCAACGGGACAGGATGTTTTTCACAACTACTTTTTCCCGTTTACACAGGGCTTTTCGTATGTTGACGCCAACGATATGAACGCCCTCGAAAACGCAGTTACAGACAAAACCTGCGCAGTTATGCTTGAGCTTATCCAGGGCGAGGGCGGCGTGAATATTCTTGACAAGGACTATGTCCAAAGCCTTGTCAAATTCTGTAACGACAGGGATATTCTTGTTATAATTGATGAAGTGCAGACGGGCGCAGGCAGAACAGGCAGGCTGTTCGCTTTTCAGAATTATGATGTCAAGCCCGATATTTTCACCGTTGCAAAGGGCATAGGCGGAGGACTTCCGATTGGCTTGTGCGTCTGCGGCGAAAAGCTCAGGGATGTAATGTCGCCGTCAACACACGGCACAACCTTCGGTGCAAACCCGGTTGTGTGCGCAGGCGCAGGATATGTGCTTGATAAAATCTCAAAGCCTGAGTTTTTAGCTGAGGTTGAGGAAAAGGGCAGGTACATAGAGGAAAAGCTCTTAAAGCTTGAAAATGTAAAAGCAGTCCGCAGAATGGGACTTATGATTGGCATTGAGCTTAAAGAGGGCGACGCCCACGATATAGCCGTAAAATGCGTTGAAAACGGACTTATCATCATCACGGCAAAGTCGCTTCTCAGAATGCTGCCGCCGCTTAACATTACAACAGAAGAAATCGACCTTGCGCTTGATATTCTTGAAAAAACATTAAAGGAGAATTAATATGAAGCATTTACTTAAACTTGAGGACTGGTCAACAGAAGAAATTATCAATACATTAAATCTTGCCGACCAGCTTAAATATGAGCAGAAGCACGGCATTGAGCATAAAATCCTCGCAGGCAAAACTCTCGGTATGATTTTTGAGAAATCAAGCACAAGAACAAGAGTTTCCTTTGAGGTTGGTATGACTCAGCTCGGCGGTTATCCGCTTTTCCTCTCCTCAAACGATTTACAGATTGGCAGAGGCGAGCCTGTTCAGGACACAGCAAGAGTTCTTTCCCGTTTTCTTGACGGCATTATGATAAGAACCTTTGAGCAGTCGGAGGTTGAGGCTCTTGCCGAGTACGGCTCAATTCCGATTATCAACGGTCTTACCGATTACTGCCACCCCTGTCAGGTGCTTGCCGACCTTATGACAATCCGTG
>JBJEOV010000004.1:0-5091 GCA_051880895.1 Ruminococcus sp. | reverse complement strand
TTGCTGAGTCTGTTCGGGTTATATGTACTGTGTGGCACTGCATAAAAGCCATGTGTTTCAATATCTGCCTCATCAACAACATAAAGACCGTACATATCGCACATAGTCAAAAATACAGGGTCAGGTGGATAGTGTGAGGTTCTTACTGCATTGCAGTTATACTCCTTCATAAGCTTAATATCAAGCTCAAGGTCGTCAAGAGAAACGGCATAGCCCTTTGTCATATGTGTATCGTGGTGATTAACGCCGAGCATTTTTATAGGCTTGTCATTGAATAAAAACACCTCGCCGTTTATTTTTACATCCTTAAAGCCAATGTAGGTACGAATAACCTCAACATCTTTTATTTTGATTGTAACCTCATAGAGATTTGGTGTTTCTGCCGTCCATTCATTTACTTTAAGATTTTTTATAATTGTGTTGCTTTCCTTTGTTGTAAATAGGTCACAGGAAATGTCAACATCATCAAAATTGCCATCAATTTTGATTTTCAAATCATAAGTGCCATCAGCATTTTTGCTCGTTCTAAAAAGGAAATCGTCAATGTGCCTTTCATCTTGATTGATGATATAAACATCACGGAAGATACCGTTTTCTCTAAACATATCTTGACATTCAAGATATGTGCCGTTACACCATTTGTAGTTTACGGCAACAATTTCATTATTGCCCTCATTTACAAATTCTGTTATATCAAATTCGGCAGTATTATGCGAGCCTTCGGAATAGCCAACATATTCGCCGTTAATATAAAGTGCCAAAGCACCTGCAACGCCGAGAAACGAAATTATTTGACGGCTGTATTTTTTCAATTCAACATTCTTTCTGTAAATGCCGACAGCAACATCATTTGGAATGTGAGGTGGCTTTTTAGGGAACGGATAACGAGTGTTGATATATGCAATCTGGTCGTAGCCGTTTCTCTGCCAAGTGCTTGGTACATTCAGCCTGTCAAACATGATGCTGTCTGTATCAAGCACGCTTGGTATGTTGCTCAATTTCTCATAATACTTAAAATCCCATTCACCGCTGAGCATTACTATTCTGTCGGAGTTATAGCGCTCGCTTTTATAATCCGTCTTACTTAATTGCTCATCACTTGAAAAAGGAATAAAGTAAGCTCTTGCAGGGAGCTTATTCTCTTCAATCACATTAAAATCAGAATGAATATCTCTATTAACCGAATATTTCATTTATTGCTCCTTTCTGTGATAAGCATAGCTATCACCCTTTGCTATTTCTATTGTAAAATCATTGATTTTTACGGTGTAGCAATCTCCGTTTATTATTGAAATATTGTATTCCTCTCCAAACAAATTGAGATTATTAAAATCAATTCTATCCCATTTTTTCGGTAAGCTTGGTTTTATTTCAAATGAGTCAAAGCCTGTTGGTCGATAGCCTAATACACCCTCTGTAAAAATTCTCAAATACAAAGCACTTTCAGCAGAAAGCTGTGCAGAGTTACCCTCCGGGAAAGCCTCAACAGGATAAGGAACGTGACAACCCAAAAGCCTTTCTTTTGTATAATTAGTTAATACCTCGCACGCCTTATCCGCTTCGCCCGAATAAAACATTCCTCGCATTGCGTATAAAGCCGAACGATCCCAATAGGTTTTATCTCCGCTTCTTGTTAAAAAGCCGCCATTTTTGTAAAGCTTATTTGAAAGCAGGGCGTTTATTGTTTCGTCCTTTCTCTCAAAAATACCCACGGTAAGCGGCAGGCATATCCATGAGCGAAGATGTGATTCTTCCTTGCAATACCTATATGTTTTATATCCCTCAACATCGGCACCGAAATACCTTTCAATACCGTCCTTTATTTTATCCGAGAGGGCAAATAGCCTTTCGGATTGCTCGTTGTAATTCAAGGCACTGTAAAGATACCCGAGTGAAATTAAAGCATCGTAGGTTATACAGGACACGGAAAGATTTGCTTTTCCGCTTTCAAAACGATTTTCAAGCTCGTCACTGTCACTTTTCACTATACCATCATCAGTTATATTTTTAATGACATAATCAACAGCCTTTTCAATGCTTGGCATAAGCTCGTTGGCTGTTTTTCTGTCTCCGGTAGTAAGAAGATAACGACACAGGCCATAAAGATACATTGAGGTGTCACCTCTGTCTCCTGCGCCATTCCATATTCCGTCACCGCAAGCAACAATGCTTGTAGGAATAGCCTTGTCACTTGAAGCAAGCCTTGAATATAAGCGATAGCAATTTAAGCTTTGCTCTTGCCCTTTTTTATAGCCAAGATAAGCAAACAACGGATTTGCGTATTCGCACTGATCGTTGGTCCATAGCGCAGCATAATAGTTGCCGCCGCCCGGTCCATGCATTAGTCCGTTTTTGGTATTAAAAATACTCTCGCTTGCCCTGATTTTGCAAAATTCTGTCATAAGGTTAATGTTCAAATCAGGCGTTGTAATTTTCAGTCTGTCCTTTGATTGCTTTATGAAATTCCTTCTGCTTTCAAGCTGACAGCATGCGTCCTCAACCGAAAGCCGTTCTGCACCGTAGGATACAACAAATGAGAGCTGTTGGTTTGGCAGGATTTCTAAATACTTACTGCCGTCAACAGACCTACCGTTAAGCGAAAACACCTGAGTGTACAAACACTGTTTTTTATTTTCAACAAGAAAGCATTTGTTGATTTTTCGCATAGGACTCTTATTTTTTACGCAAAATCTTTTAGCCTCTGTGCCGAGATTTGCCACATCAATTTTTTCAATCAGTGTTTTTTTGTCGTAGCCCGGTGAAATTTCGTGAACAATTTTTATATCGTCGCCTTGCTCCTCAATTTTTAGAGTGCCGTCAAAGCTTACCTTAGTGACAGCTTTTTTTGCTTTGCAAATGCTGATATCAACGTTTTTGAAATGGACACTAAGGCTTCCCCTTGTTTCATTTGGAATAACTCTGATTTGAGGAAAAACGCAGAACAAATACATCTTCAGCCTACAATTTTTATCAATTTGATAACTGATTATCGACGACATTTCAAAGCCGGTCATCTCAATATGATTATAATAAGGCAAGTATTCGTTTGTCGGTAAGAATACTACACCGTCTTCTGCTGAATTATGAAATTGCTTTCCTGCATTTTTGCTGTTAAATCTTGCCCATACAGGAAAAATTAAAGGCTTTTTATAAATCAATTTCATAAAGATTATCCCTCAATAATTGGATTTATTTCAAACTTAAATCTTGCATTTTCCTCGTACCAAAGAGGGAAATTCGTTCCCCATACATTGTTATAAAGAACATAGGAAATTCCGTCGGTAGTGCAATCTTCGATTTTGTTGTCATATTCAAGAATTTTTCCCTGACCTAACGATAAAAGAGGGGAGTGCAGGTTTTTGATTTCAAATGCTACGTCACTGTTTTCGCATATGCATTTTTCAACTGCGTGAAGATTTCGTCCACCCATTGAAGCAACCTTGCTGCAATCAATTTTACTTTTGAGCTTAACCAATGAAAAATCATTGACGACAGGATAAAGATGCAGAAAAATTGCTTCGGTTGTTCGGTTTGCGTCCTTGTCAAGCCAAAGCACCTCAAAGGAAACTCCCTGTCTGTCAATAGTATACAAGGTTTGAATTGTTCGGGGTGCTCCGCTTAATTCGCAGGCAATTCTATCGCACTTAAGGTTAACCAACACTTTTACCGAATCATCCTGCACTTTAACCGTGGCATCGGTCATTTTGTAATAAAATCGTCCCTCGGGATATTTTCCGTCTGCGTATTTCAAAAGCGGTCTGCCGAAATCAGGATATGACCATACGCTGTTTTTATCAAAATCACGAGAATAATTATTAAACCAAAAATCATAATCCTTGCTTGTGTAGGAACGGTATTCTGCAAAGGGTCTGTCGTTATTCTTTATGATTTCCTTTCCGTCGCAGGTGAGCCGTCCTATTCCGCCATAGCCGTTTATTTGAAGCTCATAGCCAAAAGCCTTAGCTGTACCGTTGAAATTCTCGGCATCTTTAAGAGTAAGGTAATATCCGGGTACAAGGCTTGAAAGTGCCTTTTGCGCCTGTTCCTTATGCTCTGCACTCAAATAGCTTACAGCCTTATCAATGTATTTTCTCTGCTCAAGCCAGCTTTTTTCAATTGTGCTGTATGAGCATTTGTTGTGGGTTTTGTTTATTATGTTAAGTATGTTATACGGAAAATCTCTAAAGGGATGCCTAATAATAATTTTATCTCTTTTTCTTGCCCTTTGGAAATCGGCCTTAATGTAATTCTCATAATCTGCAAAATAACATTTTGTATCCATACCGCAGGTATGCTCGGCAATGCAAAGGAGGTTGTCGCAAAAGCCCCTGTATTCCTCGCTGTCTTTTTTCATTGTGCCGTCTGCAAGCCAATGTGCTTTAAGCCTCATAAGCTCTCGCAAGCAAGCCGATTTATAAGGGTCGGCGGCACTGCCGTGAATCCACGTGTCGCCGATTTCATCTTCAACGACAGGAAGCTTGTCTTTAACCTGCCAAATTGCCTCGGCATAATCGTCAAGTGTACCTGCCTGAACATCATAGTCGGGAAATTCGGATTTTATTTTGTCTAATTTTGACATAACCTTATCCGGTGAAGGTGCACCGTGATTGTCGAGGGTATGGTCAAAATACAGTACCTCATCAATCAAGTCGCTCTTGAATGCTCCGCCGTAATCGCCCGAATACACTACAACAATCTCATAACCGCCGCATTTCCACAAAAAACATTCCGGTACCTCGGGAACTGCCGAAACACCGTTCACGCCGATATGAAGGAGCTTTATTCCGTGCCTTGCAAGAAGCGGAACAATGGCTTTTGTATGTCCCGGTACGTCAGTCATTTTTGCGCTGACGGTTTTTCTGCCCCTTATTTCGTCAATCATATCAACAATGGAAAGACCGTAATCAAGGGTGTCTGTGTCAAGCAACTCCGTATGAGTGGTAAACGGGCAGGCGTGAGCAACAATGTTGCCTGCTTTAATTGCATTTATTAAGCTTTCCTTTTGCTCGGCAGTTGAGTTTTCAAGCGCTTCCTTTAATATCCAGGAGCCCGTTGTCCACACAAATGATTTTCTGCTTTCTGTATTAACCT
>JBJEOV010000003.1:0-23017 GCA_051880895.1 Ruminococcus sp. | reverse complement strand
ACAATATAAAACACAACTCTTGCTTACAGGGAACCCCTGATGTGGGTTCCCTACGATAAAACAGTCCACCGGACTGTTTTACCTACCCTCCTGCATTTTCAAAGCAATTTTTCTTGGGCTCTGCCCAAACCCGCAAGCCTTTAAAAAGGCTTGACCTAAACTTTTGCCCCGAGCAGATAGTAAGCTATAATTTTTTACATAGTTGCCCGACCGAAAGTTTTTTTGTTTGCTAAATTATAGTTTCCAAAGTAATAAAAAGCTGTTCCCGTGTGATTGGGAACAGCTTTTGCAATTTATAAATTTATATTATTTTATCTCGGTTGTTCATTTTGTAGCACAAGGTCATAAGGCTGTCGCTTAAATGCACATTTTCCACAAGGGTATCGTTATACTTTCTTGCAATGTCGTAGTGACTGAAATTCCAGTAATTCTTGATTCCGTAGCCGTACAGCTTGTCGAGAACATTCTCAACACACACTCTCGGAATACACAGAAAAGCGGTATTGATTTTATTGTTCTGACAAAATTCGTCAAGCAGGCTGTCGGGCATAACCGTAAGATTATTCAGCTTTTTGCCAACCTTTTCTTCGTTGCTGTCAAAGCAGGCAACAAGCTCAAAGCCGAGCTTTTCAAAGTTCATATGCTTTGCAACGGCTTTACCGAGATTGCCCACGCCGATTAGAATGGCTTTGTAGTTGTTGTTAAGACCGAGAATATTCTGAATTTCCTCTTTGAGCTGAGAAACGCTGTAGCCGTAGCCCTGCTGACCAAAGCCGCCGAAGCAGTTAAGGTCCTGCCTTACCTGAGATGCGGTTACATTCATAATTTCAGCCAGCTTTGTAGATGAAATCCTGTCGATACCCTGCTCGTTAAGCTCAGATAAAAAGCGGTAATATCTGGGCAGTCTTCTGATTACGGACATTGAAATGCTGTCATTTCTGGACATTGTACTTTAACCTTACTCCTTTAACCGAATATGTAGTGCTTTTATGCAAGCGATGCGGCAAGACGCTCGTTTACTGCAAGCAGGAAATCCTCTGAATTAACCTTTTTCTTGTTTTCAAGGGTGGAAATTGCGTAAAGGTCGCCTGTCATAACGCCACCCTCGATAGTGTCAATAGTAGCCTTTTCAAGCTTGTCTGCAAAGCTCATAAGCTCAGGGAGATTATCAAGCTCGCCACGCTTTCTGAGTGCGCCTGTCCAGGCAAAGAGAGTTGCAACAGAGTTTGTCGAGGTTTCCTCGCCCTTTAAATACTTGTAGTAGTGGCGCTGAACAGTGCCGTGAGCAGCCTCGTACTCATAAACTCCGTCGGGAGAAACAAGCACGCTTGTCATCATAGCAAGCGAACCGAAGGCAGTTGCTATCATATCGCTCATAACATCGCCGTCATAGTTCTTGCAAGCCCACATATAGCCGCCCTCACTTCTGATAACTCTTGCTACAGCGTCATCAATAAGTGTGTAGAAGTATGTAATGCCTGCCTGCTCGAATTTTTCCTTGTATTCATTTTCAAAAATCTCAGCAAAAATATCCTTGAAGGTGTGGTCGTATTTTTTGCTGATTGTGTCCTTTGTTGCAAACCATACATCAAGCTTTTGGTCGAGCGCATAGTTAAAGCAGGAACGGGCAAAGGAGGCAATGCTCTTGTCGAGGTTGTGCATACCCTGAATGATACCGTCTGAGGTAAAGTCAAAGATTGTACTTCTTTCCTCTGTGCCGTCAGGCTTTGTTACGCAAAGCTCAGCCTTGCTGCCTGCCTTTACTACCATTTCTGTGTTCTTATATACATCGCCGTAAGCGTGACGGGCAATGCAGATCGGCTTTTTCCATGTGGGAATATACGGTGTTATACCCTTTACAAGGATAGGACTTCTGAATACTGTGCCGTCAAGAATAGCACGGATTGTTCCGTTTGGTGATTTCCACATTTTCTTGAGGTTGTATTCGTCCATTCTTGCGGCGTTTGGTGTGATTGTAGCGCACTTTACTGCAACGCCGTATTTTTTTGTAGCCTCTGCGCTGTCAATAGTAACCTGATCGTCGGTGTTGTTTCTGTTTTCAAGACCGAGGTCGTAGTACTCGCTCTTTAAGTCAATATATGGGTAAATAAGAATGTCTTTGATTTTCTGCCAAAGAACTCTTGTCATTTCGTCGCCGTCCATCTCGACGATGGGAGTAGTCATTTTAATCTTTTCCATCAGCTGTTCTCCTTTGTATAGTCAAGCAGACCGCCTGCAAGAATAATTGCTCTTGTTCTGTCTGAAAGCTCGCAGTCGGCAATGATTGTATCGCCTGTTGTCTTGTTTACAACGGTTACGGCTGAGCCGTCTGCAATTTCCTTTTTAACATTCGGCAATTCAAGCATATCGCCGAGCTTGATTTTATCGTAATCGGCAGGATTCTGGAATGTAAGCGGAAGAATACCAGCGTTGATAAGGTTGCTCTTGTGGATTCTTGCAAAGCTCTTTACAAGAACTGCCTTGACGCCGAGGAAGAGAGGAGCAAGCGCTGCATGCTCTCTTGATGAACCCTGACCGTAGTTTTCGCCGCCCACGATAATGCTCTTGCCCAGAGTTTTTGCTCTCTCGGGGAACTGTTTGTCGCATACGGTAAAGCAGTGCTGCGAAATAGCGGGAATGTTTGAACGGAGCGGAAGAATCTTTGCACCTGCCGGCATAATGTGGTCGGTTGTAATGTTGTCGCCGACCTTGAGTGAGCAGGACGCCTCTATAGAATCTGTGAGAGGACTTGTCTTTGGATATTCCTTGATGTTCGGTCCTCTTAAAATCTCAACATTGTCCATTTCCTCAACAGGAGCAGGAGCAATAACCATATTATCGTTGATAAGGAACTTTTCCGGAAGCTCAATTTCAGCGGCTGCGCCGAGCTTTCTCGGATCTGTAAATACACCGTTAAGCGCAGATACAGCAGCAGTTTCGGGAGATACAAGGTAAATCTGACCGTCGGCTGTACCGCTTCTTCCCTCAAAGTTACGGTTGAAGGTACGAAGTGAAATGCCCTTGCTGTTAGGCGACTGTCCCATACCGATACACGGACCGCAGGCACTTTCAAGGATTCTTGCGCCGGCTGCAATCATATCTGCAAGCGCACCGTTCATTGCAAGCATATTGAACACCTGCTTGCTGCCCGGAGCAATGGCAAGAGAAACGCCGTCTGCAACTGTTTTGCCCTTTAAGATGTGAGCAACTCTCATAAGGTCAAGGTAGCTTGAGTTTGTGCAGGAACCGATACATACCTGATCAATCTTCTGTCCCTCAAGCTCGCTTATCGGCTTTACATTGTCGGGTGAATGAGGACAGGCTGCAAGCGGCTCAAGCTCTGAAAGGTTGATTTCAATAACCTCGTCATAAACTGCGTCAGCGTCTGCGCTCAGCTCGGTGTAGTCTTCCTCTCTGCCCTGAGCCTTTAAAAATTCTCTTGTGATTTCGTCTGAGGGGAATACAGAGGTTGTTGCGCCAAGCTCTGCGCCCATATTTGTAATTGTAGCACGCTCGGGAACTGTAAGTGTGGCAACACCTTCACCGCCGTATTCAACGATTTTGCCAACACCGCCCTTAACGCTCATAACTCTTAAAACTGCAAGGATAATATCTTTTGCAGAAACCCATGGACTCAATTTGCCTGTAAGATTAACTCTTACCATTTTAGGCATTGTAATGTAATATGCACCGCCGCCCATAGCAACTGCAACATCAAGACCGCCTGCGCCGATAGCGAGCATACCGATACCGCCGCCCGTAGGTGTGTGGCTGTCAGAGCCGATGAGTGTTTTGCCCGGCTTGCCGAATCTTTCGAGGTGTACCTGATGGCAGATACCGTTGCCCGGTCTTGAAAAATAAATGCCGTGCTTTTTGCAGACTGACTGAATAAATCTGTGGTCGTCTGCATTTTCAAAGCCTGTCTGTAAGGTGTTGTGGTCGATATATGCAACGCTCTTTTCAGTTTTTACCCTCGGAATACCCATAGCCTCGTATTCGATGTAAGCCATTGTACCTGTTGCATCCTGTGTAAGAGTCTGGTCGATGCGCAAGCCGATGTCGTTGCCTACAACCATTTCGCCGCATACCAAATGCTCTTTGATGATTTTCTGTGCAATTGTGTAGCCCATTTGATTACCTCCGCAAAAAGTATTTTGAGTTGTTTTCAATTATTTTCAATATAAAAATCAATAACCCAAGTACATTAATTGCCCGTTATATGGCAACTAATTAGTATTTATTATATAACATTTTTCTTGTTATGTAAAGTAAAAATGGATGTAAATACGAAAAATTGAGGTTTTGGGACTATTTTATGTAAAATTTTAAAATTAAATTGAATTTTCTGCATTACGGTGATATAATAAAAAGGTATGCGAGTATGTATGATTTTAGATTTTAATAGGGGGATAATTTTATGGAAACAAGAGAAAATCTGAGAAATATAGCGATTATCGCTCATGTTGACCATGGTAAAACTACTCTCGTTGACCAGCTTTTGAAGCAGAGCGGTATTTTCAGAGCAAACGAGGCTGTTGCCGAAAGAGTAATGGACTCAAACGACCTTGAAAGGGAAAGAGGAATTACAATTCTTTCCAAAAACACCGCTGTTATGTATAACGGAATTAAAATCAATATTGTTGATACCCCCGGTCACGCTGACTTTGGCGGCGAGGTTGAGCGTATTCTTATGATGGTTGACGGCGTTGTACTTCTTGTTGACGCCTTTGAGGGCTGTATGCCTCAGACAAGATTTGTTCTTAAAAAGGCACTCGGTCTTGGCAAAAAGCCGCTCGTTGTGCTGAATAAAATCGACCGTCCGGGCGCAAGACCCGAGGAGGTTGTAGATGAGGTGCTTGACCTCTTTATTGAGCTTGGCGCAGACGAGGATCAGCTTGAATTTCCTGTTGTTTACGCCTCAGGCCGTGACGGCTACGCAAGCCTTGACCCGCATCAGCCGGGCACTGATATGAAACCGCTTTTTGAGGCTATTGTAAATGAAATTCCTGCTCCGCAGGGCGATATTGAGGGCGGACTTCAGATTCTTGTTTCAAATATCGACTCAGATCCGTTTGTCGGCAGAATCGGCGTGGGCAGAGTTGAAAGAGGTATTGTTAAAAACGGACAGACTGTTGCTATCTGTCACACAGACGGAGAAGTAACAAAGAACGCAAAAATCGGTAAGCTCTATCAGTTTGAGGGACTTAAAAGAGTTGAGTGCGAAACGGCTCAGATGGGCGACCTTGTCTGCATAAGCGGTATTCAGGACATCAACATCGGCGAAACAATCTGCGACACCGAGAATATTGAGCAGCTGCCATTTGTAAAAATTGACGAGCCGACCGTTTCAATGAATTTTATGGTTAATAACTCACCGTTTGCAGGCAGAGAGGGCAAGTATGTTACCTCGAGAAATCTGCGTGACAGACTTTTCAAGGAAATCGAAACAAATGTTGCTCTCAGAGTTGAGGAAACCGACAGCGCAGATACCTTCAAGGTATCGGGAAGAGGTGAGCTTCACCTTTCAATCCTTATTGAAACAATGCGCCGTCAGAATTATGAATTTCAGGTATCCCGTCCTCAGGTTATTACCAAGATGATTGACGGAAAGCTGAACGAGCCTATGGAATTACTCATTATCGAAGTGCCTGACGCTTATGTAGGCGCAGTTATGGAAAAGCTCGGTTCAAGAAAGGCGGAGCTTATCAATATGGGTACTCGTGAGGGCGGTTCAACTCACATTGAGTTCCGTATTCCGTCAAGAGGTCTTATGGGCTATCGCCCCGAATTTCTTACAGATACTAACGGCAACGGAATTATGAACCATGTGTTTGACGGCTACGAGCCTTACAAGGGCGAAATTGTAACCCGTCATCAGGGCTCGCTTATAGCCTTTGAAACAGGCGAAACCGTTACCTACGGCCTGTATGCGGCGCAGGAGAGGGGCAGACTTTTCGTAGGTCCGGGCGTTCCTGTCTATGAGGGAATGATTGTAGGCGCAAGTCCTAAGTCAGAGGATATTACAGTAAATGTATGCAAGAAAAAACACATCACAAATACCCGTGCTTCAGGCTCAGACGATGCGCTCAAGCTTACTCCGCCGTCGGTGCTTTCTCTTGAGCAGTGCCTTGAGTTTATTGCAGACGACGAGCTTGTAGAGGTTACACCGGAGAATATCCGTATGCGCAAGCGTATTCTCTCCAAGGAACAGAGAATGAAGCAGGCTTTCCGTAAAAAATGAGTTTTGTAGTATTGGATCTTGAATGGAACGGCTCATACAGCAGTAAGGAGCATCGCTTTGTAAATGAAATAATCGAGTTCGGCGCAGTCAGGACTGACGATAAGCTGAATATTATTGACAGGTTTGAAATGCTTATTACTCCGCAGATAGGTAAAAAGCTCTGCTCAAAGGTAAAAAAGCTTACTAAAATCACCAATGAGGAGCTGATGGAGAACGGCTGCACATTTATGCACGCTGTTTCTGAATTTAAAAAATTCTGCGGCGACTCTGTTCTGGCAACCTGGGGAACAAGCGATATACTTGCGTTAATAGAAAACTATATGTATTATGCGCATAAGCCCGAGCTGCCTTTTCTGACAAGGTACTGCAATGTGCAGGATTACTGTGAAAAATGCCTTTCTGTAAATGATAAGTCTTCACAGCTCGGACTTTCTGTATGCGCAGATATGCTTGCCATAAGCTTTGACGAGGAAGAACAGCACCGTGCGTATGCCGACGCCGAGCTTACATTAAAATGTATGAAGCATTTTATAGACGATTATCCGATTGAGGGATATATCAAAGACGCCTCTTCTCACGAATTTTATGACAGACTGCTGTATAAAAACCATTTTATTACCGACATTAATAATCCCGAAATAGATAAACGCAGTATGCGTTTTTCCTGCGATGTATGCGGAAGACAGGCGGCAAGGCAGAAAAACTGGAAGGTAAAGAACAAAAGCTTTGTTGCACCGTTCTTATGCAAAAAATGCGGAAGAAGGTTTACCGGCAAGGTTTCGTTTAAAAAGAAATATGACGGAGTTGTTGTCAGAAAGCGTATAGTTGATTTTGTTGAAAAGACGGGTGAAGAAAGCAGCGAAAGCAAGGCTTAGAATAACGCTCGGACTGTTACATATTATATATTAAAGAAACACTGATTAAATCGTTTGTGCATATTGCGCAGTCAGATTTAATCAGTGTTTTATTAAGAAATAAAAAATAAAAAAGCAATAGAACGTTATAAAAACGTTCTATTGCTTAATATTGCAAGCATTAAAGAGTAATAAAATTATAAGTCACAGTATTGCCCCAGGCGGTTGCAAATTCTTGTATATTTTTTAACCATTCCTTCAATGTAGAATTTTTATAGCCATAAAATTTACAATTCGGGTTTATATTACTATTGTAACCATAACTACGATTAATGAAAGCACCGGCACCGATATCGGCAACAGGATTATAAACATATACTTTTTCTAATGGACAATTAAGAAAAGCGTTTCTTTCAATGCTGGTAACATTTTTACCCAAAATTATTTCTTTAAAAGCGCAGTTAATAAAAGCTCCATGATCAATACTTGTGACACTATCGGGAATTGTTATTTTAGCTAAAGAACTACAGCGATCAAAAGCAGTATCAGGGATTTTTTCAAGTGTATTGGAAAGTTTAACAGAAACCAAGGATGGGCATTCGCTAAAGCAGGAATTGTATAAAGTCACATTACTCGCCATGAACACATGTTTAAGAGTCATATTTTGACCAAAAGCATCACCCTCAACAATGTAATTATTAGGTATAATTACAGAATTTAATTCTATACCAGGACCATAAGAACCGTAATAACCAGCGAGAGAAAGATCTCCTGCAATACAAAACATTTTTGCACCGGCATTTTCAAGTACAGTTCCACTTGCACAACCTACTCCATCTACAGTAACCCCTCCATCTGTTTTTGAAGGTAAAATTATGTTTTTATCAGAGACGTAGGTTCCAATAACTTTTAAGCCACGACGTTCACGATGGATAGTACCTGGATTACCAATATACTTATATAACCACTTAGAATCCCTGAAATAAATAACATAGTCGGGATCATCACTCTCAACTAAATAACAATTTTTTGTAATTGCTTCAATATTTGGGGTTATATATTCAGCGTATTCTTTACGATACTTCGCATCATCTGCTTTTATTTTATCGGTTACATATGAGGAAGTACCCGAACCGGCAATCTGTTTCTGAACAGCGGTTACATCAAGAACAGAAACAGAGCCGTCCTTGTTATAATCGCCGATTAAGCTTTGACATAAATCGAAATCCTGAACATTTCCTACGAGGTAATTCTGAATATATGTAGCGTCTGAAACGGAGAGTGTTCCGTCTCTGTTGACATCTCCGAAGCTGTTATCGGCAGATATATAGCTGTCAACAAATTCGTCAACATCCTTTTCGTCAACCGCTCCGTCACCGTTTATATCGGCAACACTTAAAAACTGTTCTGCTGTTAATGACGAAGTATATGAGCCGACAGTATAATCGTACAGCGAAACAATATCTTCAACCGTAATCTTGCCGTCAAGGTTTACATCACCTGATTTATAGCTTGTTGCTTCCTCTGCATTTGCCGTAAACATGGCGGAGCTTGTTGTGAGCATTGACACAGCAAGAGCAACACAGCACAGCCTTTTAAATTTCATAAAACTATACCTCTTATCTATAATTTTTTAACATCATTATACTGTATTTGTCGCATTTTGTCAATAGAAGCAGGGCGGTTTTATATATTTTTTTGAAATGTATTAACATTAAAATGTATCGTATAATATATCATAAGATATATAATAGATAATTGTTGTTATAAGGCAAATATCATAAAATATATACGGTGAGATTTTGTGAACAATAATTATTATGATGATTTCGTAAAATTCGGCTTGAATGTTGCCTACTACCGCAAGGAACAAAGGTTAAGTCAGGAACAGTTAGCGGAGCTTGTGGGAGTGTCAAGACTTCACATAAGCAGAATTGAAACAGCGAATGTAAGCTGTTCGCTTTCGCTTGTTTTTGCGATTGCCGATAAGCTCGGTGTTCCTGCTTCAAAGCTGCTCGAAAAAAGATAAACCGTCTTTACAATTTTGAAAGACGGTTGTTTCAGATTTTGTATTGACTTTTTATTATTGCTGGTGTATTATAAATATAGTGACAGAACGGCTCGGGCTGTTCTGCTAAATAGGAGTTATTTTTAAATTTATATTGACATTTTAATTATGTTGGTGTATTATAAATGTAGTGACAGAACAGTTTTGGCTGTTCTGCGAAAGTTTGGTTTTATTTAATAAACCGCTCTGTATTGCAGTACAGGGCGGTTATTTTAAATTTTATATTGACTTTTTATTAATGCTGGTGTATTATAAAAGCAGTAACAGAACAGTTTTGGCTGTTCTCCTTACAGTAGGTAAATTTTTATAAACTTAACCGCCTTGTATTTGGAGTGCAGGGCGGTTATTTTTTTATATTCTTTATGACTTCGCATAACGCTACTAATACAATAGCAAAAGCAAATAAGTAAAAGGCTTCCGTCATTTTGAATATACACCCCCTTTCGTCAGGGAGTGAGAACAACCGCCGCTATTCTGTTACTACCGAGATTATTATAACATAATTTGTCGAAATAACAATAGCTTTTAAAAATTATTTTTGTTTATTGGAATATTAAAAACACTGATTAAATCTGACTGCGCAATATGTGCAAATGATTTAATCAGTGTTCCTTAGATAATGCCGAATGGTCACTACCGACTGTTCGGCATTTTGAGTATAAAGTGAAAAGCATTTCATTCTTATTTCAATTTATTTCATAATCATTTCAAAACGAGTTCATATAGTTTTCACTTGGCAAAATTATTATATATACATCGTAAGAGATACGAAAACCACAGCATTTAAGGAGGACTAAAAATGCTTGATAATAAAAATCCAAATGAATTCGATGATATTTATTCCGGCAATACAGAAAGCACTTCTGACATTCCGCAGAAAAGCGCAGGCGCTGATACAGAGGCGTCATACGAGTGGAATACGGAAAAGACCGACAGCCGAACGGGCGGCAGCGAATATCATTATTCTTATGTGAACGGTAATAACAGGGACGCATCTCATAATCCGAACAGATACAACGGTCAGACCGGCTATTCATCACAGCAGAGCTATTCCTCACAAAGCACCGGCGCAGGCTATAGCAACAATTATCAGAATCAAAATTCAGGTGCATATAATTATCAGTCAAACAGCTATCAGAGTCAGCAGGCGCAGAATGTTTATAATTCACAGCCATACGGCACTGCTCCCAATCATACGGCAAACGCAAAGCCGCAAAGGGTAAAAAAGCCGAAAAAGCCGGTTTCAAGAGGTGCTATTGCCGTTGCACTTGCGGTAACAATGATATTTTCCTGCGGACTTGGCTTTGGCGGCGGATACCTTGCAAATAAAATGAACACCACCACAAGCGGCAGCCTGAACATTACAAAGGTGAACAGTGACGGAGGTACTTCAACAGCGACAAATACATCAACTGCAAATACAACCTCTGAGATTGTCAAGAAAACAGCCGACAGCGTAGTTGAGATTTCAACCGAGAGCGTTGTAACAGGTTCATTTGCCAGACAGTATGTTCAGCAGGGCGCAGGCTCAGGCGTTATTATCTCGCAGGACGGCTATATTCTTACAAATAACCATGTTATTGACGGCGCAAATTCCGTTAAGGTAAGACTCAGGGACAGCACAGAATACGACGCCACAATAGTCGGCAGTGACGCAAGCAATGACATTGCCTTGTTAAAGGTCAGCGCAACCAATCTTTCAGCCGCTACCTTCGGCGACAGCAGCAGTCTTGCGGTCGGCGACTATGTAGTTGCTATAGGCAACCCCCTCGGCGAGCTGGGCGGTACGGTTACAGACGGCATAATCAGCGCACTTGCAAGAAAGGTTACTATAGATGACACCCAGATGACTCTTTTGCAGACAAACGCTCAGGTAAATCCGGGTAATTCAGGCGGCGGTCTTTTCAATGCAAACGGCGAGCTTGTAGGCATTGTCAATGCTAAACAGAGCGCAACTGAGGTTGAGGGTATTGCCTTTGCTATTCCGATTAACAATGTACTTGATATTCTCAGCGACCTTAAGGAATACGGATATGTTACGGGTAAGGTTGACCTCGGCATTGAATTTACAGATATTACATCTGACGAAACGGCCTTTTATTACGGCGTAAACCGCATCGGCTGCTATGTGCTTTCTGTCAGCTCAGGCTCAAACGCTGAAAAAGCAGGTATTACAAGAGGCGACCTTGTAACCCAGGTAAATGACAAGGATGTTTCCACTTCGGCAGATATTACTTCTGCACTTGAAAAAGCCGAGGTAGGCGACACAGTAACCTTTACTGTCAACCGCAGGGGAACAAGCAAGACAATTTCGTTTGTGCTTGAGGAATATGTGCCTGCCATAAGCAATTCACAGATTACAGGCGGCTCACAGACAGCAACATCACCGGTATCCGACGGAGATAATTCTATCTGGTCACAGATGTTTGGATGGTAATGCTTCTGTTTCTATATACGCAAACCGAATAATAATTTTTAAGGTTTGCCTGAATACTTCTTTCTAATCTCTCCATACACAAGAGCCAATGCGTTTTGCGTTGGCTCTTGTGCGTTATAACAAAAAATCGGGCATCCTAAGGATCGCCCGATTTTTTAGCTTATGTTATTAAAACTTGCTTAGTAGTTACAAATTACATTTTTCTTTTTTACGCACAAAGAATAATACGGCTGTGCCTGAGAGGAGCAGAAGAATAACATAGGGCGCTGGATTGTTTGATATACCTGTATTCACGGTTTTATTGTCAGACTGCGTTGTGGTATTCTTATTGACTGCCGTTGTTGTACTTGCTGATGTTGTTGCCTGAGCTGCGGAAGATGCAGATGTCGGTGTAATTGTTGCAGGCTCGGAAGCTGAAGGTTCAGTCGGCTTTGTGTCGTCAGAGGCTTTATTTGTTTTTATCATTCGTGGAGTATTAACGCTTGCTGAAATCTTATCCGCACTTTGTTTAAAGTAGCTGATAAGTGCCTCGTCGCAGGCTGAAAATTCACATTCCTCTGCTGCGTTTGCAAGCTGAGGATATGCGGCGGCTTCTGCGGCATAGTTATTTGTCGCAACAGTGTAAAGCTTTTCGGCGTCAAGCGGCTGGGAGCCTACCTTAACAGAAACAACACGATTGCCAAAGCTGAGTGCAGGGTTATATTCTACTGTAATTCCACCGGTCTGCAGGTAGCTGCCGTTGTTATCCGGCCAGGCGTCCCAGTCGCCGCTGTCGTTTGCAGCAATACATTTCAGCTGAATGTCAATAGAGGTTTCAAGAATCTCTTTAAGCTGCGCACCGCTAACCTTTTTTGTAACAATATAGTTGCCGTACGGACTTACGCTTATTATGTCGCTGTAGGTTACATCTCCTGCGTTGATACCTGCCCTTATACCGCCTGCGTTCTCAAAGGCAATATCTGCGCCTGTTACAAGCAGGTAAGCGTCTGTAACAGCTCTGCCAAGGTTTGTTTCGTCAATTCTCAGATGCTCCCACACACCGTCAAGATTTTCGGGAGAAGTTCCGACAACCTCGTTGAGGATAACGCCTTGCTCAGCCTTGATGCTCTCAAGAAGAGATGTAACACTGGGCTTTTTTTCATATTCAAGCGAATTTGCGTAAGCAACAGACCTTTTATTGCAGTCAAGGTCAACAAGCTCACCGTCAGAATCAAGCTTGCAGTTTACCTCAAGTAAGCCTACCTGATACAGGTAATATCCGTCCTCAAATATATACGCAGTTGAGCCGTCGGGAGTAGTAACGGTTTTGTTGATGTCGATATGCTCATGACCGCACAGCCAGAGGTCAACGCCGTTTACGCTCTGAGCAAGCATTTCAGGCTCATATGTGTGAGAAAGAGCAATTACAACATCACAGCCTGAGTCTTTAAGCTCAGCAGCCGCTTTGTTTGAGTAAGCAACCGAGTCGGTGAACTCAAGTCCCTCAACATTTGACGGAGATGTCTTATTCTTCATTGACGGGTCAGACACACCAAACACGCCCACCTTAAAGCTCTTTCCGTCCTTTACAACCTCTTCTGTGTAAAATTCATCATCAAAAAATCGGCTGCCGCCTTCATCAACAACATTGCCGGTGAGCATTTTTAGCCCTGCAATTTGTGAAAGTTCCTTTAACCTGTCCTTGCCGTAGCTCCAGTCGTGGTTTCCTGCCGTCATAGCGTCATAGCCGCATTCCTTTATAAGCCTTGCAACCGATTCTCCCTTAACAAGGGTGGCGATTGACTGACCGTGGAAGAGGTCGCCGGAATCAACCACAAGGTCAATATCGCAGTCCTGCTTGAAATCGTCAATGATTCCCCCGAGCCTTTCAGCACCGATAATGCCGTTTCTTTCACTTTCCTGAACTCTTGAGTGAATATCGTTTGTATGCACGATATTCAGCGTAAAATCCGTAACATCATCAGCTTGTGCGCTTGCGGAGGAAATAGACGCCGAGCAGAAAACGAGCAGTGCTGAAATTCCAACGGCTGTAAATTTCTTTGTAAATAAAAATTTTGCTTTTTCCATAGTTTCATTCCTTTCCGAGAATTTATGTAAAAATCTGCCTTTGCCTAAATTATATACAAATTAAAGTAGTAATTCAATAGTATTTTAGGGAACAAAGCGATTTTTGTTAAAAATAAAAATCCCGAAAGTCCATATCTATCGGACTTCCGAGATTTAAAAATTTGGTGCGAGTGACGGGACTTGAACCCGTACGTCGTGAAACACACGCCCCTCAAACGTGCCTGTCTGCCTATTCCAGCACACTCGCAGATATTAATTTGTTGCTGACTTCTTTTCAATCAACGAGTGTTATTATACCACCGTAAATTACAAATGTCAACACCTTTTATAAAAAAATATGCGTTCTATTCTAAATATAACAAATTTGCAATTTTTATTTCTTTGTGTTATAATTAATAAATGTGGTGCTGAATCACAACTAATTACAGAATATATCTGATTATTAAGGAGAAATTATGAGTAAAAGAATTTGTAAAATTACTTCCTGTATTCTTACAGCGGCTTTCTTTATGAGCTTTTGTACTGTTTCTGCTTTTGCGGCAGAGGAGCGTTCTGCAAACTATGATTTAAACGGTGACGGTAAGGTAAGTATTGCCGATGTCACAGCATTACAGCTGAGAGTATGCGGAAATACCGACAGCTGGAACGATACATATGAAAGCCGTGCTGATATTAACGGTGACGGCAAAATCAGCATTAATGATGTTACTGCTTTGCAGAAGTATATTATGACTCCCTCGGATAATGATTCGGACGGCGATTCAGATACCGACTCAAGTGCGGTTAATTCATTCTTGATAAAACTTCCTTCGGATAAAATTGATTCAAATTACAAGGGTAAGGTGTACAAGCTTTCTGACAGAGAAAGAGATTACATAGAGAAAATCGTAATGGGCGAGTTCGGCACTTCATACGCAGGCTCGGTGTTTATTGCGCAGTGTATTCGTGACGCACTGGTTTACGGCTATTGCAAAGACCCGATGGATCTCAGAAAATCGTCTGCAAACGGCGGTATGGGCTATGTGGGATATAATGAAAATGTAAACTCCAACGCTAAAAACGCCGTGGCATATGTTTTTGATAACGGGGGAAACGCAGTTCAGCACCGTATGCTTGTAATGTGCACCGAGGAATACTATAACGCCTTTCCGGGCAACTGGCATTCCACTCAGAATTACATAACCCAATTTGAAAATGTACTGTTTTTTGATTACTGGTTTTAAAATCTACCGCTGACCTTACGGTTGGCGGTACTTTTTACTTTATAGGAAATTGTTCAGCTGCAGTCGGGAACAGGAGGTTATTTTTATACAAAACTATCTGCTCGGATAAGTGCAGCCCACCGGCTGCTTTTTATGCATTTTAACCCTGAAATTCTGCACCTTGCCGAAAAACACTTTAAATTAAGAAAAAAGTCTGATATTCTATATGTACAGAGAAAAAGCGGAGGGGGATATATGAAAATAACAATTATCAAGGACAGCAATGCTCCTGAAACTGAAATTACCGTCAGATGCTCAAGTGTTGACGAAAAGCTCAGAAAACTGCTTGATGAGCTTGAAATGAACAGTACAAAGCTGACGGGCAGAATCGGGGATAAAACCTTTGTTTTATCTGCCGATATGATTTATTACATAGAAAGCGTTGACGAAAAAACCTTTATTTATTCTAAGAGCGAGGTTTATCAGGCTGAATATAAGCTGTATCAGATAGAAAAGCTTTTGCCTGAAAGTGATTTTGTGAGAATAAGTAAGAATTGTATTCTGAATATTCAAAAGCTTATGAGTGTTCGCCCTTTGCTTAACGGCAAAATGGAGGTGCATATGAATAACGGTGAAATTCAGATTGTAAACAGGCACTACCTAAAGGATTTTAAAAGTAAGTTCGGCTTATAAGGGGGAGATTTTTATGGATAAAATAAGACGGTTCTTTTCGCTTCTTGTAAACTCGTTTACCTGGCAGGTGCTTATACTTGCCGCTGTAAATTTATTTTTCGGAAAGGGAATAAACTTTACGGCTGTCAGCGTTTTGCAGTGCTTTGCGGTTGCTCTTGCGATTTCGCTGTTAATGCTGATTACGGATATTGTTTTAACAGACTTGTTTAAGCTTAAACTCAGCTTACCCGTTATATCGGTAATAGATATTGCAGAGGTGTTTTTAGTTGTTCTGATACTCGGCGGTTTGGTATTTGGCTGGTTCGATTTTGTACTTACAGATTTGCTGATTGCCGCAGGGGTAATAGCAGCTGTATTTGTAATTGTATTTGCAACACAGATTTTCAGAATGAAAGCAGATTCGGCGGCAATCAATAAAATTTTGAGGGAGAGAAACGGAAATGAAAAAAGCAATTAGTATTGAAAATTTAAAGAAAGCCTACGGAAATGTAAAGGCTGTTGACGACATCAGCTTTTATGTTGAGGAGGGCAGCCTGTTTGCGTTTTTAGGACCGAACGGTGCAGGAAAATCGACTACAATCAGTATATTGAATACATTTTTAAAGCCTGACAGCGGCAGGGTTGAAATCGGGGGAAGAATACTCGGCAGGGAGGACGCAGAAATCAGAGCGGAAATCGGCGCAGTATTTCAGGAAAGCCTGCTTGATCCTTTGCTGACGGTTAAGGAAAACCTTTCGATAAGGGGCAGTTTTTACGGCTTGAAGGGAAAAAGATTAAAAAGCGCAGTTCTTGACGCTATAGAAAAGTCAGGCGCTCAGGAATTTATGAACAGACCGTACGGCAAGCTTTCGGGCGGTCAGCGCAGAAGAGCCGATATTGCAAGAGCCTTGATAAATACGCCGAAGATTTTATTTCTTGACGAGCCGACAACAGGACTTGATCCGCAGACAAGGCTTGCAGTGTGGGAAACGGTCAGCAATCTGCGCAGAGAATGCGGAATAACCGTTTTTCTTACCACTCATTATCTTGAAGAGGCGGAAAACGCAGGCTATGTGGTAATTATGGATTCGGGAAAAATTGCCGCACAGGGTACGCCCGTGGAGCTGAAAAGCAGGTATGTGTCAGATGTGCTTACACTTTATCACAACGAAAACGGTACGGCTGAAATTGAAAGAATATTAAAAGAAAAGAATATGAAGTATTCCCTGACAACCGACGAGGTAATTATACCTGTAAAATCTACATTTTCAGCATTGCCAATTGTTGATGAGCTGAAAAATTATATATTTGATTTTGAGGTGCGAAAGGGCAGAATGGACGATTTGTTTGTTGCTGTCACAGGAAAGGAGATAAAGTAATGCTTGCTCTGATAAAAAGAAATATTAAAATATATTTAAGAAACAGGGGTGCGTGGCTTGCGTCCTTGCTTACGGTGTTCATAATCATTGGCTTGTACGCTCTTTTCCTCGGCGACCAGCTTTCAAGAGGCTTTGAGGGCATAGGTCTTGAAGAGCCGAGATTGCTCACCGACAGCTGGATAATGGCGGGTATTATTTCAATTATGCCCCTTTCAATTTCCCTCGGCGCAATATCAATAGTAAACGACAGGTCAAAGGGACTCATAAAGGATTTTTACTGTTCGCCGATAAGCAGAAGTAAAATAACACTCGGCTATATACTCAGCCTTGCGATTATTTCGTTTTTAATTACCGTAATAGGCTTTGCGCTTGGTGAGATTTATATTACGGCAAACGGCGGCGAATTGCTTTCCTTAGCCGATATGCTCAGGGTTCTTGGAATAATTGCAGTAGATGATCTGGCTACAACCTCAATAGTAATGTTTATTGCAATGTTCATTACCTCCGAAAGCGCTTATTCGGCAATTTGCACGGTAATAGGCACAATTTCGGGTTTTATTACAGGCATATATATCCCTGTCGGCTCACTTCCCGAGGGAGTAGCCGCAGCGGTAAAATGCTTTCCGATTTCACACGCAGGCAGTATGCTCAGGCAGATTTTTACTGCCGACGCCATTGCGGAATGCACAAAGAATATTCCTGCCGATATAAAGCCGGATGTCCTTGAGCAGATAAATTCCGAGATGGGTATTATCTATTCCTTTGGAGATCATACAGTGTCGGATTTTGAGAGTATAATAATACTTGCCGCAACTGCGATGCTGTTCTTTGTGCTTACCGCTTTTGCTGCAAGGAGAAAAAAGAGATAAACCGATAAATCCGAAATCTACATATTAAGGGCGTTGTTTACAGGCAATGCCCTTATTTTTTATTTTAATACTTTTATTTCCCGAAAGATTATGTTATACTAAATAATGTATATTTAAGGAAACCAATTTACAGATTCGGAGATGATATAATGGATTCTATTGAAAGAAAAATTATTGCCGACGGCGTTGCGTTTAACAATATCAAGGTGAACAGATTCAAAACAATCAGAATGAGCATTAATCTGTATGTGCCTCTGAATGAAAAAGACGCTGCGCACAATGCTCTTTTGCGTGGCTTGCTTACACGCTCCTGCAAGGCTTATCCTGACTTTACTCAGTTCAGCAAAAGGCTCAGCGCACTTTACGGAACGGATATTGTTTCAAGCGTTAAGAAAACAGGAGATTATCAGGTGCTTACCTTTACGGCGGTAGGCATTGACGATAGATATGTGTTTACGGACGAGATTATTTCTGCCGAGCTTTCAAAGCTTTTGTGCGAGGTTATTTTTAACCCGAACATCACAGACGGCAGATTTGATGAGAATGATTTTGCGCAGGAACGCAGACAGCTTCTTGATGCGATTGACGCTGAATTCAACGATAAGCGTGGCTATGCAATAAGCACTATGCTTTCAAATATGCTGAAGAATGAAACCTGTGGTATAAAGCGTTACGGCAGTGTTGAGGAGATTAATAAAATCACTCCCGAAAGCCTTGTTGACGCATGGAAAAGGCTGCTTGAAAATTCTATTGCGGAAATATTCTATATCGGCGACAACGGTGCTGACAAGGCTGAAAAGGTATTTACTGACGCTTTCCAAAAGATTGACAGAACCCCCTGCAAGGTCGATATGAGCTATGTAAAAAGCGCAGACGGGGTACACCGTGTTGTTGAGGAAATGGATGTTTCACAGTCCAAGCTTGTACTTGGTTTCCGCTCGGGAGTCGGCTGTACCGACAGCGAAAAGGAGTGGATTGCAGGCAGACTGATGTGCGCCATTCTCGGCGGAACGGCAAACTCAAAGCTCTTTAACAATGTAAGAGAAAAGCAGAGCCTTTGCTATTACTGCGCCGCAAGCTACAACTTTATTAACGGTCTTATGATTGTTGACAGCGGTGTGCTTGAAGAAAATATAGAAAAAACCGAAAAGGCTATTCTCAAAGAGGTTGAGGATATGAAAAACGGCAATATCACCGATTTTGAAATTGATGCAACCAAAAAAGCAATAGTAAACAGCTTCCGCACCTCAAACGATACCACGGCAGGCATTGACAACTGGTATTCATCACAGTTCATAAGCAAAGGCTTTAACAGTATTGAGGAGCTTGCCGCAAAATACAACGCCGTTACAAAGGAAGAAATTGTTGAGGCGGCAAATAAGCTTACCCTCGACACCGTATATGTTCTCAAGAATAAGTAAACTGCGAAAGGAAGTGTGTTTTTATGGAGATTAAGGAAGTAAAATCCGAAAGAGTTGCGGAAAAATATTACGAGATAAATCATCCGTCGGGACTTACGATTTATGTGTATCCGAAAGAGGGCTATAACTCAGCCTACGCTATTTTCGGCACACGCTACGGCAGTATAAACACTAAGTTTTCTGTAGATGACGGCGATATTATCACTGTACCCGATGGTATTGCTCATTACCTTGAGCATAAGCTGTTTGAAAGCGAGGACGGCGACGCATTTGTTCGCTATGCACAGACGGGAGCAAACGCCAACGCTTACACAAGCTTTGAAAAAACCTGTTATCTTTTTTCCTGTACAGAAAAATTTGACGAAAGCCTTGAAATCCTGCTTGACTTTGTTCAGTCACCGTATTTTACGGCGCAGACCGTTGCAAAGGAGCAGGGAATTATCGGTCAGGAAATCAAGATGTATGATGACTCTCCCGACTGGCGTGTAATGTTCAATATGCTTGAAAATATGTATCACAATCACCCTGTTAAAATTGATATTGCGGGAACGGTTGAAAGTATTGCCGAAATTACAGCCGAAAAGCTGTACGAGGTGTACAATGTTTTCTACAATCTCAACAATATGGTGCTTTGCGTTTCGGGTAATGTGACGGTTGACGATGTGCTGAAAACAGCCGACGGGCTTTTAAAGCCGAGCGAAAAGCATACCATTCACAATGTTTTTGAAAACGAGCCTTACGAAATAGTCAAGCCTTATGTTGAGCAGGAATTTTCGGTTTCTATGCCGATGTTCAACCTCGGCTTCAAAGAAAAGCCAGACTGCGTAAAGGGTGACGCTCAGGCGGCGCATACAGATATCCTGCTTTTCCTGCTTGCGTCAGAAACAAGCGAGCTTTACCGCAGACTGCTTGACGCAAATCTTATCAACAGCACATTTTCCTATGAGCTGTTTGACGGTCCCGGCTACTGCTCGGTTATCTTTGGCGGAGAGTCAAGAGAGCCACAGAAAGTTGCTGAAATAATCAAGGATTACATCGTAAAGCTCAGGCAGAACGGAATTGATAAGGAAGAATTTGAAATTGCGAAAAAATCCATTTACGGTGATACGGTTTCGTCACTTAATTCTGTTGAAACAATTTCAAATATTCTTGCAGACTATCACTTCAAGGGCAACAACATTTTTGACTATATAGATGAAATCGCAAACGCTACTGTCGAGGATGTTACCGAGCGCCTTAATTCAATGCTTGATGTGAATAACTGCACATTATCGGTTGTAAAGCCTGTTCAGGACGGTGAAGAGTAATGGAATACAATGTATCCTTCCCGGGACTCGGACTTGATTTTCGGATCAGTCCGGTAGCTTTCAGCCTCGGCAGTTATCCTGTTTACTGGTACGGCATTATAATTGCCTCAGGACTGTTGCTTGCGGTACTGTATGCCTTTGTCAGCTCAAAGCGGTATAATGTTGACGGAAATAAGCTGATAAACTGTATTTTAGTAGGAATTGTAACGGGTATCATCGGCGCAAGACTGTACTATTGCCTTTTTGAATGGGATTATTACGGCAAAAATCCTATAGAAATACTCTACATCAATAACGGCGGTCTTGCAATTTACGGTGGTATTATCGGTGCGCTTTTAGGCGGCTTGACAGTTGCAAAAATACAGAAAATGAAAATTATGCCTGTTCTTGACATTGCTATGGTGGGGTTTTTGCTCGGACAGGGAATAGGCAGATGGGGCAACTTTATGAATCAGGAGGCTTTTGGCACTCCCACAGATTTGCCTTGGGGAATGGTGAGCGAGGGCACAGGCAATATTGCCGTTCACCCCTGCTTTTTATATGAATCGGTATGGTGCCTGCTTGGCTTTGTGGTTCTTCATTTCTTCGGCAAGTATAGACAGAGATACGCAGGACAGATTTTTTACTGCTACCTTGTGTGGTACGGCTTTGAAAGAATGATTGTTGAGGGACTCAGAACAGACAGTCTGTATCTCCCGTTTGAAATTTTCGGCAACGCAGTAAGAGTATCTCAGCTGTTGTCGGCAGTTATCTTCATTATAGGTATTGTTTTGCTTTTAATAAATATAAAGAGAAAGGACAGTTTTTATGCAGATTATAGACGGAAAAAAGGTATCGGCTCAGGTAAAGGAAGAAGTAAAAAACGAAACTGAGCTTTTAAAGAAGGAACATTCGGTTACACCGGGACTTGCGGTGGTGATTGTCGGCGATGACCCTGCATCAAGAGTATATGTAAACAATAAAAAGAAAGCCTGCGAGCTTGTAGGCTTTCATTCGGAGGAGTATGCTCTGCCTGCCGAAACCACACAGGAGGAGCTTTTAGACCTCGTAAAGGAGCTTAACGAAAAGAAGGACATAAACGGCATCCTTGTTCAGCTCCCTCTGCCAAAGCATCTTGACGACAAGGCGGTTATCGAGGCTATAAATCCTATTAAGGATGTTGACGCATTCCACGCTGTAAATGTAGGTAAAATTATGCTCGGCGAGTACGATTTTCTCCCCTGCACACCGGCAGGCGTAATGGAAATGCTCCATCATTACAACATTGAGGTAAGCGGCAAAAACTGTGTTGTTATCGGCAGAAGTAATATTGTGGGCAAGCCTATGGCTATGCTTTTGCTCCACGAAAACGGCACTGTAACAATCTGCCACAGCCGCACCATAAATCTCTCTGAGGTTTGCAGTAAGGCAGATATACTTGTGGCTGCGGTCGGCAAGCCTAAGTTCGTTACCGCCGATATGGTTAAGGAGGGCGCAGTTGTAATTGATGTAGGTATGGACAGAGATGAAAACGGCAAGCTCTGCGGTGATGTTGATTTTGAGAATGTAAAGGATAAATGCTCATATATAACCCCCGTTCCGGGCGGAGTAGGCCCTATGACTATTGCCACACTTATGAAAAACACCTTAAAAGCTGCAAAAATTCAGAATAACCTGTAAAAATAAGGTTGACAACAGGTTGTATTTGTGTTATGCTATATAAGCCGCATATTGTGGGTTGATAAACGGGCTATGCTCTACCTGCAGATAGCGAGACATATGTAAAGGTGGGTACTAAAATGTACGCAGTTATTCAGACAGGCGGTAAGCAGTACAAGGTAACTAACGATGAGGTTATCTTCATTGAAAAGCTTAACGCTGAGGCAAACGATACAGTGACATTCGATGTTATTGCTGTCGGCACAGATGACGGCATTAAGGTCGGCACTCCTTTTGTTGAGGGTGCAAAGGTTACTGCAGAGGTATTAAAGAACGGTAAAGGCAAGAAAATCAGAGTTGCTACCTACAAGCCAAAGAAGGGCGAGAAGAGAGCAATGGGTCACAGACAGCCTTACACACAGGTTAAGATTACTTCAATCGAAATCTGAGAATGATTACGGTAACATTTTTTAAGTCGGATGATTATTTTAAGGGCTTTAAAATTTCGGGACACGCTGATTTCAATACAAGCGGGCCTGACATTGTGTGCGCAGGCGTAAGCTCGGCGGCAATTATGACAGCCAACACAATCACCGAGGTTCTGCATACAGACGCAGAGGTTACCGACAGCGACGGCTTTATTAATTTAAGCCTTGGCAGTGCAGAGGCAAAAGAGGCATCTCATTTAATTGAGGGCTTATGGCTTCACCTGACTGCTTTACAAAAGCAGTACAAAAAGTATATTAAAGTTATTATTTCGGAGGTGTAAGGTAATGATTAAGGTAAATCTTCAGCTTTTCGCTCATAAAAAAGGTATGGGTTCTACAAAGAACGGCCGTGACAGTGAATCAAAGCGTCTTGG
>JBJEOV010000002.1:0-5236 GCA_051880895.1 Ruminococcus sp. | reverse complement strand
AGCCAAAATGATTATGTTGTTTCGCCCGATTTATTTGAAAGCGACCTGAAATACTTTAAGGATAACGGATATACCGCCGTTACCGTAAATGATTTGATAGACTATGTGTATAAAAACAAGGCTTTACCTCAAAAAATCGTTATGCTGACCTTTGATGACGGTTACTACAATAACTACAAGTATGTTTTTCCTCTGCTGAAAAAGTACAATACAAAAGCCGTAATTTCTCCGATTGCAAAGCTCAGTGAGGAGTACACGGCGGTCGGCGAGGAAAACCCGTCCTACGGACATCTGCTTGAAAAGAATATACAGGAAATGGATGACTCGGGACTTGTGGAATTTCAGAACCATTCTTACAATATGCACGCTTTATCTCCGAGAAAGGGAATAGGAAAAAAATACAGAGAAACCGATGACGCCTACAGGTCGGCAATTATTGATGATATTACAAAGGCTCAGACCTATCTGAAAAATATTACCGGCAAGGAGCCGACTGCTTTTGTATATCCGTTTGGAGAGGAAAACAGCTCAAGCCTTGCAATACTAAAGCAATCGGGCTTTTTGTCCACCCTGAACTGCACCGAAAAGCTCAACTACATTACCAAAAATCCCGATAGCCTTTATGAGCTTGGCAGATTTCGCAGGGATAATTCGGAATCCACGGCACAGCTAATGGAAAGAATAAGCAAAAAATAGTTTTGTGAATATTATATTGTATGGTGCGATTAGCATTATTCAGTGATAAAGGAGAATATCTATGCCAAAGGTATATTTGAGTCCGTCACTACAGGAGTACAATCCGTATGTTGACGGCGGTAACGAGGAATACTATATGAATCTTATTGCAGACGCTATTGAGCCGTATCTGCTTGCAAGCGGAATTGAGTTTGACCGCAACAGACCTGATATGACGCTTTCGCAGGCGATACAGGATTCCAATAACCGTGCAAACGATTTACATCTTGCAATACACAGCAACGCCGCCCCCGAGGGCTCGGCAGGCAGATATACGGGAGCAGACATTTATTATTATCCGTCAAGTATGAACGGAAAGAGGTTTGCCGAAATTCTGCAAAAGAATTATAAAGATGTTTATCCCTATCCCGATGATGTGGATATTATTCCGACTACAAGCCTTGCAGAGGTCAGAAGAACCAAAGCGCCGTCGGCTTTGATTGAGGTTGCGTATCACGATAACCCCGAGGAGGCGCAGTGGATAAGAGAAAATATTAATTCAATAGGAAGAAATTTAGCCAAGTCGATAACGGAGTATTTTGGAGTACCGTTTGTTGAGGCTTGAAATAGCGGGTTTTATAGTGTATAATTAAAAGAAAAAAACAAAAAGCTAACGGAAGTGTAAATATGAGTAACTTAAGTCAGGAAACAAAGCTGAGAATTGAGAAAACTGTTAAAAATCTGAAAGCAAATAATATGGACGCTTATTTTTGCGAAAATAAGCAGGACGCCTGCGAGCTTGTAAAAACTCTCATTAAAAAGGGAGATGTTATTTCAAGCGGCGGCTCTGTCACATTAAAGGAAACCGGAGTGTATGATATTATTACATCTTCAGATTACAATTACCTCGACAGGTCAGCCGAGGGATTAACCAAGGAGCAGATAGAAGAGGTGTACAGAAAGACCTTTTCGGCAGACGCTTTTTTTGCAAGCAGCAATGCAATTACCGAGAACGGCGAGCTTTACAATGTTGACGGAAATTCAAACCGTGTGGCGGCTATTCTCTACGGCCCGAAGAATGTTATTCTTGTGTGCGGCTACAATAAAATCGTGCAAAATATTGACGAGGCTGTTGACAGGGTAAAAAGAATTGCCGCACCTTCAAATACTGTAAGACTCAATATTGATACCCCCTGCGGAAAAACAGGCAGGTGCATCTCGGCTGACAATGAAAATGCCGAGCTTTGCTCAGGCTGTAAAAGTGAGAGAAGAATTTGCTGTAATTATGTAATCTGCGCACAGCAAAGGCATAAGGACAGAATTAAGGTAATTATCATAGGCGAAGAATACGGATATTGACCGTAACGGCAAGCCGTGCCTGCATAAATACAGACACGGCTTGCTGAGCAGTTATGAACTTTTTTATCGGAAGTTGTTCTGGTTCTTGTTCTGATTATTCTTCTGATTTTTGTTCTGGTTGTTCTGGTTGTTATTCTGATTTTTATTCTGGTTGTTATTCTGATTATTGTTCTGATTCTGGTTGTTGTTCTGATTGAAGTTCATATTAGCACCTCCCTCCGATACGCTTATTATTATCTTTTCTTAGGATTTTATACAATGAATATTTTTTTGGAAAAAATGAAAGCTCTGCTCGGTGATGAGTTTGAGGATTTTTTAAAATTTTATAATTCAGACGGTGAGCATTTCAGAGGACTGAGAGTAAATCCTCTTAAATGTACGGCTGAAAGGCTTGCGGCTTTGCTTGATTTTGAGCTAAAGCCAACGCCTTTTTGTAATGAAAGCTTTTATATTCCGAATGAGATAACCTCGCTCGGAAATAATCCTCTGCACCACGCAGGAGCTTTTTATATTCAGGAGCCGTCTGCGTCCTCTGCCGTTACAATGCTTGATGTACAGGAGGACGACCTTGTGCTTGACCTCTGCGCCGCTCCGGGCGGAAAGAGCACACAGATTGCAGGGAGATTAAATTCAAAAGGCTTTTTATGGAGCAACGAAATAGTTAAAAACAGAGCGAATATTCTTTTATCGAATATTGAAAGACTCGGTATAAAAAACTGCACTGTGTCAAACGCCTATCCCGAGGTGCTTTGTGAAAGGCTTTCGGGGTGCTTTGATAAGGTGCTGGTTGACGCTCCATGTAGCGGTGAGGGAATGTTCAGAAAGGACTCGGCAGCCGAAAGCGAGTGGAGCGACGAGCATGTAAAAAGCTGTGCCGAAAGGCAGCTGAAAATTTTAAACAGCGCAAAAAAGGCACTTAAAGACGGCGGCGTTATGGTGTACTCGACCTGCACATTTTCGGTTGAGGAGAACGAGGGAGTAATAACAAGATTTTTAGAGGAAAATCCCGATTTCAGCCTTGAAGATGCAAATGTAAGCTTTGGCAGACCGACTCTTGATTTTGCAAGAAGAATTTTCCCGATGGACGGCGGCGAGGGGCATTTTGCCGCAAGGCTGAGAAAATCGGGTGAATCATATAAAAATTCTCTCAGAGAAAACAAGCAAAGTAAAACCGACAGTAAAATTCTTGATTTTTACGACAGCATGTTTATCGGCAGACCGTTCGGAGAGAATATTGAGGTAATCGGCGACAAGATTATTATTTTACCCGAAAATTATGTGCCTAATGAAAAAATCCCCGTTTTACGCAGCGGAATAATTCTCGGACAAATTGTAAAAAACAGAATAGAGCCTCACCACAGTGCATTTATGGCGGCAAAGCCTGAACAGTGCGTGTCGAGGGTGGATTTTGATGTAAATTCAGAGGAGATAAAGGCATTTCTTCACGGTGAAGAAATCGCCGTTGACAGCAGACTCAAGGGCTATACCGCAGTTTGCGTAAACGGAATTACCACAGGCTTTGGTAAATGCTCAAACGGCAGACTCAAAAATAAATATCCGAAAGGACTCAGGCTTTTATAATGAATAACTTATCTGATATAGGAAAAATTAAAGAAATTTTATCAAAGCACGGCTTTACATTTTCAAAATCGCTCGGTCAGAATTTTCTGATAAATCCGTCTGTCTGCCCGAGAATGGCTGAATACAGCGGAGCTGGAGAGGGCGTAGGCGTAATCGAGGTTGGCCCGGGAATAGGTGTGCTTACAAATGAGCTGTGTAAGCTTGCCGACAAGGTTGTGGCTGTGGAGCTTGACAAAAGACTTCTGCCTGTGCTTGATGAAACGCTTGCCGAATACGATAATCTCAGGGTGGTAAACGAGGATATATTAAAGCTTGATTTGCATAAGCTGATCGCAGATGAATTTGCAGGAATGAAAGTAGCTGTGTGCGCAAACCTGCCTTATTACATAACCTCGCCCGTAATTATGAAATTGCTCGAGGACAGATTGCCTGTTGAGGCTATAACCGTTATGGTGCAGAAGGAAGCGGCACAGCGCATTTGCGCCAAGGTAGGCACAAGACAGAGCGGAGCGGTTACAGTAGCAGTAAATTACTATGCCGAGCCTGAAATGCTTTTCGGCGTGAGTGCAGGCTCGTTTATGCCTGCGCCAAAGGTGGATTCGGCTGTAATAAGGCTTAATGTACGCAAAGCACCGCCTGTTGAGGTTAAAAGCGAAAAATTGCTGTTTTCGGTAATCAGGGCGGCTTTTTCACAGAGGAGAAAAACTCTTGCAAATTCCCTGAGTTCGGGACTTTCCATTGAAAAAGGTAAAATTAACGAGCTGCTGACAAGGTCGGGTGTAGAAACCAACGCAAGAGCTGAAAAGCTAACGCTTAAGGACTTTGCAGAAATTACAAACAATTTGCAGGAGATGATGTAGATGAAAAAACAAAAGATGAATGTGCTGTTTAAAATTGCATTTATTCTGCTTGTAATATGCGTAGTTATGATTTTTGCGTCAATTATAATCGCCTATGCGCTTGACAGCGAAAAATGGTCGGCAATATGCTCGGGTTGCGGAGTTCTTCTTGCGACAGTCGGCATAATCCTTGCAATGCTCAGTAAACCCAAAAAACCAAAGACAACAGAAGAAAAATCTGAAAAAGCAGTTGACAAAAGCTGAATAATCTGTTAGAATTAAGTCACCATAAAGGGGAGTAGTTTGCAGATAATCTGTGGTACAATTCGTCAATCTCATACCCTCGGGTATCGGTTGTATCTTAAAAAACGAGACTTTTATTGTAGGATGCTTACATTTATTGCAAGGTTTTACAATAAAAGTCTTTTTTGTTTTTTATTTACTCTCTTTATATAAAAACGGAGGAATCTATGATGAACTGGTATCAGATGTCCAAGCAGCAGGTGATTGAAAAGCTCGGCGTTACAAAGGACGGACTAAGCTCACAAAAAGCCGTTGAGCTTTTACAGCAGAACGGCGAAAATGTTTTGCAGGAGGGCAAAAGAAAAACCGCTTTACAGGTGTTTTTCAGTCAGTTTGCGGATTTGCTTGTAATTATTCTTATAATTGCGGCAATCATCTCGATGTTTTCGGGAAATATTGAAAGCACAGTAGTAATCTTTGCGGTAATTATCCTCAATGCCATTCTCGGCACAGTACAGCACATCAAAGCAGAAAAATCA
>JBJEOV010000001.1:9576-23800 GCA_051880895.1 Ruminococcus sp. | reverse complement strand
CTTCCCCTCAAGGGGAAGGCTTTAGATGTAATTAACTCAACGCTAAATTATAGTTTTCCCTTATCACAAAAGATATGGTCTTAACTCTCCTGCAAGGTAAAGCGAGCCGCAGATAACAAGGGGGATTTTTTCCTTCTCCGCCTTTTTAAGCGCATAATCGAGTGCTTTTTTGTTATCGTCAAAAGCCGTTACACCCGGGAAATGCTGTCGGCATTTTTCGGCAAGCTCCTGCGCCGTAAGCGTTCTCGGATTGTCAACCGTAACGGTGATTACCTCCTCAAAAAGTCCCTCAAGTAATTTTATCGAGCCTGCGCTGTCCTTGTCGGCAAGCATACCCATAAGGCAGAGCCTTTTCTGATTCGGCAGATATTTTTTCACCGCATTGCTCAGCGCCTCGATTCCGTTGGGATTGTGCGCACCGTCAAGCAAAACTACGGGATTTTTGCTCATAAGCTCCAGCCTTGCAGGGTTTACCGCCTTTGCTACGCCCGACTTCAAAGCCTTTTTGCTTACATTGATTTTTCCGCTGTCGCATAACACCTTTAATGCGGTAAGCGCAGTTTTTGCATTTTCAAGCTGATGCTCGCCTACTAAATGCAGCTCAAGCTCCTCTCCGTCATACTCAAAAACAGTGCTTTCAAGGCTCTCGGAAATCACCTTAATTTCCGCACTCTCACTCCTGAAAAGCGGAACATTCCTGCTCTTGCAGGTACATTCAATAACACTCATTGCGCCCTCAGTCTGCCTTGAGGTAACGGCAACAGAGCCTGACTTGATGATTCCGCACTTCTGCCACGCAATTTCTTCAAGGGTACTGCCGAGAATTTCGGTGTGGTCAAGTCCGATTGTTGTAATCACCGAGCAGAGCGGCGGCAGAATAGTATTTGTGCAGTCGAGCAGACCGCCCAGACCTGTTTCAAGCACTACAATGTCGCAGTTCTCGTTTGCGTGAATGTAAAACTGCAAAGCGTTCACATACTCAAACTCTGTGATAATCACGCCGTCCTCACGCAGTTTTTCGATAATCGGAAAGGTTTTTTCCACCGCATCGGCAAGAATTTCCTTTGAAATCATCTGATTGTTAATCTGTATTCTCTCTCGGAAATCGGTGATGTACGGAGAGATAAACAGACCTGTTTTATACCCTGCCTCGGCAAGCACAGCCGAAAGCACAGCGCAGACCGAGCCTTTGCCGTTTGTGCCGGCAATGTGAATGTATTGCAGCTTATCCTGCGGATTGCCGAGCCTTTCGAGGAAAATCCTCATACGGTCAAGCCCGGGGCGAGAACCGAAGGTCAGCAAGGAATGTATTTTTTCAACAGCCTGTTCGTAAGTCATCATATAAGCTCCCTGTAAATTTCGTTCTTTTTAAAGCCTGTGAGAGCCGCCGCCTCCTTTGCGGCGTCGGTCGCCCTTGCGCCGTTCTCAATCAGTCTTTTTGCAGTTTCAACCGCATATTCAAGGGTAAATTCCTCGTCCTCGTCAGCCTGAGGCGCACCCTCAAGCACAAGCACAATTTCGCCCTTTACACTGCCGTCGCTGAGATTTTCCGCCGCATTTTTGGTTGTGGTGCGGATAACCTCCTCGTGAAGCTTCGTAATTTCCCTGACAATGCTAAGCCTTCTGTCGCCGAAGGCAGAATACAAATCACGCAGAGTCTGCGGTAATTTGTGCGGTGCTTCATAAAAAATCATTGTGCGGTGTTCATTCGCAAGGCTCTTTAAGTGCTCCGAGCGGCTCTTTTTATTCACGCTCAGAAAACCCTCAAAGGTAAATCTTCCCGTGCTGAGTCCCGACACCGCAAGGGCGGAAATAACCGCACTCGGACCGGGGATAACAACCGTCTTAATGCCACGCTCCTCGCACAGCTTTATAAGGTCCTCGCCGGGATCTGAAATGCAGGGCATACCTGCGTCCGTCACAATGGCGCAGCTCTCGCCCTGCTCAAGCCTTGCGCAGATAAGCTCGCCACGCTCACGCTTGTTATGCTCAAAGTAGCTTACCATCGGCTTTTTTATGCCGAAATGGTTTAATAATTTCAGCGTTACCCTCGTGTCCTCCGCCGCAATAAAATCCACCTTTCCGAGTGTTTCCACCGCCCTCGGAGAAAGGTCGGAAAGGTTGCCTATCGGCGTTCCCGTTACATATAAAATTCCGCTCATAGCTTATTTTCCTCTGTTTTTTCCAAATGATCCGATTTGTAGCTCCCGTAAATTCTGAGCATTTCCTTTGAAAAGCTGCCGCTTTCGTCCTCTATAAAAAGCGTGGGGAGTACATTTAAAAATCCTCTTTTTCCGCCCCGTCTGCCCTCAAGCAAAAACAGCTTGGGTGCTTTTGATACCCTCTGCTGAACAAGGCGCAGCGTCTTTGGCTCAATGTCAAATTTTCTCATCGACTCCATAACATCGCTCAGTCTTTCAGGCCGCTGGCACATAAAAAGCCTGCCGCCGAACTGCAAAAGCCTTGATGCGGCGGCGCAGATATCGTCAAGCGTACATTCGCTTTCGTGCCTTGCGATAAGCCTTGCCAAGGTCGGGTTTTTTACTCCCCCTCCGCCGATTTTGTAGGGCGGATTGCACACCGCCACATCATAACAGCCGAAAGGAAGTCTGCCCTTTAAATCGCACAAATCGGCGTTGACGATGTTTATATTTTCGCCCAGTCCGTTATGCTCAACGCTCTTTTGCGCAAGAGCACAGGCATTTTCCTGAATTTCAACAGCGTCAATTTTCAGATTTTTATTGTCCCTGCACCACAAAAGCGGAATTGTACCGCATCCGGTGCCAAGCTCCACGCATTTTTTACTGCCGACAGGCTTTGAAAAATCCGCAAGCAGAATGGTGTCGGTTGAGTATCTGTAGCTTTTGGTAACATATATTTCAATGCCGTTCCCCAACGGCTCAAGGTGCAAATTCTCCATTTTACACTCGGCAAAGCGTCCTCTGCCCACTCCTTGTATTTTTAGCTTAACATTTTAATTATACTCATTCATTTTCTCGTATTCATTTCTGAGCATAGAATAAAAGAGTCTTCCGATATATTCGCCGTTTACATAAAAATAATCTCTCAATGTTCCCTCATATGTAAAGCCGCATTTTTCTATAACACGCTGAGAAGCTTTATTTAAGGTTCTGGTGCAAATCTGAACCTTGTGCAGATTAATTTTATCAAAGCCGTATTTTATAACAGCTTTGGTCGCCTCTGTTGCGTATCCTTTTCGCTGAAACTCAGAGCCTATGCAATACTCAATTTCTGCAAAATGATTTTTGCTGTCAACAAGGAAATACGCAATCTGCCCGATACAGCTCCCCGATTTTTTCTCAATAACAGCCCAGCGGTAATAATCCGTCTTTTCGTATGAGCCTATGTATATATCAAGCAAGCCTTTCACTTCTTCTTTTGTTGAATATACAGGCTCGGCATACATTGACTGTATTTTTTCGTCAGCTATCCAATGCCTGAGCATTGAATCAGCGTCAGCATACTCAAATTTTCTGAGCAAAAGTCTTTCGGTTTCGATTGTGTTTGTACCGATATGTGTAAGCATAATTGTTTTTCTCCTTTCAATACCCGCCATAAGCATATCAAAATAACTTTATAATAGTAACGCTGAAATTTAAGGAAACACTGATTAAATCGTATACACATATTGCGCCGTCAGATTTTTTGGGAAACCGGCGGAAAATATGCAAGCAAGATGTGCAAACAGCTTTCAGCGTGATTTATTCAGTGTTTCCTTAAATAAACTCTGCCCCTGCACTTCTTAATTTTTCAAAGTATTTATCTCTGTTTTTATCAAACATCGTGCCGATTGCGCTCTGATTTACAATAACCTTATATCCCTCTTTGACAGCGCCCAATGCCGTCAGTCCAACGCATCCGCCGCCGTCAACACCAACAACCTCAACACACTCAACACTGTTTTTCTTTAAAAAAGCCTTCAGCTCGGTATTTGAAAAAGCATTGCCTACGTATTTTACAAATACATTGTCCGAAACCTTTTTCAGCTCGTCAATTAATTCGACCTCTTTTGTGCCCTCATAAGCCTTAAACGGTGCTAATTTATTGATAAAATTTTTCTTCATTACATTTTTAATATAAATCACAAGATTATCTTTGTTTTCGTCAATAGCCTTATTCACGGCTTTAATAATCTGCGGATTGTCATACTTAAAATACTCTGCGTGTTCTTTGCCCACGCATACATTTTGCATATCAATTACCAATAACGCTTTTTTCATATTAATCCTCCTGAATCGCTTTTTCTCTGTTCAGATATTTGGCAATTTTTTCTCAGCCTTTGCCTATTGTCAATCAGTCTGCTCCAGAGCGACAAGGTCGCTTTTTTCGTAGCGGTTGTGTCCCCTTAACGCCTTTTTGTATTTCCAGCACCTTATCGCCTCGTCAAGCGTTCTGCCCTGATTGTCTGAAAAGAAATCTCTTATATATGTATTGTATTCAAATTGCCTGTCTATCTTTGTTTTTCTTTTTTTCTTGTCCTCAAGTATCTGATAATACGCATTTATTGCGTCCTCATAGGTTTTGCCCGTATTGCCTTTAAGCCATTTCTGAAAGGCAACATTAAATGAAAAGCTGTTCCCTATATGCTCCTTAAAAAAAGCCCTGTGCTTTTCCGAGCAGACAAAGTCAGGCTCAATTTTCGTATCTGTTTTTATCTCTCCTGCAAGCGGTGATTTTTTCTGAGCCTTCTTTGCGCTCAGCACCTCGCCTGTGTCGAGAAAATGAGCAATTCTCTCTGTAATCTCCAATTTTCCTCCCGAGGTCGGCAAGCCGTACCTGCGGCAGAAATCCACCAGCTCTTCCTTTAAGTAATAAAATTCTCTGAAAGTCTTGCTGTCCGTATTTTTATCAAGCTCTGGTCTTTCGCTCATATTTTCCTCCGAATCCGATTATTCTATAATTATATCATTTTAAACAAAAAACAGCAAGGAAAAATCCTTGCTGTTTTTAAAAATTCAATAAGTATCAGCTTATTCCTGTGACGGTGCTCCTACAGGGCAAGTAGCCTCGCAAGTTCCACACTCTACACAAGCATCTGCGTCAATAACATACTTGTCATCGCCCTCAGAAATTGCACTTACAGGACACTCCTCAGCGCAAGCTCCGCACTTGATGCAATCATCACTAATCTGGTATGCCATCGATAAACACCTCCTGTGAAATATTTCACCTATATTGTAACATATATTTTTAAAAATGCAATATTTTTATAACATTTTTCAAAAATAAAATATTTTCCACACAATATTTTTGCATGTCCTTAACAAAGCTGAATTATTAGCTTCTATGCAAGAAAACCATAATTTAGCGTAATAAAAACAATAAATTACAGTTCAGCTTGTTAATAATGATAGTCGGATTGTTTTACACACAAAAACTGCAAAAATACCGCCTGACATAACATCAGGCGGTAATATTTTTTAATTTATAATCAGCCGTTAAACGAGTAGTTAGGAGCTTCTTTTGTAATCTGAATATCGTGCGGGTGGCTTTCACGAAGTCCTGCGCCCGAAATTCTGACGAACTTAGCCTTTTGGTGAAGCTCTGAAATGGACGCACAGCCCGTGTAACCCATTCCTGACTTGAGACCGCCCATAAGCTGATAGATTGTGTCGCCGAGCGCACCCTTGTAAGGTACTCGTCCTTCAACGCCCTCGGGAACAAACTTGTTGTTGCTTGCCTGGAAGTATCTGTCCGAGCTGCCCTTGCCCATTGCGCCAAGGCTGCCCATACCACGGTAAACCTTGAACTGTCTGCCCTGATAGATTTCGTTTTCGCCGGGGCTTTCCTCGCAGCCTGCTACAAGCGAGCCGACCATTACCACGCTGCCGCCTGCGGCGAGAGCCTTAACGATATCGCCGCTGTACTTGATGCCGCCGTCTGCAATTACAGGTACGCCGTACTTTGACGCCTCACAAGCTGCGTCATAAATAGCGGTAATCTGCGGAACGCCGATGCCTGCAACAATTCTTGTAGTGCAGATAGAGCCGGGACCGATACCAACCTTTACTGTGTCTGCGCCTGCGTCAATGAGTGCCTTTGCCGCCTCGGCTGTGGCTATGTTGCCTGCAACGAGCGGAATATTCGGATAAGCCTTCTTTACCTTGGCTACAGTCTTTATGATGTTTGAGTTGTGACCGTGTGCAGAGTCGAGGAAGAGAACATCGACCTGCGACTCAACAAGAGCCGCTACTCTGTCGAGTACATCAGCTGTTGCGCCGATAGCCGCACCGCAGAGGAGTCTGCCTTTTTCGTCACGGGCAGAGTTAGGATACTGCACCGATTTTTCAATATCCTTGATTGTAATAAGTCCCTTAAGGCTGCCGTCTGAGCCTACAAGCGGGAGCTTTTCGATTCTGTGCTTGCGCAGAATCTCCTGAGCCTGCTGAAGAGTTGTGCCTACGGGAGCGGTAACAAGGCTTTCGTAGGTCATAACGCTTGCAATCGGCTGATTGAAGTCTGCGCCTGTCATAAAGCGGAGGTCACGGTTTGTGATGATGCCGACAAGCTTGCCGTCACGGCAGATTGGCACGCCTGAAATCTTGTATTTTGCCATGAGGTCGTTTGCGTCACGCACTGTATTTTCGGGAGAAAGGAAGAACGGATTTGCAATAACACCGTTTTCACTTCTCTTAACACGGTCAACCTGATCAGCCTGCTTTTCAATGCTCATATTCTTGTGAATAGCACCGATACCGCCCTCTCTGGCAATAGCAATAGCCATTTCGGTTTCGGTTACCGTGTCCATTGCAGCAGTAACAACAGGAGTGTTAAGCTTAATATTTTTTGTAAGATTTGTTGAAATGTCAACATTTTTCGGCTCTACATCCGACTCGCCCGGAATGAGAAGAACATCGTCAAAGGTAAGTCCCTCTTTGCCGAATTTCTGATTGTAATCTGTATTCAACATAAACTATCCTCCATTTTCCTTTTCTCAGAATTGTTTGTTATTAAATTTTATTATATCAAATTATTTTATAGAGTGCAACAGGAAATTCATAGTTTTTATAAAAAATATGAGTAAAAAAGGTTAGTTATTTTTAATAATACTTTTCTGTATTAATATGCAAAATGACAAAAATATTTTGCTTTTAAAGAGATATAAAAAACGCTTTTTATAAACTTTATTACAAGCGCAAAAAATCCTTGCTTTAGCTTAAGCAGCGTATTATAATTAATTAGTATATGATTAGAATTACGAGAGGACAGATTTTATGCCTTTTATAGATGTTAAAACAAATGTTGAATTTGAAAAACAGACAGCAGACAGGCTTATGAAGGAGCTTTCAGGCTCGCTTACGGCTATCGGAAAAAGCGAGGCTTATGTTATGTGCGCCGTAAACGACGGAATAAAGATGAGCTTTCAGGGAAACAGCGACGAGCCTGTTGCTATAGTTGAGGTAAAGCTGCTGGGCAAAGCCGATAAACAGGGCTATGCAAAGACTACGGAAAGCATCTGCAAAATTATGCAGTCATACGGTGTTTCGGGCAGCAGATGCTATGTAAAATATGACGAGGTCGAGTATTGGGGCTTAAACAGCTTTATGTTCTGATAACAGACCGGTATTTTCGGATAATCATATTATTTTATGGGAGAAAAAGTTATTATGAGAATTGTTGTTCTTGCAGGCGGATTAAGTACAGAGCGTGATGTTTCAATATCGTCGGGCATCAAGGTTGCCTCGGCTCTGCGTGAAAAGGGTCACGAGGTAGTTTTACTTGATGTGTTTATGGGATATGAAGAGAATTTCTGCGATATTGACGCTCTCTTCAAGAATAATTACAGCTTTACCGACAGTCTCGGAGTCGGCACGGAAATTCCCGACCTTGATACTGTCAGGGAAGAACGACTTGATAAATCTTCACGCTTTATCGGAATGAATGTTATTGAAATCTGCTCTGAGGCAGACATTACATATCTTGCGCTCCACGGCGGCGAGGGCGAAAACGGTCAGATTCAGGCAACCCTCGACCTTTTCGGAATTAAGTACACAGGCTCGGGCTATCTCGGCTCTGCGCTTGCAATGAACAAGGCTCTTACAAAGAGTGTGCTTATTCAGAATATGGTTACCACTCCTGCCGGCAGAGTTTACAAGTCGGCAGAGGACGCAGAGGACTGGAGCGATTACCCCTGCGTTGTAAAGCCTTGCTCGGGCGGCTCAAGCGTGGGCATTACAAAGGCTGAAAACAGAGCCGAATTTTTGAAGTCGGTCAAAGAGGCTTTGAAGTACGAAAAGGAAATCGTGGTAGAGCAATTTGTTGAGGGCAGAGAGTTCTCTGTGGGCGTTATCGGCGGCAGAGCCTTACCCCCGATTGAGATTATCCCCAAAACAGGCTTTTACGACTATGTGGCTAAGTATCAGGCAGGAGCAACAGACGAAATCTGCCCTGCCGATATTACAGCGAGCGAGGACGATATTCTCCGCAGAGCGGCTGAGTCGGCTTTTAAGGCTCTCAATCTGCAAAGCTATGCAAGAATTGACTTTATTCTTGACAAAACAGGCGAGGCATACTGCCTTGAGGCAAATTCTCTCCCCGGTATGACTCCCACAAGCCTGCTCCCTCAGGAGGCGGCGGCAGAGGGCATTGATTATCCGTCGCTCTGCGAAAAAATCATCGAGGTTTCCCTTGAAAAATACAATTAATTGCATTCTGAGGTGATTTTGTGTGAACGAGGCTGTACTTCTTTATAATTACAAGGGCGAAAGGCTGAAAGCCGTAAGAAATGTACTCTTGTCAATGAAAATTCCCGTTAAAATTGCGGTAAAAAAGGATTTTTCAAAGCCGGTCGGCACACTTTTCGGCTTGAAAGACATAGAACCGCTGCCCGATGATTTTCCGGCTTTTGACGGCGAGCTTATGGTTATAAAGGATTTTCCGTACCTTACCCTGAATGTGATGCTCAGAAAGCTTGAAAACAACGGCATAAGAAAAATGCCCCTGATGTGCGCCCTCACTCCCGACAACAGCCGCTGGAGCGGAAACAGACTTTACAAAACCGTCAGCGAGGAGCACAGGCAGGACAGACAGAACACAGAACTCAAGGTGAATTTATAGTTAAAAATCACTTAATTTTGCAGAGCAGTAATTACTATAAAAATATTGCTCTGCTTTTTTATTAAACTTTTTCTTGATAAAGAATAGTATATTTGTTATTATATAAATAGAATGTATATCTTATTTGTGAGTGATTTTATGTATATAAAGACAAAGCCGTTTGTAAAATGGGCCGGCGGAAAAAGTCAGATAATAAGCGAAATAAGAGAGAAATATCCGTCAAATATAAAATGCTATTGCGAGCCTTTTGTTGGCGGAGGAGCTGTTTTATTTGATATATTGGCAAATTATATGCCCGAAAAGGTATTGATAAATGATATAAACAAAGAACTGATTATTACATATAATCAAATTAAAAGTAATATTGACAGCTTGATTGGCAGATTATCCGAATTACATAATGAATATACTAATTCGGATTTAGAACAAAGAAAAATAATATTCAGTAAAAATAGGGATAATTATAATCTGCTGAAAAATGAAACAGATAAAAACAATGAATTAGAAATAGCCGTTTTATTTATATTTTTAAATAAAACTTGTTTTAACGGGTTGTATCGGGTAAATAAACACGGTGATTTTAATGTGCCTATTGGCTCATATAAAAATCCTTTGATTTGTGATGAAGATAATCTGAGGAAAACCAGTTTGATGTTGCAAAATGTTAATATAATATGCGGTGATTATAGCAAGTGCGAAAATTTTATAAATAAAGAAACATTTGTTTATATAGATCCGCCTTATCGCCCACTAAATAAAACATCGTCATTTACTTCGTATTCATCAAAGGATTTTGATGATAATGAACAAATCAGATTATCAAGATTTATTGACAGTATTCAAAAGAAGGTGCTGTTGTTGCAAGTAATTCAGATCATTAAAATCTTGTAATGATATATTAAATAAACTTTAGGAAAGGTGATTTGTTTGCTTTTTGAATTGACAATAGAAGAAGTAGTTTCTGAAAATTTTACTATTGAAGCAAATACATATGAAGAAGCTGTTAATTTTGCAAAAGAAAAATACGATAAAGGGGAATTGGTTTTAGAGCCGGGCTATTTAATAAGCAAAAGATTAGCAATTACTAATGATAAAAAAGTTGATGGCATTGAATGGATTGAATTTTAATGGACTTTAGTTTTAATACATCTATCGCAAATAATTACAAAAGCAATTCGCAAAAAATTAGAGTTATGAGCGAAACTTGGCTTTGTGACAATATATACTGTCCTAACTGCGGTAATCCCCATTTGCATAAGTTAAAAAACAATAAGCCCGTAGCAGATTTTTGTTGTGATTTTTGTGGTGAAATATTTGAATTAAAAGCAAAAGGAAACAACATTGGCAAAAAAATAAATGACGGTGCATACTCAACAATGATTGAACGAATTACGAGTATTAGCAATCCCGATTTGTTCATTATGCAATATACGAAAGATTTACAAGTATCAAACCTTTTAATAATACCTAAATTCTTTTTTACACCGGAAATAATTGAAAAGAGAAAACCTCTTTCAAAAAATGCAAGAAGAGCAGGATGGATTGGTTGCAATATTCTTATTAGCGATATTCCAAAACAAGGGCGGATTCAAATTATCAACCAGCAACATTTACGCAACAAAAATGATGTTATATATACATATAAATCAATAAAAAATATGCAAACAAATAATATTGAAAATAGAGGTTGGTTGTTTGATGTACTTAACTGTATAAATGAAATTCCAAAATCGGATTTTTATTTAAATGATATTTATGAATTTGTAGAAGTGTTGAAAAATAAGCATATAAATAATAACCATATAGAGGCAAAAATCCGACAGCAACTGCAACTGTTGAGAGATAAGGGATACATTGAATTTTTAGAACGAGGTCATTATCATAAAGTTAATTTGTAAGTTGCTAAATCATTTTGAATAATATATAAGAAAAGGCGATGCAAGAAATCTTGACTTTATTGACGATGAAAGTATAGATTTAATCTGCACACATCCGCCATATGCCGATATTATTAAATATAGTGACGGCTTGGAAAACGATTTATCGCAACTTAAAGTTGCGGATTTTCTTGAGCAGATGAAACCTGTTGCAGATGAATGCTACAGGGTGCTCAAAAAAGGTAAATTTTGTGCTGTTCTTATGGGTGATACAAGGCAAAAAGGGCATATGATACCTATGAGCTTTGAGGTTATGAAAATTTTTCAAAACGCAGGTTTTACATTAAAAGAGCTTATAATAAAGGAGCAGCATAATTGCCGTGCTACAGGTTATTGGAAAACAAACAGCGTAAAATATAATTTTTTGCTGATAGCTCACGAGTATCTTTTTGTGTTTCATAAATTATAACCATAAAAATCACATAATTTTGCAGAGCAGTAATTACTATATAAATATTGCTCTGCTTTTTTATTGATGCGGATAGAAAATATGCGGATATTTTATCGAAATTAGTAAATTTATCTTGCGGTTTTTACTTGATTTATTTCTGATTTTGTATTACTATTATATAGATGTATTATTTTTAAAAAAGAAAAGGGGATTATTATGAAAAAAATTATTTCACTGGCACTTGCAGCCGCAATCTGCTCGGCTTCAATGTTACTTGCCGCTTGCGGCGGAAGTACAACCTCTGGTACAGAGTCAACAACCGAAGAAACAAAGACTGTTGCAAGCGTTGAAGATCTTGAGGGCGCAAAAATCGGCGTTCAGCTTGGTACAACAGGCGACATTTACGCAAGTGATTATGAGAGTCAGGGCTCAACAATCGAGCGTTTTAACAAGGGCGCAGACGCTGTTCTCGCTCTTACACAGGGCAAGGTTGACTGCGTTATCATTGACAACGAGCCTGCAAAGGCTTTCGTTGCCGCAAACAAAGGTCTTAAAATTCTTGACGAGCCGTTTGCACAGGAGGATTACGCAATCTGCGTAGCTAAGGAAAACACAGAGCTTCTCGGCAAAATCAACACCGCTCTTGCAAAGCTTAAAAACGACGGTACTACAGAGTCTATTATTAACAACTTTATCGGCGACGCTACTAAGGGCAAAACTCCTTATGTAACCCCTGAGGGAACAGAGTATCCTAACGGTGAGCTTCATATGGCTACAAACGCATTCTTTGAGCCTTATGAGTATTATGAGGGCGAAACTGTTGTAGGTATTGACGCATCAATGGCTCAGGCTATCTGCGATAAGCTCGGCTACAAGCTCGTTATTGACGATATGGATTTTGATTCTATCATCACTGCTGTTCAGACAGGCAAGGCTGACTTCGGTATGGCAGGTATGACTGTTACCGAGGAGAGATTGCAGGCTATCAACTTCTCTGACAGCTACACAACAGCTACTCAGGTAATTATAGTTAAGGAATAATCAATAATTCAGGAAAGGCAGCCGAAAAAGCTGCTTTTCTGATATATAAAGGGATTTAACATATGGATCAATTTTTTCAGGAAATGGCTGCAAGCTTTCAGAAAACCTTTATTAAAGACGACCGCTGGCTGCAGTTTCTAAAGGGTCTTGGGGTAACGATTGAAATCACTCTCGTTGCCGCCGTTATCGGCATTATTCTCGGCTTTCTGATTGCCATGGTACGCTCGACCTACGACAAGAACCTGCTCGGCAAAAAGTGCAGAAAGCCATCGGATTATCTGCTTAAATTTCTGAATGCTCTGTGCAATATATACATTACCGTTATCAGAGGTACGCCTGTGGTAATTCAGCTTATGATTATGTACTACATCATTTTTGCCTCGTCACGAGACGGAATAGTTGCGGCTGTGCTTGCCTTCGGCATCAACTCGGGCGCATATGTGGCTGAAATTGTGCGTTCGGGCATTATGTCGATAGACAAGGGGCAGTTTGAGGCAAGCCGTTCGCTCGGCTTTGATTACAAAAGCACAATGCTCCACATCATTATTCCTCAGGCATTCAAGAACATTCTGCCTGCGCTCGGCAACGAGTTTATTGTGCTTGTCAAGGAAACCTCGGTTGCAGGCTATGTTGCGCTTCAGGATCTGACCTATGTGGGCAACCTTATCCGCTCAAGAACCTACGAGGCGTTTTTCCCGCTCATTTCTGTTGCGCTGATTTACCTTGTTATCGTATTGATTTTAACATACTTCCTCAAAAAGCTTGAAAGGAGGCTGCGCAGCAGTGACCACTAATGATGTATTGATAAAGGTCGAGGGATTGCAGAAATCCTTTGGCGAAAACGAAGTGCTAAAGGGCATCAACGCCGAAATTCACAAGGGCGATGTAATGGTGGTTATCGGTGCGTCAGGCTCGGGCAAATCAACATTCTTACGCTGTCTTAATCTTCTTGAAGAGCCTACAGGCGGTAAAATTATTTTTGATGGAGTTGACCTCAGCGACAAAAAGGTTGACATCAACCTTCACCGCAGAAAAATGGGTATGGTCTTCCAGCAGTTCAACCTTTTTCCTCATATGACGGTACTTAAGAATATGATTCTCGGTCCTGTAAAGCTGCTTAAAAAGAGCAAGGAAGAGGCAACAAAGGAGGCAATGGCTCTGCTTGAGCGTGTAGGACTTGCCGACAGAGCAAACGATTATCCGTCCCAGCTTTCGGGCGGACAGAAACAGCGTGTTGCAATAGTCCGTGCCTTGTGTATGAACCCAGAGGTAATGCTTTTTGACGAGCCTACATCTGCTCTCGACCCCGAAATGGTCGGCGAGGTGCTCGAGGTAATGAAAAGACTTGCCAAGGATGGAATGACAATGGTTGTTGTAACCCACGAAATGGGCTTTGCCCGTGAGGTGGGCACAAAGGTTGTGTTTGTTGACAACGGCGTAATTGTTGAGCAGGCTCCACCGCAGGAATTTTTTTCAAATCCGAAGAACGACAGGCTAAAGGAATTTTTGTCAAAGGTATTTTAAATTTTTATACCGTGAATAGACTTAGTGCCGCTTATTCAGCCTGTTTTTGCACAAAATAAAAAAACAGACGCAAAAAAGTCTGCACCTGCAATATTGACATAAAGTATTTTGTGTGATAATATAATAATGTAAAGAAACGGCTTTAGCTGTTTCGCTACGCAGGGTTAATTTTTAAGTTTAACCGCTTTGTGTCGCAACCACAGGGCGGTTATTTCTTTGTTATATCATCAATAAAAGCCTGAACAGCCTTTAT
>JBJEOV010000001.1:0-9476 GCA_051880895.1 Ruminococcus sp. | reverse complement strand
CAATTAGTGTGATAATATAATAGTGTAAAGAAACGGCTTTAGCTGTTTCGCTACAGTTTTGTTAAATGTTTTTAACCGTCCTGTGATGCGAACACAGGGCGGTTATTTCTTTGTTATATCATCAATAAAAGCCTGAACAGCCTTTATTACTATTACGAATGTAAGTAAAATAATTACTTCGGTCATAGCAGATAAACACCCCCTTTCACAAGGGAGTCGAAACAGCCGCCACCGTTCCTTTACAGGTGTATTATAGCAAATGCTCTGCGAATATGCAAGACAAAGTCGGATTATGCAATAAAAAACCGCAGAAAAGTCTGCGGCTGATGATTGACATAATGCAATTAGTGTGATAATATAATAGTGTAAAGAAACGGCTTTAGCTGTTTCGCTACATTACAAAAACAATTTATTTTTTAAACCGTCTTGTGGTACCAACACAGGGCGGTTATTTCTTTTTTATATTCTTAATGACTTCGTTAAGAGCCAATAATACAATAGCAAATGCGATTAAATATGTAATCTCTGCCATCGGAATATACACCCCCTTTCGCAAGGGAGTCGAAACAGCCGCCACCGTTCCTTTACAGGCATATTATAGCAAATGCTCTGCGAATATGCAAGACAAAGTCGGATTATGCAATAAAAAACCGCAGAAAAGTCTGCGGCTGATGATTGACATAATGCAATTAGTGTGATAATATAATAGTGTAAAGAAACGGCTTTAGCTGTTTCACACACAAGTTTTAGTTATAATTTATAACCGCTCTGTCTGCAACACAGGGCGGTTATTTCTTTTTTATATTCTTAATGACTTCGTTAAGAGCCACTAATACAATAGCAAATGCGATTAAATATGTAATCTCTGCCATCGGAATAAACACCCCCCTTTTCACAAGGGAGTCGAAACAGCCGCCACCGTTCCTTTACAGGCATATTATAGCAAATGCTCTGCGAATATGCAAGACAAAGTCGGATTATGCAATAAAAAACCGCAGAAAAGTCTGCGGCTGATGATTGACATAATGCAATTAGTGTGATAATATAATAGTGTAAAGAAACGGCTTTAGCTGTTTCGCATAGACGATATATTATTTATTTAACCGCCTTGTATATGCAGTACAGGGCGGTTATTTCTTGTTTATTTTTTCAATAAAAGCTTCAACTGCTTTTATTACAATTACAAAGGTAAGTAAAAGAATTACATCAACCATTTGTATAAACACCCCCTTTCACAAGGGAGTCGAAACAGCCGCCACCGTTCCTTTACAGGCGTATTATAACAGATAAAGGAAATATATGCAAGCGATTAAGAATAAAACAGCCCGACCTCAGCGTCACACTGAAGTCGGGCGAATTTGCGTATGAAAAAATTTAAATTATTTTATTATCATTCTTACACAGCCGTAAATACCTGCGTCATTGCCAAGGTCTGCAAGCTTGAAGAAGGTGTTTCTGCAAGCGTGGAAGGCAAATTCCTGATAATACTTCTGCACCTGCTCAATGAGGAAATCGCCTGCCTTTGACATTCCGCCGCCGATTACAAATACCTGCGGATTTACCACACAGGCAACAAGCGAGAGTCCCTTTGCGAGAATTTTTGCCGTTTCGTCAACCATTTTGAGCGCAACCTCATCGCCGAGCTTTGCGGCGTCAAATATTGCCTTTGCGGTAAGCTCGGGGGTGTTTCTGAGTACGGTTTCGTCGTCGTGCTCCTCAAGATATTTTTTAGTTACTCTTGCAATACCTGTTGCAGATGCGTACTGCTCCAGACAGCCGTGATTGCCGCAGCCGCAAGCCTCAGGCTCTCTGTCCTTAACTCTGAGATGTCCGATTTCGCCAGCCGCACCGTCGCTGCCGGGGATGATTTTTTCGTTGATGATAACGCCGCCGCCTACGCCTGTGCCGAGGGTTACCATTACAAGGTTTTTGTAGCCCTTGCCGCCGCCCTGCCACATCTCGCCGAGAGCCGCAACATTGGCGTCGTTGCCGACCTTAACCTTAAAGCCTGTCTTTCGCTCAAGCTCAATGGCAACATTAAACACGCTCCAGCCGAGGTTTACGCACTTGTAAACAGTGCCGTCGTCACCCACAGGTCCGGGCACGCCTACACCTATACCCTCAACCTCTTTTTCGCCGATATTTTTTTCTGCAAGCTTTGCCGCTACAGCCTCGGCAATATCGTTGAGAATGTATGTGCCGTTTTCCTGCGTTCTGGTCGGGATTTCCCACTTTTCGAGCAGCTCTCCCGAGGTTTCAAACAAGCCGAGCTTGATTGTTGTGCCGCCTATATCAACACCGAATGCATATTTTTTCATTTTGTTGTACTCCTTTCAGGTAGGTAAAATACTGAATTAGTAAGATATACTATAATTTTATTATTTTAAGGCGGTTTTGTCAATACAAATTAACAGTTTTGATGAAATTTCTGCAAAAAAGAGCTTGTACATTTGTGTAAATTTTGTTGTAATTCAAGGCTTAAGTGTGATATAATATTATAAATAATCTCAGAATAAATAATCTCAGAAACAGGTGAAGTATAAAATGGAAAAAAAGCTTACCGTAATCAAGGTCGGCACTTCTACCCTTACATACGAAAACGGAAAAATCAATTACCGCCGCATTGAGTCGCTCTGCAAGGTGATTGCAGATTTGCAGAACAGCGGCGAGCAGATAATTCTTGTGTCCTCGGGCGCAATCGGGGTCGGAATGGGCAAGGCAGGTCTTTCGGTGCGCCCCTCTGAAACCAAGAAAAAGCAGGCTCTTGCGGCTATAGGTCAGTGCGAGCTTATGTTTATGTATGACAAGCTGTTCGGCGAGTACAACCACTCGGTCGCTCAGATTCTCCTTACTCGCTATGCGGTTGAAACCGAGCAGAAAAAGCAGAATGTAATCAACACGATTGACGAGCTGCTCAGTATGAATATTATTCCTGTTATCAACGAGAACGACACCGTTGCCATTGATGAGCTTGAAGGTAACAATTTCGGCGACAACGATATGCTTTCGGCGATTGTTGCAGGTCTTGTCGGCGCAGACAGGCTTGTTATCCTTACCGATATAGACGGTCTTTATGACGATAACCCACGCACAAATCCAAACGCAAACAAGATTGATGTGGTGGGCAGAATTTCGCCCGAGATTTTTGAAATGGCGGCAGGCACAGGCTCAAACAGGGGTACGGGCGGTATGATTACAAAGCTGCACGCAGCCGATTACGCAACTCAGCGTGGGGTTGAGTGCCACATTGTGAACGGCGCAAATCCGAATGTGCTTTACTATGTATTTGACGGAATGAATGTGGGAACAAAGTTCCTTGCAAGAAAGGGGAATTGATATGACGCAGCTTGAAATTATGGGTGCAAACGCAAAGAAAGCCTCGGTATTTCTGCGTACTGCAGGAAGTAAAAAGGACGAGGCGCTTTTAGCTATTGCAAGAGCATTGCGTGAAAACTCAGAGGAAATTATAAAGGCAAATGAAATTGATATAGAAAACGGCAAAAAGGCAGGTCTTACCGAGTCATTGCTCGACAGGTTAAGGCTGAGCGAGGAGCGTATCTGCGGTATGGCTGACGGCGTGGAGCAGGTGGCGAAGCTTGCCGACCCGATTGGAGCAGTGCTTGAGGGCAGAACTCTCAAAAACGGACTTGCCATTGAAAAGGTGAGAGTTCCTATGGGTGTTATCGGCATCATCTTTGAGGCTCGCCCGAATGTTACCTCAGATGCCGCCGCACTTTGCCTTAAAGCAGGCAGTGCAGTAATTCTGCGTGGCGGCAAGGAGGCTATAAACTCAAACCTTGCTATTTCCGAGATTATGAGAAACGCTGTTGAAAGCGTCGGCTTTCCGAGGGATTGTATTGCGCTTGTAAAGGATACCTCAAGGCAGAGCGCAACCGAGCTTATGCAGCTGTCCGAGTACCTCGATGTGCTTATTCCGAGAGGAGGAGCAGGACTGATTCGCTCGGTTGTTGAAAACGCAAAGGTGCCTGTAATTGAAACGGGCGTGGGCAACTGCCATATTTATGTTGACGAGAGCGCAGATGTTGAGATGGCGGCTGGCATTATATTTAATGCCAAAACCTCCCGCCCGTCTGTGTGCAATGCGATTGAAACCATACTTGTGCATAAGAATATTGCACAAAGGGCATTACCCGAAATCAAAAAAATGCTCGATACAAAAAATGTTGAGCTGAGGGGCTGCGAAGAAACAAGGAAAATCCTCGGCGACAGCGTTGTACCTGCCACCGAGGAGGACTATGCAAGGGAATTTCTCGACTATATACTTGCCGTTAAGGTTGTTGACAGCCTTGATGACGCAATAGAGCATATCGCAAAATACAGCACTGGTCACAGCGAGAGCATTATTACAAGCGACTACAACAGCGCAAATAAATTTACCGCCTGCGTTGACTCGGCAGCGGTGTATGTAAACGCATCAACCCGTTTTACGGACGGCGGAGAATTCGGACTCGGCGCAGAAATCGGAATTTCCACACAAAAGCTCCACGCAAGAGGTCCTATGGGACTTAACGAGCTGACAAGCTGCAAATTTATCATAAGAGGCAACGGCCAGGTAAGGTAAAGTTACATTAGTAAATACATCAGCGCAAGCAAAAGCGACGGGTCGGCTTTTTCGCCCGAAAGCAGAAGAAGTAATAGCAGAATCAGGCTTTGCTCTTTGTCGGCAAGCAGAAAATCTATCAGGCTTTTTTGCTGAGTCTGCGGCTTGCTCTGAGGCTTTATTTCGGATTTTGCAGCGGATTCATCGGGCTTTGGCTCGGGCGGTCTTTGCCTTTTTTCAGGCTCGGGCTGACGGGGACGGGAGTGCAGCTGCTGTGCTCTGCGCAGAGCCTCCTCTTCAAACGACGCCAAATAATCACCTCTTTGTTGTGGTTTTGTCGGATGGTCAGAATATATTTACATCCTTAAGCAAGGGCAGAATTTTAAACAGCTTGAGCATTTTTTCGGCTTTATCGAGCTTTTCCTGCCGTTCTGCGGATAAAAACGGACGAAGAGCGTGTAAAAGCCTTGTGGTATCGTCCTCGCCGCCGATTGACTGAATGGCAGGCAGGATTTTTAAAAGACTTTTTGCAATGTCGCCGTTTAAAAAATCTGTCGGCAGGGAAAGCCCGTTTTTCGGTTCGGGCGGCTTTGGCTTTTCGGGGGCGTTCTGAGTAAGACCAAGCTGCTCGCCGAGGCTCTGCACCTGACGCAAAGCCTCGGGATTGCTGAGTATTTCGTTTATTTTATCCTGAATATCTGCCATAGCGGGTTTTATTTCCCCTTTCTCAGCATTTCTATTATTGCTTTAGCCTGAGGACTTTCAAGAAGCTCCTTTGTCTTTTGCGGATCGCTTAATATTTTTTCAACCTTTTGTTGGGTTTTGCTGTCGGCATTTTTTAGAATATCCTGTGCATTGCCGCTCTGAGCGGCGGTTTTCAGCTCGTTTTCCGAAAGCCTGAGCTGCTGCGACATCTGTCTGAGTATATCCTGCATATTCTTATTTTCAGCCATATAAACACCTCAGATAATAATATGCAGCTTTTCGGTTTTATATAACACTACCATTTACGGAGGTATTTATGAGAATACTTGTTTTGTCTGATACTCACGGTGATTTTAACAGAATGATGAAGGCTGTAAATCAGCAGCCGACCGCCGAGGTGATTATTCACTGCGGCGACGGTGAGGAGCAGGTGCGCTATTTAAAGGAAACTGTAAAGGACAAGATGATAGTGGGCGTGCGTGGCAACTGCGACTGGAACAGCTTTCTCCCTGCAACCGAAACCCTGAGAATTAACGGAAAAACTATTTTTATCACCCACGGTCATCTGTATAATGCCAAGGTGGGACTTTATACCATTATGTGCGCCGCAAGAGAGGCAAAGGCGGATATTCTTTGCTTTGGACATACTCATTCGGCAATTTCTCTGTATGAGGACGGACTCTATATTCTTAACCCCGGCAGCTGCGGAGGATATATGGCAAGCTACGGCATAATTGACATTACCGATAACGGTGAAATTGTTACCAATACCGTAGCTGTAAAATGATTTTTGTAGCATTATAAACATTTTTGTGTTATACTAAAAAGGTCGGGAGGCGAAAGGGTGAATTACTCGGATTTTGAGTTTGATGAGGGCTTAAAGCAAAGGCTTGACAGCCTGTATTCGCAGAACAGGCAACCCCACGCAATAGTAATTGAGGGCGCAGATACCAAAAAATGCGAAAGGCTTGCGCTGTTTCTTACTATGAGGGCGGTGTGCAGAGAGGACAACAAGCCCTGCGGAAAATGCGACCAGTGCATTAAGGCAAGGGAACAGGCGCACCCCGATATTTACTACGCTTTTCCCGAGAAAAAATCGCAGAGCTATTCCATTGAGCAGATGCGTGACATTATTGAAAATGCAAGCATTCGCCCTAACGAGGCGGATATAAAGGCTTTTGTGTTCAGAAATGCAGATACAAGGCTTTCGCCCGTGGTGCAGAATTCATTTTTAAAGCTGCTTGAAGAGCCGCCGCAGGCTTCGCTGTTTTTGCTGCTTTGCAAAAATTCAAGAGGACTGCTTAACACCATACTGTCACGCTGTACGGTGCTGACGGTAAAGGGTGACGAGGGCTATTCGCCCGAATCGCTCGAGCTTGCAAGGGCTGTGGCGCTCGGTACGGTTGCTCCGAGCGAATGGGAGCTTTTGTCGGCGCTTTCGGCTTTTTCAGACAGAAGGCTTGCAGACGAAACGCTTGCCGTGCTTACCGTGATTTTCAGAGATTGCATAGCCTGTGCACGGGGAATTGATGCGAGAATAGACGCTGAGCTTGCTCAGAAACTCAGTAAAAGAATAACAACGGGTATGGCTTTGCAGCTTGTAGGGGCAACCGAGCTTGCAAGGCAGAAAATACCGCAGAATATAAATATGGATTTGCTTTCCGCCTTTCTGAGCGGAGAGTACAGGAGGATAATATGGCAGAGGTAATCGGAGTCAGATTTAAAGAGGTCGGCAAGGTTTATTACTTTGATCCGCTTGATAATAAGCTTAACACCGGCGATATGGTAATTGTGGAAACCGCAAGAGGAATTGAGTGCGGTAAGGTTGCCACCCCGAACAAAATCGTGGCTGATGAGGAACTTGCGCATCCGCTCAAGCCGCTTATCAGAATTGCAACCGAAAGCGACCTTCGTCACCTTGAGGAAAATAAGCTCAGGGAAAAGGAGGCATACAGAATCTGCGAGCAGAAGATAGCCAATCACAAGCTGGAGATGAAGCTTGTCAGCGTTGAATGTACCTTTGACAACAGTAAAATTCTGTTTTACTTTACCGCAGACGGCAGGGTTGATTTCAGAGCGCTGGTAAAGGACCTTGCGTCTGTGTTCAGAACAAGAATTGAACTAAGGCAGATAGGCGTGCGTGACGAGGCAAAAATGCTCGGCGGTCTGGGCGTATGCGGCAAGCCCTTCTGCTGTGCAAGCTTTATGGGCGAGTTTCAGCCTGTTTCAATAAAAATGGCTAAGGAGCAGGGACTTTCGCTTTCGCCCGTTAAAATTTCAGGCACCTGCGGAAGACTTATGTGCTGTCTGAAATATGAGCAGGAGGCGTACACCGATTTGCTCAAAAAAACGCCTAAGGTGGGCGCAATCGTCAACACTCCCGACGGCAAGGGACTTGTGGTGGAAAACAACCTTATTGCCCGCACCTTAAAGGTCAAGCTCAACAACACCCCTCCCGAAGCTCCTGCAAAAACCTACAATGTCAAGCAGTGCAAGATTGTAAAGGACGGTTACATCAAGGTTGATAAGGAAGAAATGGAGAAATTGAAGGGCTTGGAGTAAAAGCGGCAACGCACAAAAATATAGGTTTCCTTAATACCGCAAGGGCGGAGAGTACCAGCGGTGATGTCAGGTTTAAGGCTGATGTAAAAGAGGCGCTTAGCGCAAAATCAACCAGCGGCGAGGTTTATATTGAAAATACTGCTCCGCAAGGTCTGACAGCCGAATCGACAAGCGGAAATGTCAGAATTTCCGGTGTGAAATCAGCAGACACTCTCAGAGCAAACTCGGTAAGCGGAAATATTAAGCTGACTGATGTTGTATGCACAGATTTAACCGCCGGTACAACGAGCGGAGAAGTATCGCTTATTAATACGGTGGCAGGAAAGGCTATGAGCCTTGAAAGCACCAGCGGTGAAATTGAGCTTGACAGGTGCGATGCGCAGTCGCTTTGGCTGAAAACAATCAGCGGCGGAATATCGGGTTCACTGCTCTCCGAAAAGCAATTTGTGACAAAAACAACAAGTGGCTCGGTTAATGTACCGAATAGCTCCTCGGGCGGAAGATGCGAGGTATCTACCGTCAGCGGTAATATTGAATTTAAAATTGCATAAAAACAAAAAACAACAGCCCGACTCTGACGGTCAGGCTGTTGCTTATTTTAAAGAGAGAGGAAAATATCTATGAAAAATTGAGTTATAAACTTTTGTGCACTTGGCTGTTATTTATCTTACACATATATAATACCATATCAATAGTGACAAGAGTGTGACAGAATTTTGGTTTTTTTCCGAAAATTTGCATTTTTTTTGAAAAATCAATCAAAAATATCATTTTTGGGTTGAGATTTTGTCTTTTTATGGATTTTCAGGGTGTTGTTATTGTCACAGAAGGCAATAAAAACATCCTTTATGTTTGTGTGCTGTTTTTTCAGCTCTTTTTTAAGCCATTCCATATTGTTACCTGTGGAGGAAAGATTTTTGCTGAGCACCTTGCCGTCCTGAATGACAACAGCCTCCACGCCCGACTGCATAACGGTTATTTTCATATCGTCGGGGGTGAGAGGGCGGTTTTTATCCTTTGGCAGAATTGAAAGCTGACCGTTGCTTTCGAGAACAATGGTCTGCACCTCGTCAAAATTAAAGTATCCCTTTGAACGGCACATTACGAGAATTTCGTTAATATCTATTTTGGCTGTGGAGAGGTTTTTGTTATAAAACTTTCCGTTGTCAAAAATAATAATTGACTTGCCTGTGATAAACCGTCTGAGCAAAAGCGACTTTTGCGAAAGCAAGGTCAATAAAATTGCAACGAAGGAATAAATTACCATAGCCATTACGCCGTCGTAAATATCGGTAAATTCGCCTGTTGCAAGCTCGGCGGCTATCGAGCCTATTGTTATGCCGTTGATGTAGTCAAACATATTAAGCTCGGACATCTGCTTGTTGCCCATCAGCTTTGCAAGCAGAAAAAGCACAACAAGCGAGATTGGTGCGGTTACAAAAACACGAAGAAAATCCATAATAACCTCCTGTATGCTGTGTGGTTATTATGGATTTATTTTTGAAAAATATGCAGATAAGCTTTAGTCAACGCTCAGAGAGGGAGTAAAACCGGGATTTAGTGTTTTGCTTGTTTAGCGGATTTACTCTTAGATTTTCATTTCAAAGGTTGTTTCGTAGCCGGCAAACTCTATTTTATAAGTTCCTGC